>NZ_JASPGN010000006.1:0-187937 GCF_030232655.1 Corynebacterium sp. MSK218
TGATTACAATCAACCAACACAAAAAGTACATTGGCACACTATTGAGTTCTCACACATCATCCGCACACCACAAGAAAATTAACCAAACGTTAACCTCTCGCAAGCGGCCCGAACAACATTACCCAACAAGCCCAACCAAAGTCAAACCCGCCAAACAAACATTGTTCAAACATCTACCACCAGTTAACCTCACGGCTACCTCGCGGCGACTCGCATAAATATACGCACACCCCCAACAAACAACAAATCGCCTGGCTAGTGCTCATTTTTCATAGCACACCAGGCGATGATTGCTCGACCTTTCTAGTGGTAGCAAGCCAAAAGCCCATCCGGGCCATCGATCACTGTGATAGGCGTTTCGAAGATCGGGGTAAGAATGTCATCCCGCATGATCTCGTCTGGGCCACCGAACGCCACGATGTTTCCGTCCTTAGCGGCGCAAATGTAGTCGGCGTAGCGTGCAGCGAAGTTGATGTCGTGCAAAACAATGATGATGGTGCGACCGAACTCCTTGGCGGCACTGCGCAGATGTTTCATCATCTCGACTGAGTGGGAGATGTCGAGGTTGTTGAGGGGTTCGTCGAGAAGCACGTAGTCCGTCTCCTGACACAGCACCATCGCCACGTACGCGCGCTGACGCTGCCCACCGGACAGCTCATCGAGGTAGCGGTTTTCCAGTTCGCGCAAATGGAAGAAGTCAATGTAGCGCGAGACTATGTCTTCATCCTCAGCGGTCAGGCGGCCTTTGGAGTAAGGGAAGCGGCCGAAGCTGACGAGCTGGCGTACGGTCAACTTTGTAATGAAGTGATTTTCCTGGCGCAGGATGGACAGAATCTTGGCCAAGTCCTCGGACTTTGTGGAGGAGACGTCGTAACCGGCGACCTCGATGGTGCCCTCGTCGGCGTCGAGAAGCCTGCCAATCATGGTGAGCATCGTGGACTTGCCCGCGCCGTTCGGCCCAATAAGAGCGGTGATACCTCCGGTGGGGATTTCCAGATCGACGGGGCCAATGGTGGTCTCGCCGGAATAGGCCTTAGAGACCTTGGAAAGCTTGATCACAGCTTGCCCTTTCGCAGAATGACAAAGAGGAAGACGCTGCCGCCCACCAGCTCAATGATGATGGACACCACGCCCTGCGCATAGAAGACGTGCTGCATGAGGAAGTAGGCACAGGTAAGCACGGCAAAGGCGGTGGCCATGGACATCGGGAAGAGATAGCGGTGATCGTAAGTCTCCGCCGCTTGGTAGGCCAAGGTGGCCACGAGGAAGCCCAGGAAGGTCATGGGGCCCACGAGTGCCGTGGTCGTAGCCATGAGGATGGAGACCAAAATCAAGGTGTAGATAGCGTTGACCTTGTGGTTCACACCCAAGTTGGTAGCGGCATCACGGCCTAGAGCCAGAACGTTGAGACGGCGCGAGTTAAAGAACATCAACGCCGTGACCGCAATAACGAGTGGAATAGCAATGGGATAATACTCGGTTTCGGCGTTATTAACTGAGCCGAAAAGGCGTGCGGTAAGCACGTCGAACTCACTCGGCGTGAGCATACGCTGCATGAAAGTGGACAATGAGCCCAAACCACCGCCAATGATGATGCCTACCAGCAACATCGCATGCATATTGTTGCGGCGGCTGGTGAGCAGCCACGAGTACAGAATCAGTGACAGCCCCACCATGAGCACGAGTTGAACAAGGAACATGCCCATGTTGCGGGATTGCGTCAGCCCAGCAGCGCCGAGAAAGAAAATGGTGGCAGTATTAATTGCCACATAGAGGGACTCAAAGCCCATGATGGAGGGCGTCAAGATGCGGTTATTGGTCACCGTGTGGAAGGCCACCGTGGCCACCGCCTGGCACACCGCAACAATCGCCATGGCGGTAACTGCATCAGCACGGCGGCGCGCAATGAGCCACCACTTCCGGGTCCCAAAGTCCATGGGATTGTCGTAGGCCAACAGGCCGAAAGCGAAGATGAGGCCTGCGGCGATGAGGGCGCCGAGGATAATCCAGTACTTGCGCGCAGCAGCAGCGGACTGGAAGCTGCCCACGCTGCGGCGGGAGTTATCGACCTGCAGCTGAGTAGTCGTTGCTGGAACGGAGATACGCACACTCACTTGGTTGACCTCACAATCAGAACGACGAAGACGATGGCGCCGACGACGCCAAGGATGACGGAGACGGGCATCTCAAACGGAGCAATGATAACGCGGCCCAGGATGTCACAAAGCGTTACGGTGGCAATTCCCAGCAGGCACACCCACGGCAGATTGGAGCGCAGGTCATCGCCACGCAGCATGCTCACCATGTTCGGAACGATAAGTCCCAGAAAGGGCAGGGCGCCCACGACGACGGTTACCACGCCCGTCGCCACCGCAATGAGGCCAGTGCCCAGGAGAATCATTCGTTGGTAGTTCAGGCCAATGTTGGTGGCAATATCCTCGCCGAGTCCGGCGACGGTGAGCTTGTCAGCATAAAGGTACACGGCGAGAAGTACGAGCAGAACTACCCACAAAACCTCATATTGTCCTTCATAGACCGAGGTAAAAGAACCCATGAACCAGATGCCGAGCTGCTGCAACGTGTCGGTACGCAACGCCACGTAGGAGGACACTGCGGACACGACGGCGCCCAGCATGATGCCGATGATGGGCACAATGAGCGAGGAGCGCAATGCCACCCGACGCAGGAAAGCGAAGAACACCATGGTCCCGGCAAACGCGAAGGCCACGGAAATAAGCATCTTCACTAGCACCGAAGCATGCGGGAAAAGAATGAGGGAAAAGAGCAGTCCCAGTCCGGCCCACTCGGTGGTACCCGTGGTCGTAGGTTCCACAAAGCGGTTCTGAGTGAGCAGCTGCATCACCAAGCCGCTCATAGCCATGGCCGCGCCGGCCAAGACGAGGGCAATCGTGCGCGGCACGCGCGTAGTGAAGAACATGGTCCAACCATCCTCATTATCGAGGATGCTGTACTCCCCCACCATGAGGGACAGGATGAGCAGAGTGAACACGCCGAGCACACCGAGGCCCAATGTCCACGTCACAACGGGTTCACGGGAGCTGCGCGTGGGCATGCGCCCACGATCATCGTGTGTGCCCATCCGCACCGTCACGGTCTTCACTCTGCTCCTTGAGGTTTTAGGCCTTGGCCTTTTCGAAGGCGTCGGCAAGCGCGTTCAGGATTTCCGTGTAGGTGATGATGGATTCATCGACGTACGTATCCTGTGGCGCGACGTACACGTTGCTGTCCTTGACCGCGGTGACATTCTTGAGCGCAGCGTTGTCCTTGACTAGCTTCTCGCCCGGGGTAACCTGCTCGCCTTCCTTGGAGACTGCGGCGTCGCGGTCCATGATAAGGATCCAGTCTGGGTTGGACTGAGCAATAGCCTCGACGGAAATGTCGTCGCCCTCATGGTCATCGGAAGCGTTCTCCACCTCTAGTGCCGGGGTCAGACCAAGAAGGTCAAAGATCGGACCATAGGTGCGGCCAACGTGCGGGGCAATGTAGCCAATCTCGCCACCAGAGGTGTTGACGGCCATGACCTTCTGCTCCGGGTCATAGGCGTCCTTGGCGCGCTGAGCAGCATCATCGAAATCGGCGATGAGCTTCTCGGCGTCCTCTTCGTGGCCGAAGACCTGGCCCAGTGCTTCGGTGTGGCGCTTGAGTTCCTCGAAGAAGTCCTTGTCATCGCGCGGCTCGAAGTCGAGCACGGGAACGTCCTCCAGCAGCTTCTCGATGTCCTCCTGGTGCGACTCAAAGCGCTGACCATTCCACACCACGTCCGGATCAGCTGCCACCAAGCCCTCGAGGTCCGGCTCCTTGTGCGAGCCGAGATCTACCTCGACGGTGTCCTTGTTATACGTATCACGCAGGGACTTCGGCACCAGCGGCAGCGGTGCTGCAGCCAGGTCAATATCCCACTGAGCCAACACCGAGAAGGCACGGTTATCCGTCACCGCCGGGTTCTCCACCGGGGTGGTAACGGTCTTTTCACCGAAGTTATCCTCCAGGGTGATGGAGGAGGCATCTGCTGCCGCGGAACCCGCTGCCTCAGTGGTCTCCTCTGCGGAGTTGGAGGAGCAGCCGGTCAACGCCAGTGCTGCAATAGAAACAGTCGCAGCAATCTTGGTGGTAGTCGTGCCGAAGGCGCGGCGGGAAATCGTGAACATGGTGTCCTTGCGTATTAGGTGTGGCTAACCACAGTCGGTAAATAACGTCGCCGCCTAACCTAACCTATGTAAGGGTTACCTTTCAAGCACACTATTGTTTCCTAATTCCCCGCGGGGGTACCTGCACCTCCCGCCAGAAGGGTATCCACGGCGACTGGGCCTTGCTTATTGAAGTCCTCGCGGGCAGCGCGCCGGAACTCCGGGTCCGCCAAGAAATCGAGCGTGACCTGCGCCAAGCCGGCTGCCGAATCCACTGCGGCGTCGACAGCTTGAGGCGTGGCCGCCCACCGCGCGAAGTCCTCGGTATGCAGCGCCACATCCGACGGTGAGACTTTCACCATAGGATGCAGGCCCGGCACCAAATTCGATACATTGCCAAAATCTGTCGACGCCGCCACCGTGTCCGGCACAGTGCCCGCTGGCAACGCCGTGCGTCCCCGGCGCGCTTGCGTGGCCGCCCACCGCTCGACGAGCGCAGCATTATTGCGCACCGGCAGTGTCATCGGGTGCTCATCCCACTCGAGGTCTACCTCAACGCCAGCCATTAGCGCCGCGCCCCGCACAATGTCCTCGACGCGTCCGGAGAGGTCCATCAGCGTGCGCGTACCTAAAGAACGCACGTAAATGTGCATTTCTGCGCTCTTCGGAATGATGGACGGCCTGTCACCACCGGCCATGGTGGCATGAACGCGGTCTGACGGCGGCATCTGCTGCCGCATAAGCCCAATGCCTTGATAGGCCAAGCTCGCCGCGTCGAGGGCATTGCGCCCCATAAAGGGCTGCGAGCTCGCATGGGCCGCTAAACCGCGGTAAGTCACGCGCAAGATACGCCGGCCTACCCACGCATGTGCACCGATGTCATAGCCAAAGCCGTGAATCATGACTGCAGCATCCACCCCGTCCAGGCTGCCGCCGCGAATCATGTACTCCTTGCCGGAATGCCCCTCCTCCGCTGGGGTTCCCTGCAGGAGGATGCGGCCGGGCAGGGGGACGTCGACAAGCGCAGCGGTGGCCGCGAGGAATCCCGTCACGCCCGCCGCGGCGATGATGTTGTGACCGCAAGCGTGGCCAATCTGCGGCAGTGCGTCATACTCCGCCAAGATGGCCACGGTGGGGTGATGCTTCGGGTCGAAGTCCTCGCTTTGCCACGAGGCCTCAAAGGCGGTATCTACACCATAGACGCCGCGACGTGTGGAGAAGCCGTATTTTTCCACGATATCGGCCAGCACCGCCATGGAACGATACTCTTCAAAGGCGGTCTCCGGGTGGGCATGCAGATCCGCCACGATGTGCGCGGCGGTTTCCCGCAGCCCTTCCGCCCGTGCTGCGGCGCTGTCCCACACCTTCTCCTGGCCGGGGTAGTCCTCCTCCGTATGTTCGGGCGGGGCGGCGGACGCCACGCGCTTGGCGACGTCCCCCTCCATCGCCTCCAGATATGCCGTTGATGGAGTGTTGGGTTGAGTCATACCTCTACCCAATCATGACCGCGTTGCCTGGGCCCAGTGGAAGATCAACATAGAACCAGATAGCCAGCAAGATGGCCCAAGCGGTGAAGAATGGAATAACGAATGGCACGAGGCGGGACATAAGTGTTCCTAGACCTGCCTCACGTTCATAACGCTGGAGGAAACCCAGCATGACAATCATGTACGGATTGAGCGGGGTGATGATCTGGGTCGCGGAATCACCAACGCGGAATGCGCCCTGGATGAAGGCCGGCTCGTAACCCAGTAGCGCGAACATCGGCACGAATACTGCCGCCATGAGCGTCCACATGGAGGAACCGGAAATAATAAGCAGGTTCAGGCAGGACGCGAGTGCAATGAAGGCAAAGATGGCCGGGAAGCCGGTAAGGCCGATGGATTCCAGGAAGGCTGCGCCCTTCACTGCGGTGAAGGTACCGATGCCGGTCCAGGCGAACAGCGCCACGAACTGACCCAAGATGAACGCCAAAATAAGGAAGCTCATCATGTCCTTGAGCGCGCCGATCATCATGTTCACCACGTCATTGATGCCCTTGACCGTGCCGACAACCCTGCCATAGACCACGCCGAGCACCAAGAAGTAGGCAAAGACGATGAAGACGATGGAGTTCAACAGCGGCGACTTGGGCAAGAAGCTGCCTTCCTCGTTACGCCAGGGGGATTCTGGCAGAAGGACCGCGAAGAGGATGATGGCGGTGAGGATAACCGTGGCCACGCCAGACCAGATGAGGCCCTTGGACTCGGCTGGGCGCAGCTCAGCGGTGAGCTCTTCACCGTTTTCGTCACGGTCTCCGCGCTCGGCAGCGTCCTCTGGGTCGATGTCCTCCTCAGTAGGAACCTCCTGCTGCCACATGCGCGGCTCGATCACCTTGTCGATGATGAAACCGGCAAGCAAGCCTAGGACGATGGAGGAGGCCACGTTGAAGTAGTAGTTCGACATCGCATTGACCGGAGCGAACTCCGTGTTCGGCAAGGTGTCCATGACGGCGGTCGTAATACCAGCAAACAGGGCATCCAGTGAGGTGGGCACCAAGGCGGTCGAATAACCTGCGCCCACAGCGGCGAAACCACCGATAAGGCCGGCAACGGGGTGGCGGCCAGCGGCCTTAAAGACCATGGCAGCCAGCGGCGGGACGATAACGAACGCAGCATCCGCCATCACCGAGGCCGTCACGCCAATAACGCCTACCGCGTACGGCAACAGCCACGGCTTTGCCGAACCGAACAGCTTGCGGATAAGGGCTGAGAGCATTCCGGAACGCTCCGCCACACCCACAGCCAGCATGATGGGCAGCACCGTGACCAGCGGCGGAAAGTTGATGTAGTTCTCACCCATCGTCGTGGTGAACCACGTCAGTCCCTCACCGGTGAACAAGCCTTTCACCGGCTGGATTTCATCTGAGCCTGGAATCTTAATTTCCACGCCCATCTTCGCCATGATGGTGGACAGCACGCCCGTAATTAGGAAGAGGATTAAGAAGATGGTGAAGGGCTCCGGCAGTTTGTTGCCGATGTATTCCACACCGTTGAGGAACTTATCCAGCATTCCCCCGCTAGGCTGTGGGCGCTTGTTCTGATCTGCCTTGACGGAATTCGCCTTGGGCTTCTCCGCGGTACCAGCGCCGCCTTGTGGCGCTGCGTTGGTTGGGCTGTTCATGGGTACTCCTGTCGTAGGGGTCAGTCCCAGTGCTCCACGTCACACTGTTGGAAAAAGGCTACCACGGGAATGTAACTCAAGTAACAAATATTTCGGGCTCACGTCACATTTTTCTCCGACTTGCCTTAGTCCGCTTTTCCGGCCCCTACCCCATTGCGAGCTTTGCCCCCGCTACGTTCACGGCAGATAGCGACTAGAAAATCGCCGGTTTTAGCCCCTTATCTACCGTGAGCGTCACAGAATCTGCCCGAGGCCACGATGCCCCCTCACTCAGCATCATCGCCGCTTGACGACGCCAGCCCATAAAGCCGCGCGAAAGGATCCCACTCGCTGTCGCGGTGCGCCTCATACTCTGCAAAGTTGGCAGCAGCCAGCGCCACTTCTTCAGTTCTGAGATGCGCAATGAGCGCAACCGTCATATCCATTCCGGCTGCAACACCTGAGGAGGTCCATCGATTTCGGTCGTGTACCCACCGTGCTTCCGGCTGCCAAGCCACTTTCTTGCCAAAGGAGCTCGCCCACGCAAACGCGCGTTTGTTGCTCGTTGCGGCATAGCCTTCCAATAGTCCTGCGGCTGCCAAGACTGCAGAACCCGTGCACACGGCGGCAACCATAGGCGCTTGTGAACCCACCTCACGAAGCCACGACAGAAAATATTCGTCCTCCACGAGCTGCCGGGTTCCTTTGCCGCCGGGAACGAGAAGGATGTCAGTCGGCTCAATCTGCTCATAAGAAATTGTCGGCACCACTTCTACGCCCTGAGAGCTAGCCACTGGCTTGCCCGTGGGCCCAGCGAAAACCACGGTGACGTCAGGGACGGCTTGAAGCAGTTGGACGGGACCGAAGACGTCGAGAAGCTCAAAGCCCTCAAACAAGACAACAGTGACGCGTTGTGGCTCAAATGTCATGCAGCAATACTACGCCCGACGATGACCATTCCCCGTGAGGAACAGTTGCCGTGGCGGTTATGGCTAACCTGACTGTCATAACCACTGCCACACACAAATCCGACGACGTTCACCAGACTTTGAGATTTAGCAGTTTCCTCCTGAAAGGACATCAGCATGAAGAAGCTCACCATCGCGCTTACCACACTTGCCATGGCCGTGGCTGGATGTAGCTCCAACACCGAGCCTGCTCCGGCTCCATCGAGCAGCGCGTCGTCATCTTCACCTGAGACGTCCGACTCCAGTTCGAGCATGCCGCCCACGAGCGAGACAGAGGAAGCAAAGCCCGAGACGACGAAGCCGGAGGCCAAACAGCCCGATCCCACCATGGCTTCCCCACAAGCTGATACTCCAGTCGCTGAGGCTCCCGCGGTCGAGCAGGCCCCCGCAGAGCCCGTTGTTGTGGAATGCCTCGAGGGCACCCCAGGGTCAGCACGCTGGTCTGACGGCACCGTCTCCTATTCCCAATGGTGTTTCGACACCATGGGTGGTGAGCAGCACCTCGAAGAGGAGGCAAACGCGGGCGTTCCGCCCACGCCAGAACAGCAACAGCCGCGCAAGCCTAGCCCATGGGTACAGGGGCAAATTGACTGGGCAAACTGCCTCGACTCCGGCAAGACCAAGGAACAGTGCCGCGAAGAACTGAACTAAAGCGGGCCGGCCCCTCCACCAAGTCCCACAAACGAGAAGAAGCCCCAGCTAGAATGCTATCTAGCTGGGGCTTCACGGTGGAGCCGCCGGGAATTGAACCCGGGTCCTTCGTCATCTTGCCAGGGCTTCTCCGTGCGCAGTCTGCACAGGATCTCTACTCGGCCCTCCGGCTCGGGCAAACACGCTCCGGATGATGGGCCCAGTTGCTCTAAAAGTCCCCGACCGGCCGAACAACAAACCGGTCAGGCAAGTTCCCTAGTCGATGCCAGGATCTAGGTCAGGAACCAAACCTAGGCTGACAGACACGCGTCGCTGGAATTAGGCAGCGAGGGCGTAGTCACGCTGAGAGTTCTTCTCTGCGTTTATTGGTTGCTACGACGCTTAACGGTGGTCTCTAGCCTGCACCGGCACGCTTCCCCTGGCTCAATGTACGAAGTCGAAACCAAGTCGACCCCTTGTCCGCAGTGGTGCGAAAACATTGCTGCGAAAGCGCTGTAAAGAAAGCTCGCGCTTCCTCTACGGTTTGTATAACGCTAGTGCATTCAGGCTTATTCCCGCAAGAAGCGCGTTCCACAGTCTCTTTAAATCCAGCCTTGTGATCTGAAATAAATTCATCGTTGCTAAGGTGTGCTAGTCACATCCGTCAAAATAGTTGAAGGTAGCGAAGTGAGCTCAACGACCGAGAACTCTGCCTCCGTACACACCGACCAGAAACAAGCCAGCAACACTGAATGGGCAATTTCGCTCTTTGGCACCGCCGTGGGTGCCGGCATCTTGTTCCTTCCCATCAATGCCGGCAGCTTCGGCTTCTGGCCACTGCTGGTGGCCACCATTCTCATTGGCCCGATGACGTACTTCTCCCACCGCGGGCTCGCGCGCATGATTTGTGTGTCGCCCCGCCAGGGTGAGGACATCACCGCCGTGGTTACGGACTACTTTGGCAAGACCGCAGGTCTTATCATTTCGGTGGTGTACTTTTGCGCGATTTTCCCCATCGTGCTGATTTATGGCGTGTCCATTACAAATACGGTCAACAGCTTCATCGTCAACCAGCTGCATGGTCCCACCATTTCACGCCCGCTGCTGTCATTCCTGCTGGTGGGCGTGATGACCATTGTCTTCGCCTTTGGCCAGCGCATCGTGCTGACTGTTACGCAGTTCTTGGTCTACCCATTGATTTTCTGCCTCGGCGCGCTGTCTATTTACCTCATCCCCCGCTGGGATATCGCTTCCTTCATGGAGGTGGGCAACAATGATTGGCGCGTCGTCGGCGCGGTGGCTCTTATTATTCCGGTGCTGGTCTTTTCCTTTAACCACTCCCCCGCCATCTCCCAATTCTCCCTCGCGATGGTCGCTGCACACGGGCGCGAAAAGAGCTCCGAGAATGCCTCGCGCGCACTAGCGCTCACGGCCATTCTGCTCACCGTCTTCACCATGTTCTTTGTGTGGTCCTGCACGCTCACCCTCGGCGCTGATGGTCTGGCTGAGGCCCGCGAGCAGAACCTACCGGTGCTGTCTTACCTGGCCAACGTCACCGGTGTGCCGGTCTTGGCTTTCATCTCCCCCATCGTCGCGATGGTGGCCATCATTTCCTCCTACTTCGGCCACGTGCTGGGAGCGACCGAAGGCGGTAACTACCTCCTGCGCACCGCAGCTCCTCGAGCTACGAAGAAGCTGTCAGAAAAGCAGTTGACCTCCATCATGCATGGCATCATCTTTGTCTCCGCCTGGGTCGTTGCCATCATTGATCCGTCGATTCTCAGCCTTATCGAGGCCATCGGTGGCCCCTTCATCGCCTCGATTCTCTACCTGCTGCCGATGTACGCCATCAACCGAATTGATGCTCTCAAGCAGTTCCGCGGCCGCCCGAGCAACGTGTTCGTTGTCATCACAGGCCTCATCGCCGTGGGCGCCGCCATCTGGGGACTTTTCGTTTAGTCTTCTTCGAGCCACGCCTTCAGCACGACGGCGTGGTTCACCTCGCGGTCTTTGGCGGCGAAGAGGAGGGTGACGTCGCCAGCCGCGGCAAACTGGCGCAACTGCTTCAGCTCCTCATTGTCGTTGTCGTCAAGCTCCGCTCGGTAGCGCTGCGCAAACTCCTCAAAAGTATCCGGGTCGTGGCCCCACCACTTTCGTAGCTCGACACTGGGGGCCACGTGCTTGAACCAATGGTCGTAATCGAGGCGCTCTTTGGCCACGCCGCGGGGCCAGAGCTTATCGACGAGCACCGCTTCCCCACGCAGCTCCTCGTCACCGTGAATAACGTCATGAGCCACCTTGGCCGTATAAATCATGGCACCCAGGCTAGACGTTCATCGGTTAGGCGTTGATGCCCTTTACGCGGCGGCCCAGCTCACGGGTAATATCGCGGTCTTGGTCGCGGCGTTTAATGGCTTCGCGCTTATCGTAATCCTGCTTACCCTTGGCCAGCCCCAGCTCGCACTTAGCGCGGCCGTTCTTGAGATAGACCTTGAGGGGGATGAGCGTCTTGTTGCCGTCGCGCACCTGGCCCATAAGCTTGTCAATCTCACGGCGGTGCAGCAGCAGCTTGCGGGTGCGCTTGGGCGAGTGATTCGTCCACGAACCTTGGGAATACTCCGGGATGTGGAGGTTGCGGATGTAGACCTCGCCGTCGTCGATAGTGGCGAAGGCATCCGCCAGAGAAATCTTGCCTTCGCGCATCGACTTGATTTCGGTGCCCACGAGCACCATGCCGCATTCCAGGGTGTCAAGGATGGTGTAGTCGTGGCGGGCACGTCGGTTGGTGGCCAGTGTCGAGTTGTTATCGGCCACTGCCCCTTTTCTCTTCTTTGCCTTCTTCGCCATAGTCTGGACTATATTACGCCACGGCCAGGCAAAAACCACATCGCGTGTACGTGCTTAGGTCCGCACGTAGGCGCGCATAGTGACCTGTGCTGTGAGCGCAGCCAGAAGCAGCGCCACAATGCCGACGATAGGCAGCACCGTCCACACATCAGACGACGTCACGGGCGCCAAGAGCTGCTTCTGGTAGAGGTCCTTGAGTGCCGGGTCGATGACCAGGTTCTTGCCCAAGACGATGCCCGCCCCGGCGAGGATAACGCCGCCAATCGCACCCAAGATGGCCTCAACAATGAACGGCGCGTGTGTAATCCAGCGCGAGGCGCCCACCATGCGCATGATGGCAGTTTCGCGTTGGCGCTGGAAGGCGGCAATCTGCACCATGTTGGCGATGAGCATGATAGCGGCCAGCGCTACCACTCCGGCCACGATGAAGGTGGCGTTGCGGATCGCATCCAGGTTGCCGGCGGCGCTGCGCACATCTTCCTGTTGGTCGATGACGTCGGTAACGGCGGGGTCATCCGCAATGGCGTCGATAGGCGCGGTGTCCGTCGGGTCCTTCAGCCGCACATGGAAGGCTGCGGGCAGCGCGTCCGGTGATGTTTCCTCCACCATGACTGGGTCAGTTTCCTTGAACAGCTCGACGAAGCGGTCATAGGATTCCTTCTGGCTGCGATAGCCCACGGATTCAATCTCATCGTCTGCCTCCAGCTTCTTCTTCAGGCCAGCGCAGGCAGCGTCCTTGCACTCCGGGTCGTTGGCAGAGATGTCCTCGTTGAGCTGCACCATAACCTCGACCTGTTCGAGGTAGATGTCTTTGGTGTCCTTGGTCATCTGGGCCACGAGCACGCCGGCGACCACCAGCGCCACCGAAATTGCCGTGGTAATCACCATGGCGATGGTCATGGTGATGTTGCGGCCTAGTCCCTTGAAGGCCTCCCGAAAAACAAAGCCTAAGTTCATCTAGAGCGCCTCCCCGTACATCGCGTTCTTTTCGTCGCGCACGAGCGTGCCGTTGTGCAGCTCGATGACGCGCTGGCGGGCGTCGTTGACCGCGCGCGCGTTGTGCGTCGACATCACCACGGTGGTTCCGCGGCGGTTGATCTTGGTCAGCAAGGCCATGATTTCCGCAGCTGTGGCGGGATCGAGGTTGCCCGTGGGTTCGTCGGCAAGCAGAAGCTTGGGACGGTTCACGAAGGCACGCGCAACAGCCACGCGCTGCTGTTCGCCACCGGAGAGCTCGTGCGGCATGCGGTGCTGCTTGGCGCCGAGGCCCACCATGTCGAGGACCTCCGGAACCTGCTTCGCAATGCGCGACTTCTTCTTGCCAATGACCTGCAGAGCAAACGCTACGTTGTCGTAGACGTTGAGCTTGGGCAGCAGGCGGAAATCTTGAAAGACATAGCCGATGGACTGGCGCAGTTGGTTAATCTGACGGCCCTTCAGCGCATTGACATGGAAGTCCCCAAAGTGAATATCACCGGAGCTCACATTTGTTTCGCGCACCATGAGCTGCAGAAAGGTGGACTTTCCGGAGCCCGAGGGGCCAATAAGGAAGACGAATTCGCCGTCGTCTATGTCAAAAGACACGTTGTCCAACGCGGGCCGAGTTGACGTCGCGTAGACCTTGGACACATTCTCAAAAGTGATCACTTAAGCAACAGTAGCAACAATTGTCACTGAAGCCTAGGCTTCGTTGTCCTCCATACGCCACCGAATACCCGCCTCCAAGAAGCCGTCAATATCACCATCCAGCACCTTGGATGGGTCTCCGACCTCGTAGTTTGTACGCAGATCCTTGACCATCTGATACGGATGCAGAACATAGGAGCGCATCTGGTTACCCCAGGACGCATTGCCGCCCGCGCCCAACGCGTCCAGCTCGGCGCGCTCCTCTTGGCGCTTGCGCTCCAGCAGCTTGGCCTGCAGCACGCGCATGGCAGAGGCCTTGTTCTGGATCTGGGACTTCTCGTTCTGACAGGTCACCACGATGCCGGTCGGGATGTGTGTCAGGCGCACCGCAGAGTCCGTCGTGTTGACCGACTGCCCGCCTGGGCCCGAGGAGCGGTAGACGTCCACACGAACCTCAGAATCCGGAACCTCGATGGAGTCCGTTTGCTCCACCACCGGAAGCACCTCCACCTCGGCAAAGGAGGTCTGGCGGCGCCCCTGGTTATCAAACGGAGAGATGCGCACGAGTCGGTGCGCGCCCTGCTCCACCGAGAGCTGGCCATACATGTATTCGCCATGCACCACGAAAGTGGCAGACTTGATGCCTGCCTCCTCGGCATAGGAAATGTCGTAGACATCCACCTTGTGGCCATTCTTCTCCGCCCAGCGCGTGTACATGCGCATGAGCATCTCCGCCCAGTCCGCAGCATCCACGCCACCCGCGCCAGAGCGAATGTTGATAACAGCCTCGCGCTCGTCATACTCGCCGGAGAGCATGGTGGTGATCTCAAGAGATTCGATGGCGGCTTCTAGTTCCTTCAGCTCGGTGTCCACCAACTCCTGAGAGGCCTCATCGCCTTCTTCCTCCGCCAGCTCAGCCATGACGGGCAGATCCTCAATCCTCCCCCGCAGGGAAGTCAGCTTGCGCAACTTCGCCTGTTCCGCCGAAAGGGCTGAGGTCACCTTCTGGGCATGGTCAGGATCGTCCCACAGCGACGGGTCCCCCGCCTGGGCCTCGAGCTCACGAACGCGCTCGGACACCGCCTCCGGGTCCATAACCTTCTCAATCGAGGTCAAGGTGGCGCTGAGTTCCTCAAGTCGTGCTGTTTGTTCCGGACGCATAGCCCCCTACTTTACTTATTCTCACTCCCTGATTAGCCATCGGCCGCATTTAGCGCGACAATAGGCGGCATGAGTGACCAGCCAAGCCTCACCGAGATGATCGATGCCATCATCAAGACCTTCATCGTCGCCCACGCAGACGATTCCGACGCCCACCTTGCCCAGGCGCTTGTGTACAACGCCGGCCGCCTGGCCTGGCGCCTGCGTGAGCAGGGCGTAGACGTGTCTCAAAAGACCGACCGCGCGGACGTCGTCACTGACGCCGACTTTGCCGCCGAGCGCTTCGTCGCAGGCGTCCTCGAGGCCCTTCGCGGCGAGGACGGCATCGTGGGCGAAGAAGGCGCCAACCGCGCGTCAAAGTCCGGCCGCACCTGGGTCATCGATCCCGTCGACGGCACCTTCAACTTTGCCTCCGGTTTCGACTATTGGTGCTCCGCACTTGCGCTTATCGACGCCAACGGGGTCATCCTCGGCGCCGTCCACCGCCCGGCCATGGGCTACACCTGGTTCGGTGGCCGTGACTTCCCCACTACCTTGGACAGCAAGGAGGTCACCCCGCTGACCGATACCCCCGCGGAAAACCTGTGCTTGTCGACCTACCTCCACCCTTCCTGCATCACCAATCCCAAGATTTCGGCGGCGTGGGAAAAGGTTGCCCCGCATTTCGCCACCGTGCGCATGCTCGGCGCTGGGTCTGTGGATCTTTCCTCCGTGGCCGATGGCACGTGGGGCGCATGGATGCAGCATTCTGTGAAGGACTGGGATTGGTATCCAGGCCAGGCGCTGGTCATCGCGGCCGGCGGCGCGGCGCGCAAGGTTGAAGCCGGCGGTGTGGAATGGTGTATCGCGGGTAATAAACAGGTAGTCGATCAGATGGAGGAATGGCTCCGTGGGTAAGTACAAAGAAGACCTCGGTCTGGCCTTGGAAATGGCGGGCCACGCGGATGCTGTCACCATGCACCGCTTTGAGGCTGCCGACCTTTCCGTAAAGGAAAAGCCAGACATGACTCCGGTCTCGGATGCGGACTTAGCCTGCGAAAAGGCCATCCGTGAAGCACTCAAGCGTTCCCGCCCGCGTGATGAAGTTTTGGGCGAAGAGTTCGGCGGCGAAGCCTGCTATGAGGGCCGCCAGTGGGTCATCGATCCCATCGACGGCACGAAGAACTTCGTTCGTGGCGTCCCCGTCTGGGCCACGCTTATCGCTCTCCTCGAAGACGGCAAACCCGTCGTCTCCGTCATCTCCGCCCCTGCCTTGCGCCGTCGCTGGTACGCCGCCAAGGGCGGTGGCGCCTACCGCGTTTTCGGCGGCGAGCCGAAGCGCCTTCGCGTCTCCGAAGTCTCGAACCTAGAGGACGCTTCTTTGGCTATGAGCTCCCTGGCCGGCTGGGGCCTTAATCGCGACACCTTCGTATCCCTGACCGACAAGGTCTGGCGCCTGCGCGGTTACGGCGACTTTTGGAACTACTGCCTGGTAGCCGAAGGTGCGGTCGACATCGCCGCAGAGCCTGAGGTTTCCCTCTGGGATTTGGCAGCCCCTGCCCTCCTCGTCACCGAAGCAGGCGGCCGCTTCACTAACGTCCGCGGCGAAGACGGCCCCCACGGCGGCTCGGCCTTGGCCACTAACGGCACGCTGCACGACGCCACCCTCACCGCTCTGTCCTAACCCTCGTGCGGCGCCGCACGCCGGTGCCGCACCTCAGCGCCGGCCTGCGAACCGCACTCCGCAGGTCATTTCGATCAAATAAGGCCCCAGATCTTTAACGATCTGGGGCACAATTTGTTAGAAACGTACTTTTAATCTTCCGGAAGCGTGAAACCGGAACCGACCTCACCGCGGCGGTTGAGATCCGCGATGATGGCATCGGTGTTAGAAACGACCGTCGGGTTGTGCAGCGCTCCCTGCCACGGAGTGCGGCAGGACGGCAGGCCCGGGAACAGTCCACGGGAGATAGAACCGACGACGCGACCGTCACGGAAAACCGGCGCGCCAGAGTCACCCACCATGGCGCAAACCTGGTTGACGGAGATCTCCTTGCCGTGCTGGAAGGTCATACCGCAGGTGGTACCAGTGGCAACGCCACGCTTGCAGGCAACTTCGCCCGGCTGTGCCGCGCCGCCGACACCGTGGGCGGTCACGCCGTTGTAGCTGCGGGTTACCTCAGCCTTGGAACCGAACTCAATGACCGAGTAGTCCAGGTAGGTGTTCTTGCTCACCAGGGTGCCGGTGGGGCCAACCTGCCAGGAGTCCGCCGACGACACAGGATCCCCCACGTTGCCGCAGTGACCAGCGGTGATGCCTACCTTGCGGCCTTCAGCATCGGTACCTGCTGCAGTCAACGTGCACATCGTGTCCTCGCTGATATACAGCGGGGTGCCCGGACCATACAGGGATTTGCCCTCTGTCATCGCAGTGTTGGATTCTTCCGGGATCTGCGGTGCATCGTAGAAGGACCCCGGCACGCGGTGCAGGATGTAGTCTGCCTGTGGCTTGCCCGCAGCAAGTTTGGAGAACGAGTCGTTCTTCCACACGTAGTTTGGATCCGTGCCCTTCGGCACGAAGTCCGGCTGCGTAGCCTCCTGCAGCAGCCCAATCGGCTCCGGGTTGGTCAGCGGGTCACCCGTGATGGCATCAGCACCGGTATAGGCGGGAGCCTCCGGGAAAGCCGGCACCTGTGCCTGGTCCGCAACCTGGCGTGCTACTGGAGAGTTCGCCGCGGACGCCACTGCTGCGGAAGCATCCTGAGCCGCCTGAGCAGCGGCGCCATTGACGGCGGTATCGAGAGCGTCGGTAAGTTCGGCATCAACCGGCTTGGTCTCAATACCCACAGACGCCAAATCCGCTCGCACCTGGTCCACGATGTCCGCCGAATCTAGCTCCGGGATGGTGGGAAGTTCCTGGGCGCCGGCCGCCGGGTTGCCCAGGAAAAACGCACCTGCGAAAGCCGAGCCCACAAGGACTTTCTTAAGGTGCGGGATTTTTCGCATTACGCAATTCCTCTTTCACTTCTTCTCGTATTGGTCTATAAGACCTACCCATGATGGCACGCCCACTGTGGCGTGTGTTTCAACCGCGTGGGACTGTGTCCAACCCGTTACATTACTGACAGCTTTCGGGTGCCCCCTCTCTTCTTTCACCACAGTCCCCCTACCCCCGCCCAGACCTACAATGGAGGTATGTCTGAGAACCCCACCTCGCCATCATCAGCTGCAGACATTTCGGAAATTGTCGCCATTGTACTGCGTGATACTCACGGCCGAGTTCTTGTCATTCGCGCTACGTCCACCCCAGAATTCGTCCTGCCTTTCGGCTCCATTGACACCACCATCGATCCCGCCCGCGCGGCCCAGCTCATCGCCCATGAGGCCGTGCGTGCTGTGATTGATATGTCGAAATTGCGTCGCCTCGCCACCTACGTATCGTCGGCTGCCAACGGTGCACCAGAGACCATCCACGCGCACGTCTATGTCTACGAAGAAGAAATCTCCGTCGCACATCCCGACAAGGAGATTGCTGAGCTCGCGTGGGTCGATCCCGCCGCCCCGGACGTCACTATCGCGCCATTACTTAGGGAGAGGGTATTCCCCGCCCTGCAGGAACTCTAGGACCATAACGTCTAGACTCCCCACCATTTTTACGCAGCGACTACTCCCCGTTCTCACCGCCGATTCCCTTGCCCTTACACTGGCCGGCTGCGTCACCGACGACAGCACTGATGGCACGCTTTCCGCTGTCTCCCCCACCACTCAAGCTGGGTGGAGCGATCCGTCAGCCAGTTGTCTGCGCCCTCCGGGATGCCCACGACCGGCGCGATGGCCGACAGTGTGTCGTAGCGCTCTTGATCGCCCGAGGAACGAACGCCGAGGATGAGGATAAGGTCCGGCTGCACGCCGAGCGAGAGCGCCACCTCGGCGTCGCCGCAGACCAGGGCCACGACGCGCCGCGGGGCCTCGTCAATGGTGACGTCGCCGAACTTGGTGGAGATGGTGGCCGGGAATGCCGCGTTGTCCGAGTTGGAGGCGGAGGCCGCGCTCGAGGAGCAGGCGGCCAGGCCGAGGGTGAGCACAGCGACGACGCCGAACACGCGCACGGAGGCAGGTTCACGAGAGGTACCTGTATAGAAAGGAAACGATGTGCCGCGTAGCTTGGCCTTGCCCATCTCCCATGCGCGAATTACCGGCAGGCTAGGACTGCTACACAGGAACGATATCCTCCAGCAGCGGCACCAGCTCGTCCAAGGCGTAGTTGGTGGCCTCGGCTGTCACGAGCGAGAAAGCCTGCGAAAGCTCCTTCGGCATGACGATGGCGCGCCCCTCGCGGACCGCGGGCAAGCCCATCCACGCCGGGTCCGTCTCCACCGTGGAGATGTCCGTGGACACGGCCTGCGCAATGACGACATCCGAGTCCGCGTTGGACAGGGTCTCCCCCGAGAGCGGGACCGAGATATTCTTCGCGGACGCCGACTGCGACTTCACCCAGGGGTTGAGCGAGAAGCCGAGCTCGATGAGCTGATCTGCGCGGTTGGTGCCGTCGTTGTAGGCACCCCACGTCGTGGCCGTGCGGCCGAGAACGGCGAAGGTCGTGCCCGACCACTCCGGATGATCCGCGGCGATGCCCGAGATGCGCTCCTGCAACTGCTCGATCTGCTCCTGCGCCTCCGCAGGCTTGCCCAAAGCGGCGCCGATCATGGTGAGCTGCTCGTCACGCGACGTCTTATACTTGTCGCCGCCCACCGAGACGCCGATGACCGGCGCGATGGCGGAGAGCATGTCGTAACGCTCCTGGTCACCGGACGAGCGCACGTCGAGGATGAGGTCGGGCTCGAGCGCCGCCACCGCCTCGTAATTCACGTCGGTCGTGCCGAGGATCTCCGGCGACTGCGTGTAGCCGTGTTCTACCCAGGGGCCCACGCCGTCGCCACCGAAGGAGAGCCAGTCGGCCGCGGCGATGGGCTCGACGCCCAGCTATAACGCCACCTCCGCATCACCCCACCCCAGGGCCACCACGCGCCGCGGGGCCTCCTCGACGGTGACGTCACCGAACTTGGTGGCCACTGTGACCGGATAGGCCGCGGCGTCGCCGTCAGCCGATGCCTACTGCGCCAACGATGCCGACGATGCCGCCACCGAGTTGTCGGCCGCACCGGAATCGGGGTCCGACGAGCATGCGGCCGCACCCCAGCCGACAAGGGCGAGCGACAGGAATACCGCGGCCGAGCGACGAGTGCGGGAATTCCGCAGAGGCATAAAAGACCTGTCGAATTGAGAAAAGATAGCCTAACCAACATTAGGTGAACCTATCTCAAGCCGACGAACCTCCAGCAAGGAAAGACAATTCACGTATATCGGCGAAATAAGGCTAACCTTACCTACATGACATCGACGACTCTGCCGACACCGGCCGTGGGCACCCCGCGCGCCGCGGGCCACAGCAGACGACTCCTCGGCCTAGCCCTCCTCGTGGCCGCACTCGTCGCCCTCGTCTTCGCCAGCCTGGCACTGGGCGCCAAGGCGACCTCCATCTCAGAGCTCACCCAGGCCTGGCCCACCGCCTGGGAGATCCTGCGCGGGCGCACCGACACCGCCCAGGCCGCCGGCACCGTGGGCAGCAGCGTCGCCGAGATCGCCGGAATCCTTGCCACCATGCGCATCCCGCGCACCGTGCTCGCCATCGTCGTCGGAGCTGCGCTCGGACTAGCCGGCACACTCGTGCAAGGTCTGACCCGCAACCCGCTCGCGGACCCTGGCCTACTCGGCGTCAATGCGGGCGCCGCACTCTTCGTCGCGGCTGGCATCTTCCTCTTCGGGCTGACGTCCATGCAGTCGCACCTTTTCCTCGCCTTCCTCGGCGCGGGCCTGGCGGCGCTGCTCGTCTTCGGGCTCTCCGCCGGCGGCATCGGTCGCGGCGACACCCTGGGCCTCGTCCTCGCGGGTTCCGCCCTGTCCGCCGTCCTCGCGGCGGCCACGTCGGCCATCGTCTACATCGATCCCAACGCGCTCGACACTCTCCGCTTCTGGCAAGCGGGGTCCGTCACCGGACGCGGCTTCGACATCATCACCCCTGCGCTCGTGCCGCTCGCCATCGGCGCGGTACTAGCGCTGGCGCTGGGCCCGACGCTCAACATCCTCAATCTGGGCGCGGAGGCCGCGCAGGCGCTGGGCACCAACGTTGCCCGCGCCAATATCCTGGGCTTCGTGGCCATCACCCTGCTGGCCGGCGCGGCCACGGCAGCCGCGGGCCCCATCGGCTTCATCGGTCTCGTGGTGCCCCACGTCGCCCGCGGCATCACCGGCCCGGACTACAAGTGGGTGACCCCCTACTCCGCGCTGGCGGGCGCCTGCCTGTTGCTCGGCGCCGACATCGTGGGCCGCCTCATCATGCGCCCCGGCGAGCTCCAGGCGGGCATCGTCATCGCGCTGCTCGGCGGGCCGGCGTTTATCTGGCTCGTCCGGCACCGAACGGTGGTGAGCCTGTAATGAAGCACCTCAGCTTCGGAAAGTTCAGCTTCCTCTACCACCCGCGCACGCAAGCCTGGACCGCGGCCATCGTGGTCGCGAGCGCGCTCGTGTGGGTCATCAGCCTCGGCACCGGCGAGTTCCCCCTTAACCCCGCCGAGGTCATCGGTGTTCTGGCGGGCGGCGGAAACAAGCTCGAGCGCACCGTCGTCATCGACTGGCGTCTGGCCCGCTCGCTCGTGGGTCTAGCCGTCGGCGCCGCGCTGGGGCTCTCCGGCGCCATCACGCAGCGCATCGCCCGCAACGGCCTGGCCAGCCCGGACATCCTGGGCATCAACCAGGGCGCCACCGTGGCGGCCGTGGCCATCATGGTCTTCGGAGGATCTGCCGGGGCCGGCGGGGCGTTCGGCGCCTACGTCGGCATCCCGCTCGCCGCCATGGCCGGCGGTCTCGCCACCGGCGCAGCCATCTGGATGCTGTCCCGGCGCGGCGGGGTGGATATGTTCCGCCTCGTCCTCGTGGGCATCGGCGGCAACGCCTTCCTCCACGCCCTGGTCACGTACATGTTGGCCGCCACAGATCTCAACACCGCGGCCGCGGCCAAGGTGTGGATGGTCGGCTCGCTCAACGGCGGCACCTTCGAGCACCTATGGCCCACCCTGGGCATGCTCGTGGTGTGTGGCCTAGTGCTAGCCCGCATCGCCATCGATCTGCCCGCGCTGGAGCTCGGCGAGGATTCCGCCCAAGCCCTCGGCGCCCCCTTGAAGAAGATCAACGCGGCACTGCTCATCGTCTCAGTTCTACTGGCCGCGGTGACCGTCTCCGCCGTGGGCCCGGTGGGCTTCGTGGCCTTCGTCGCCCCGCAGATCTCCGCGCGCCTGGCGCGGGTCGGGGCGCCGCCCCTGGGGGCATCGGCGGCCATGGGCGCACTCATCGTGTGCGTGTCCGACCTCATCGCCCGCTGTGCCTTCGGCTGGGAGATCCCGGTGGGCATCATCACGTCGGTCATCGGCGGACCTTTCCTCATCTGGCTGCTCTGGCAGCAAACTCGAACACGAAAGTAGACGACCATGCAACGACGTAACTTCCTCAAGATCACCGCTGGCCTCGGCGTCGCCGCCTTCGCTGCGGCCTGCTCCAAACAGGAGACTGCGCCGATCGAGCAGGCGGCCACCTCCGCGGCATCGTCCAGCGCCGCCGAGCAGCACCAGCGCGTGATCGCGCTCAACACCGGCCAGCTGGACAACCTCCTCATGCTGCGCATTCTCCCGGTGGGCGCGGCCAAGGCCAAGAACCTGGGCGTCGTCCCGGACTACATCC
Source organism: Corynebacterium sp. MSK218 (assembly GCF_030232655.1). Taxonomy (NCBI): domain Bacteria; kingdom Bacillati; phylum Actinomycetota; class Actinomycetes; order Mycobacteriales; family Corynebacteriaceae; genus Corynebacterium; species Corynebacterium sp. MSK218. The sequence continues at coordinate 22,295 of NZ_JASPGN010000006.1, forward strand.
GCAACCGCTTCGGCTCCGACTTCGATCTGGACTCCATCGCGGACTGCGGCCTACGCGCCAACCCGGATCTTGAGACCATCGCCTCCCTGAAGCCCACCCTCATCTGCGCTAACTCGCGTACGGACGAGGCCATCCTGGAGCAGCTCAAGGCCATCGCGCCTGTCGTCACCGGTAAGGGCGGCGGCGAGAACTGGAAGCAGGACCTCCTCACCATCGCCGAGGCCGTGGGCAAGAAGGACTCCGCCGAGACCCTCCTGGCCGAGTACGAGTCCAACGCCAAAGCCTGGGGCGAGGGCCTATCCTCCAAGCCCACCGTCTCCTTCCTGCGTTCCAAGGACGACCAGTTCCAGCTCTACGGGGTCAACTCCATGGCGGGCTCCGTGGCCGCCGATGCCGGCCTGCCCCGCCCCGCCAACCAAAAGCAGATTGAGAAGGCTGGCCAGGACATCTCCGCCGAGCAGCTCTCCGAGGCCGACGCCGACTGGATCTTCTACGGCGTCAACGCCGGCGCCGCCGACCCCTCGCAGGCCGCCACGTGGCACTCTCTCAAGGCAGTGCAGGCCAACCAGGCCGTGTCCGTGGACTACGAGTCCTGGTACATGAACGCGTCCCTGCTCTCGGCCACCATCATCCTCCAGGGTCTGAAGGACAACATCAAGTAATGAACGCTCGACTTTCCGCGCACTCCGTCTCCGTCGGTTATGGCGATACCGTCATCAGCCGCGACGTCACACTCGACATCCCCGACGGCCAGGTCACCACGCTCATCGGCGCCAACGGCTGCGGCAAGTCGACCCTCCTGCGCGGCCTGTCCCACTTGCTCCCACTGTCGGCGGGCTCCGTCACCCTCGACGGGAAGAAGCTGGGTGACTACTCCTCCCGGGAGCTAGCCACGCGCTTGTCGATGCTCCCCCAGTCCCCCATCACCCCTGCCGGCGTCACCGTCGCAGACCTCGTGGCCCGCGGCAGGCACCCGCACCAGTCCTGGCTGCAGCAGTGGTCCGCCTCCCACTCCGCCGCCGTGGACGAGGCCATGGCGCTCACCAACGTCTTTCAGCTGCGCGACCGCCCCGTGGGCTCCCTGTCCGGCGGCCAGCGCCAGCGCGTGTGGATAGCCATGGTCCTGGCTCAGGACACCGACATCGTCTTCCTCGACGAGCCCACCACCTACCTGGACCTGGCGCACTCCATCGACGTCCTCGAGCTCGTCTCCACGCTCAATAAGGAACAGGGCAAGACCATCGTCATGGTGCTCCACGATCTCAACCTAGCCGCCCGCTACTCGGACAACCTCGTCCTCATGAAGGACGGCTCCGTCACGGCCCTGGGCTCGCCCGAGTCCACCATCACGCCGCAGGCCCTGCGCGACGTCTTCGGCCTGGACTCCCGCGTCATCGAGGACCCCGTCACCGGCGGGCCGCTCATCGTGCCGGAGCGCCCATAGGCCCCGTCGTTCCCTGCGTTTTTCGATCATGGGAAAGGCGGCGGGAGTTCATCATGTTCACACTTTCAGTCACAGGACGGCTACTGCACACTGTGTGACACATTCTGCGAATCGTTGCTCATTGCTAACAAAGACTTAACAGACTCGTGACCAGTAATCTCTAGTCCCCGTCGTGCTGTGAAACTACCCTGTGGGTATGAAGAATCTGCGCGCACTCCTGTCCCTCAGCCTGCTGCTGCCACTCGCCGCATGCTCCGCCGGCGAGGAGGACTCTGCGGCACCGTCGGCAGTCACGACCACCGTCGTTCACTCGGCCGACGCCCCTGCGGGTGACGATGCCGCCGACGACGTTGCTTCCGGGGCCGCTCCCGGCGCGTCCGGCACCGCACCAGCCCCAGCATCCTCCACTATCCCGCCCTTGCCCGAGGGCGCCTGCGCCACCTCCCAGCTCTCCGCCGAGATCACCAACGAACAGGGAGCCGCTGGCTCCCGACTCGTCGACATCGTGCTGACCAATACCTCTGACGAGGAGTGCACCCTCACGGGCTTCCCCGGCGTCTCCGCCGTCACCGGCAACGACGGCACTCAAGTAGGCCCCGCCGCGCTGCGTGAGACCGGCACCGAAGCTGCCACCGTGACGCTGGCGCCAGGGGCCCAGGCCCGCGCGGGGCTCAAGATCACCAACGTGGGATTGCTCGACGCGGCGGCCTGCCAACCGCAGGACGCCGATGGCCTGCGGATCTATCCGCCCGAAAACACCGACAGCCTCTATGTCGCAGTACCGGGCCTGCAGGCCTGCGCGGGCGAGGTCGACATCTTGTCTGTCCAGCCCATCACTCAGCTCTCCCCGTAAATCATTTCGATCTCCTAACAATTTCCAGCCGGTGATAGAACTCGGCTTCGCGCTTCGTTAGTCTCGGCCACGAGTTCGCCCCTCGGACGAAGGACATACACCATGACCACTCTCCCTGTCCTCCTGCCCCAACGCACCGCGCGTGCCGCAGTAGCGGCGGCATCAGTAGCCGCGCTCGTTGCGTCCTGCTCCCTCCCCGACACCCGGCGCGATGCAGCCCCGTCGGAATCCGCAGTGGCAGCTGACTCGACCACGGCGACCGAGTCTGCCTCCAACCCAACAGCGACCTCGAGCACTTCCTCACGCGCGACTCGCAGCAGCACCACCCCAGCTACGTCGAGCAGGGCGGCATCGACACGCAACTGGCCCGTATCCTTGGCCGAAGAAAACTGCGACCCGAACGCCGGAGTCGCCGACACCGGAGTCGGCGAATTCGTAGACAAAGGCGAAGCACCAACGGCCATCGTTCATTTCCTGTCGACGGAGGAGCCTGAACGCGGAGCACCTCTCAAAGACTTCAAGGTCACCCAAGATTCTTTCGATGCGTGCGAGCCCCTGAGCTACATCATTGCCTCCGGCAACTACGAGGGCGAACAAGTGGTCTTCCCCATCGTTTTCAACTGAGGCCACCCGCTCAATGACAGCAATGGTTACTTCTCCGGCGACGGCTTCGACTTCGCCATTGGCAGCGACTCCGTAAGTTTCACTACGAGCGATACTCCCGCACATGAGGCAGGCAAGCCAGTGAGCGTGACATTTACCGCGATGGACTTCGGAGCACTCAAGACCGAGCTCAACGCAGAAGACAAACACCACATCGGAATCGACCTCACCCATCTGAGCGACGCCGTCGATCCCGCCGACCTCGACGAGTTCTACGAATTCGACACCAATAGCGGCCCCGTCCGCTGCCGCTTCTCCATCAGCGAAAGTGAATGCGGCTTCATCGACGGCGATTTTTCCCCCGCGGAAGCCATGAACGGACCAAGCAACTACTTCCTCAAAACCCATGGCGAAACGGAAGTCGACCTTGCCACCTTCAGAGACGACTCCAAGGACTTCCTGTCCGACAAGAAATTTGAAAAGGTCGGCGACGGCACTTACGAGGCCGGCACCTTGGGTCACCTCATCCAGGCGGAGCTCAAAGACGGCACTCTGACCCTTTACTTCCCCGACGGCGCCTACGTCTTTGAGGACGGCGTCCTCGACTTCTTCAGCGAGGATGACCTGGAGGCGGGTACCATGCGCTCGGCGGCAACGTCCTCTGCCCGCGCGGATTAGCCCCCGATGTCGCGCAAGTAACGGGCCGACACCCCGCCCGCAATAGTGCGCAGCGCGACGTCCTTGGTCACCACCGTGCCCGCGGCCACGACCGCATGCTCCCCTTTGTGGATGCCACCTTGATCCTGGAAACGCGCGCCCGAGTTGATGACAACGTTTTCCCGATGTGCGTGTTGCTGCCAAACAGGCTGGATACCTAGCGCGAGCAAGGTATCGCCGTCTCCTAGGCCAACTGCGGCGATGCGCTCGTTCCCATTTCCCTCAATATTTGACGCCGAGGAATCCTCGCCTCGGGAGCAACCGGAAAGGACGAGAGTGGATGCTGCTAAGACAGCGGCCGTCTTCATTGCCGCGCGACGGGTCAGCGAATTGTTTCGAAACATACAGAAGCCTAACGTGTAGGGAGCTCATTGGGGTGCGCTGAAGGCCATCGGACGCACGGGGTGTTGATCGATCCTCGAGCGCGCGTCAATCACGTCTACCGCGTCTACCCCGCATGGGGCAGCCTAACTAGATAAAGGATAGGCTAAGTTAATTATTTTGGGGGGTGTGTGGCTGCCGATATGGAGGCAGCTCAGCCGCTAGGGGCCAGCCGACAGGCGCTCCCAGCCGAAGGGGTGGGACCCCAGCCGATAGGAAGGCTCCCAGCGGAAAGGGGGATCCCGGCCGACAGGGGGCACTTTAGAAACGGTTTAGCAAACCACCGAACGTCCGCCGCTCCTCCACACGCTTCGCCCGACCACAGGCAGTTACCTACCTCCCCTCCCCACCTCGAACAGCTGGGCACTCCACCCCACCGCCTGCTTCGAACGCACTACCGCCCCCACGGCAGCCAGGTGCTTCGCAATCACACGGGCCGTGGGCAGCTGCGATCCATACAGAACGAGGCGTGATAAATCTTCCTGGTAGTCATGATCCTCGGCCCCGCTTTCCTGCAACACTGGGGTCACCAGGAACAGCTGCGCCCCAGAACGTAGTACGGCAGCTACCAGCTGCTGCAACTCTATAGTTGGCCAACGTCGCCACGGATCAACCAGCACCACAGCATCTACCTGCTCACACAAAGTAGCCACTGTGCCAGCCCAATCCGCCCGGCGCGCATCCCCACCGCTACGCCCAACCGTTGGAGCGTGCAGTGCACTATAGCGAGCACGATCCCGGCGGCGTGGAGCAATATCGCGCAGCATAACCTCCTCCGCGCTGGCCCCAGGCTCCGTCATCGCTGCAGTTGCTGCGCCTACTGAGATCCTTGCGTCATCCTCTGCCTCCGAAAACGACCCCAACACCACGGCGTTTGCCTGCGGTATCTTACGTAGAATCTCATCCGCATACACCGCTGCGGCCGGACCTCCCACCGCGCATCGAAGCGAGCCAGCATCCTGTCGCGCTAGTAGCTTGCTGCTCAGAATCTCCGCTGCGGCCGGGGCCGACCACTGAGCACTGGAGGCCGCCTGTTCGTGTTCCTCCACGGCCAGTTGTGGCTGGGTTTGCACAATGTAGTCCCAGCGGTGCTCGCCGGTATCAGCCGGATTCTGCAGTGCCTGCCCTAGCCGGCCAAGTGCTGCGGTCTTGGCGGCCGCCGGCCCGGTAATCCAATCCCTTACTGGAGAATCCGGGTTTGCCAACTCGCTGCCCAGCGCAGTGAGGCCGATTCGAACCGCCCGTTGGTCCGCCACATCCTCCGATGAGCTATCCAGTGCTACATCCGCCGACAACGTCACTAACCCCACTGCCTCCAGGTAACGCGCAATCCGGAGAGCCAGCTCCTGCTGCACGCCAGTTGCTTCGGCCAGTTGATCCACTCGATCCGCGCCCTCATCAATCAGGCCGAAAATCCCCATCCCTACGGCTTGGCGCACCAGAATCGCCGACCCCATTTCGGTGAGTTCATGCAGCTCAACCAGCGCATTACGGTAGCTCGTCACAGCCCCTGTCTCCGCCCCCTCACTGTCGCCCTGCGACGGAGTGCCCGTAACCTGCCCCGCACTCTCAGCCTGCGTAGCCGTCGCCCCTGCTTCCGATTGCGCCGGTGCCATTGCGCGCCAGTACCCCGTAATCTCCACGTTTTCCCGCGGAATCCCCAGAGCTCGAACCCAGCGTCGGATCGCCTTCAATCGCCCGGCCTCTCCCGCAGCCCATACATAGGGCATCGCAGCGGGCTCGGCCGCCCACTCTGGGTGTTCTCCGTACAACTCGGTAGCTTTCGCCACGAAGTCCCCGCCCTCGTCTCGCACCTGCCAGTGAATGTCCACCTGTGCTTCGAACTCCAGTCGCTGGACATGTGCCCGCGTGGCTACCTCAATAATCACCACTGCCCTATACCCGGCGGGCAAAGACTCTATACAGCGAGCAATCGCCGGCAGCGCCGTCTCGTCGCCCACCATCAGTAGCCACGGAGTGTGGGTGGGCAGCGCTGCGCAAGACTTCGGCCCTGCGATATACAGGGGATCTCCCGGTCGAGCTCGTGCGGACCAGTCCTCGGCCAGGCCTTGGCCATGCCGCGCGAAGTCTACGACGAGACGGCCCTGGGAGGCGTCGAATGAACGGACGGTATATGTCCGAAACAGTTCTTTGACTTCCTCTTGCCATAGCACCGTCGCGTCCTCCCGTGTGATGGGGTGAGGGCGCTCCCCGGTGGCCGGGTCTGGGAAGATGATGCGGATATCGTCGTCGAAACCATCGCTGACTAGCGGTGGTGCGTCTACGCCGAACGCACTATGGGCGCGTAGTTGTTCGCCCGTCAGAGTAATGCGACGCATCCCTGGTGTGATGTCCTCGATGTCATCGACCTGCAGTTCGCGGATCGTAATGGGGTAGATTTCCCTGTCTCGGCTATTCCTCGCCATGGTCATTCCTTTCTCGTTTCTGAGTTGGCGGTGTGCGGTGAGTCGGTGTGCGTAGGGTCAGTATGTGGGTTGGTTCAGTGGATTGGGACGGTGTGTAGCGGGTCAGTGCGGTGGATCGGCATGCGGTTGGTCGGCATGCGCAGGGTCGATGCCTCTCGCCTCGGGTGCTGGCCAGTCAGCCGAACTCTTGTCCAGCACCGCGGTGCCCACTGCTGAAAACGTTCTTCCAGCCATCGACTTTCACCAGCTGCGCGTGCGTAAGTTCAAGTTCGCTCACCCGCACCGGATACGCCCCCGGACGGCGCCTCCACGCAGCAGCCGGATCCCACTGCGCAGAAGACAAGCAAAGTTCCTTGCGGGTCGGCGGGCGGCAGCGGGGAGGCGAGTGAGCGAACAAGAAAGGGCATAAGAAAACACCCCACGCTGCCACACCGGGCGACACACTCGCGAGGGGTGCTGGAGAAAAAGAGACTAAGAGAGCTTTTTCAAGGTAGGCTTGACCTGCTCCAATACCCATGCACGGGACAGGGAGGTCGGCGTGTTCAGGCCGGCAACCACAGCCTCGTTACCCGCCAGGGTGGCGCCGGACTTGACCTGCGGCAGGTCTGAGTAGCCCGGGATCTTCTCCACCTCCGCGATGTCACCGGTGCGGTTATAGATCACCATGAAGTCCGCAGCCAGGGCGGAGACGTTTTCTGGCGACAGAGTCACGCGCCCCTGCTTTACCTCAATAGAGCCGTCGGTCAGAGGTTCCGGGAATTTCATACCCAGGTCGTAGATGAAAGAGGCTCCTGGGTCCTTCGGGTCGGCCACAGCTCCAAAGGATCCCTGAGCGAACTGGGAGACCACACCGGTCTTACCCTCGATATTCGGCAGCTCGGACTTCGCATCGGAGAAGACCTTCTCATCCTGGTCGATGACTTCTTGAGCTTTATCTTCCTTGTTGAAGATCTTGCTGAGCTCCTTCAGCTGCGACTTCCAGCCGATCCCTTCACCCTCGGTGCCAATACCACCCAGAGTGGGCGCGATCTCGGAGAGCTGTGTGTAGTTATCCTCGGAGATCGTCCAGTAGTCCCCGACGATGAAATCCGGAGCAGCGGCAGCGATCTCTTCCTTCGGCAGAGTCTTGAAATCGGTCTGCTTGATAATCTCCACGCCGTCCAACTTGCCGTCGCGCCACGGGGCATTCATGTCCTTAGCAGACACCACCACGGCGGAGGGCTTGATGCCCATAGCCAGCAGGTTGTCGATGGCTGGACCAATGGCAACGACGCGCTCGGGGTTTACGGGGTATGTGTCTTCCCCCCTGGCGTGCTTGATGGTGACTTCGGAGGCATTATCACCGGAATTCGCTGCGGAGTTTGCGCCTGAGGAAGTATTTTCCGCCTTGCCATCTGTATCGGAGCTGCAGGCTCCCAACATCAGGGTAGTGGAGAGCACGGCGAGACTGAGCGCACGGACAACGATTGAGTTCTTCATCCTGAATGGGTTTCCATTTCACTAAACGAACAAGGTTAGGTAAGGCTACCATCACCCAGGGTAGGCTAACAAGGGTAATCCGAGACTTTTTAACTTAATTTGGATCGGGGAGGGCACGACGATCCAGCTTCCCATTACTGCTCAGCGGCAATGCCTGCAGAGCTGAAGCCATGTCCGACAACAACACGTCCAAACGGCCCCAGCTGAAACATCAACCCCGATTAAGACACCCGCGAGGTTGACAAAATATATCGGAACGCCTCCAAAAATGAAGCCTCGTATATTCCATTACACAGGCCTACAATCGCGGCCATGGAATCGAAGACGCTGACGTCCCTGGTATTTGGAAATGTTGTGTTGGAATCGCAGATGACGAAGACGATTATCGTCGTCTACGCCGACGATATGAGGTCGTGGTACTTCCGGCCAAGCCCGTATACGGAGCTCAAGGTGCCCCTCGATGAGCTGCGGGGGCAGTTAAGTCGGGAGCGTGCTGAGCTTATCTCTGAGCGCATCTTTAACGACGTAAAGTTTGAGCTGGCGGAAAGCTACCCCGGAGGTGTCGACCGCGCGCAGAGGCAGCTTTGTGGCTGGCTCCTGCGCGAGGACCCAGCCGCTTAGACCAACGTCAGGCCGGTGTAGGTGCTGATTTGGGCTCGATGCGGCCCGTTGGACCGTATGCCAACCGGCGATGCGCCCACTCGAACGGGCCGGGATTGCCCGCTGCCTCAAGCAGAGCAGCAAGAAGCAGCGTGAGAACAAAGACCAGCAGACCGATTCCTAACTTGCCGCTTACCGAAGCATCCGCTCCCAGCCCAAAGCCAGCTGGGGTAACCAGAATGATAAAGAAGACCGACTGCGCAATGTAGCCCGACATCGAGCGCTTGCCCAGCGCCACGAAAGCATAGGCCCACCTGGGAACACGGTTGTTGAGTTTCTCCGTGAGCAGTGCCAATATCGCCAGAATGCCAGGACCAGTAAGAAAGCCACAAGCTTGGTTCAGCATGAAGAACACCGGTTCCAGTTCGATTGGCAGGACACCAGCGGCAGCAAGGCCCCACGGAAGACCAACCAAGACGATGACCGCGCCTGCAATGACAACCCAGGTGGTGAGAGTGCGGCGGTGCGCAGCAACATGAGCCAGCACGCCCTCCCTCGCCCAGATGTACCCGATGAGCAAGGCGCCTACTAGCCCCACGAAAGCGACGGGGATCTGCCCCAAGGCAGCAATCTCACCGCGCAGGTTGCGGGCAAAGTAGTCGCCGAAGGTAACAAGGTCAGCGGTCATCGGCCGCGAACTGGGCAGAAGATTCAAGTAGCCAAAGTAAGCAGCCACCGCACCCGAACCGGCGAAAACCGCATAGCCGCCGAAGAACCAGTAGGCGATGCGCCGCAGAGTGCGCGTCGAGAGCGTAAAGCACCACGCCAGAGCGATGCCCATGAGGCCATAGACCAGCATGATGTCGCCGTCGAAAAGCACGAAGCCATGCGCCAGACCAAACAGCGCCAGCAATCCGTAGCGGCGGATGAGCACACGCCGCGATTCTTTAGTGGTGTAGCCTTTGCGCTGCAGGCTGGCCGCAATAAGACCAATGCCGAAACCCAACAGCATGCAAAACATCGCCAGGCCTCGCACACGCACAAACATGCCGGTAAACACCGCGGCCACAATGTCCGGAGTGTTATCGGGGCGCACACCGCCCACGGTGGAGCTGGGCCCCAAGGACCAGTCGTTCACAACCCAACTCTGCACGGCGTTCGCCATGGCAATCCCCAACAGCGCCGTGCCGCGCGCTAAGTCGGGAACGATGAGACGTTGTCGTTTCTCCTGCATACACCCTATTTTACTATTCTCAAGCAACATCTAAGGGCGGTTTGACTAGGCTAAGCCCCATGCCTGAGCCACTGTCCTACTCCTCCACCGAGGGCTTCCCGCAGCTGCACATGTCCCGCGTCATTGATACTGATTTTGACGCCGCGACCGACAAGCTCTTTCGCTGGGGGCTACAGCGCAGCGGCCTTTTTCGGGTTCGCCCCAGCCACGCCATCGTCGAAGAAGGCGCAGAGGTCGGCCTCGGGATGGGGCCTTTCGAATTCCGCTGCCGGGTAGTAGAGGTGTTCAAGGAGCCTGGGCGTTGCGGATTTACGTACGGCACCCTGCCCGGCCACATTGAGCGTGGCGAGGAGACCTTCACCTTAGAACGCCTGCGGGATGGGCGCACGCTGTTGCTTGTCGACGCCTCCTCCCAGCCCGCCCGCTTCACCTTCCTGCGCCCGCTGCTCGATATTCCCCGGCGCGCACTGATCCGGTGGTTCTATCTGCGGGCGTTGGATGACTAAAAGTGGGGGCCACTCCCCTTGCGCCCTCTATTCGACAGCAAGGCTTTCTCCCTGCATGTAACTTGACTCACATGAACACACCGCCTCGCTTCTCACCAAACTCACGAGTCACCGCGGCACTTGCTTTCCTTGCCGCAACCGTTATCGCCTCTGTAGCCGGACTCTTTCCGGTAGCCGTCGCTGACGATAAGACGGCAGAATCCCCTTCTCCATCGACGTCGAGTGCTCCCTCAAGCTCCACTACCATGGCTCCCACCATGGTGGTCTTCGATTCCTCTGGCTCCATGATCACCAACGACGCCGGCGGCCAAACCCGCATCGATGCTGCCAAGGACGCAGCTCGCACCTTCATCACCGAAGCCGGTGACGACGCCCCGCTGGGCCTTGTCACCTACGGAGGTAATACCGGCGAGGCCCCTGAGGATGAGGCGGCCGGCTGCCAGGACATTACCGTGGTAACTCCGCCCGAAGCCGGCAATTCCGACAAAATGATCGCCCACATGGATGGCCTGCAGCCACGCGGCTTTACACCCATCGGCGAGTCACTACGCAAGGCCGCCGCTGAGCTTCCAAAAGAAGGCCAGCGCAGCATCATTCTGGTCTCGGATGGTGTGGCCACGTGTACCCCACCACCGGTCTGCGATGTGGCGAAGGAACTCAAAGAACAGGGTATCGACCTGGTCATCAACACCGTCGGCTTCAATGTAGAACCTGAAGCACAGCAAGAACTGCAGTGCATTGCCGATGCCACCGGCGGCACCTACGCCGATGCTTCCGACGCCGATAGCTTGGCCAAAGAACTCCGCCGCGCTGCCCCGCGCGCCTACAACGCCTACGAGTCAGACTTGGAGGAGATTGAAGGCGGCGAAACCGAAAGCTCTCCTGCGAAAGTAGACCGCGACGTCGAGGCCTTTGCCACCACTCTTCGCTCTAAAGAGGGCTCACACTCTCGGGATAAAACAGCTCACTATTTCTCCACACCACTGGCCGAAGGGGAGCACGTAGTCATCAGCGCCAATACCGCGCAGGAACCAAGCATCAACAACTTCCGCCGTGGTGAGTATCTCCGTATTGCAATCGACACCGAAGAACTGTCTTGCGAGCTCGACGCTGTTAATTCCACCGACTCCTCTGTGAACCAGTATCAGACTGCGACGTTATACAGCGTTGCAGGTGGTGAGAACGGCTGTTCCACCGAAGACCTGGTCTTCAGCATTAATCGCTCCGGAGATTGGAAGCAGGATGAAGAGATCACTACAGAAGTCACCATCACTCGCTTCGGCAAACCAGACTTGCAAGGTCAACCCGACGCGGCCGAAGACAAGACTGAGGCAGGTCCCGTTGCAGCCTCCGGAGAGCCCACTGAGGTTTCTCCCGGTACGTGGTTCACCGATGCCAGCGAGCTTTCTCCGAAGCAACCCGTACGAGCGCAGATCGTCCCCGGTGAAACTCATTTTTATCGAATCCCTGTCGAGCACGGCCAACAACTCGCGGGCAAGGTATCCATGGTTGAAGAAGCGGAGGATTTCGAGCACGCCAAAGCAGGTGATGGACTTGTTCTGACCGCTTACAACGACGCGCGCAGTGAGATTCGCATGGAAGGGTACCGCGCAACCGTCCAGAAAGACAACAGCCAAGACTTCAGTTATCCAGCGCCTATTCTCTTTGCCAACCGTTATGGTGGCTCTGGCAACGACGGTTCTGGGTGGCCGGACAATGTGCGCGTATGGAAAGGCGGCGAGCAATATATCGCTGTCAACTACGAACAGTTCCTCACCGACCAAGAAATCGACGAAAACACCCAACTGCCGGTGCTGACCTATGATCTCGTGGTGGACGCCTTCGGCGATCCCGTCCCGGAACCCACGTTTGCTCCCGTCAAGGTTGAAACTGAGAAGCCCTCGGAGGCACCGGATCCAACCGCGCAAGACAATTCCGCTAACCAGGCGCAAAGCAAAGATGACTCCTCGTTCTTCTCTGCTATCCCGCTTCCCTTGATTGGCGGGCTGGGGTTGCTCGTCCTGCTTGGCCTCATCATTGCGCTAGTGGTTGTCATCAGAAGCCTGAACCGCTAACCACGCTCACGGCAATCGACGTTCACCGCAAATAGTGCCCCGAATCTGCAAAGAATTCGGGCCTTATTTACGGTGACGGTAAAGATCTAGCGTCGAACATCCAGGTGCGGTAACGCTCCAGGTCGCCGTCTTTAAGCTCGTAGCCCGCCCACTCGGCCACCACGCTCAAGGTGTTGGGGAAGCTGCCGCCGATGGTTCTAGCGCGCACCTCCGGGGTGAGCGGGCGGCCTAGCAGCTCGCCGAGCTCGAAGGTGGCCTTACCCCACAGCGGTTCGGTGTCGATGAGGGTGCCGTCCATGTCCCAGAGGACGGCCTTCGGCCTACTCAAGTTCCGGAAGCTCGTTGAGAGCCTCGTCCGTGGCGCCGGTGGCGGCCGCCGCACGGAACACCAAGGTCTCGATGTCGGCCTTCTCCTCCGGTTCAAGCACCGCGTTGGCGTGCTTTTCGTTGAACTCCTCGAGGTTCTCGTAGAACGGCGCCACGACCTTCACCAGCGCGTCGCCCTCAGGGTCGTCGCCAAGCAGATCGAGGGCGTCAAGGAACATCTCAAGCCGCTTCTTCAAATCCGGCAGCACCGCCGGGTCGAAAGGCTCTTCCCACAGGTCCTTGTCCTCGTCCTGCAGGTAGGAACCGGTGGCGAAGGTGTTCAGGTCGTCGATGAATTCGTCTACCTCGGGCTGAAACTGGGCCCGAATCGAGTTGTCCGCAGCTGCGCTCATGGGCCCATTGTGCGTGAGGCGCGCTAAATGCGCACCCCGAGCAGCCCGTCGAGGGCGGTGGCGATGATCTGGTTGCAGTCGCCGGCTGCGCCGTCGAGAAGCGAAAGTGCCTCCGGGGTGTTCAGATCGTCCGCAAGAATCGCGCGAAGCTTATCGACGACTTCCGTCGCCTCCGCCTCAGAAACCTCGCCGGCGAGCTGCTCGCGCCAACGCGTAAGGCGCTCCTCGGCCTCGGCCAGGATCGCGTCGGAGAAGTCCCGGTCCTCGCGGTAGTGGCCCGCAAAGACAGCCAGGCGGATCGCCGACGGGTCGTGGCCTGCCTCCGAGAGCTTGTGCACGAACACGAGGTTGCCCAGGGACTTGGACATCTTCACACCGTCGAGGGCGATCATGCCGGCGTGGACGTAGTGCCCGGCCATGCGCTCGACCTTTAGCGCGGCCTCAGCGTGGGCCGCGGAGAACTCGTGGTGCGGAAACGCCAGGTCAGACCCGCCGCCCTGGATGGCGAAGTGGCTGCCCAGGCGGTTGGTGGCAATCGCGGAGCACTCGACGTGCCAGCCCGGACGGCCCGGGCCGAACGGTGAGTCCCAGGCGGGCTCGCCCTCGCGGTGGCCGCGCCAGATCAGCGCGTCCAGCGGATCGCGCTTGCCCTCTCGATCCGGGTCGCCGCCACGTTCCGCGAAGTACTCCTCCATGGTGGCGCGGTCCAGGTTGGACTCGTAGCCGAACTGCTCGGTGGCGTCGATGGAGGCGTAAATGTCGCCCTGGTCGAGCTCGTAGGCGGCGCCGGCGTCGAGAAGCTGCTGCACCATCGCGATCACCTCGTCGACTGACTCCATCGCGCCGATGTAGTCGCGCGGCGGGATCACGGACAGGATCTCCATGTCGCTGCGGAACAGGTTGATCTGGCTGGTGCCGAGTTCGCGCCAGTCCACGCCGTCGCGCTCGGCGCGCTCGAACAGCGGGTCGTCCACGTCGGTGATGTTCTGCGCGTAGTGGACCTTGTGGCCGTTGGCGAGCAGCTGGCGCTGCGCCAGGTCGAAGGTGAGGTAGGTCGCGGCGTGGCCGAGGTGGGTGGAGTCGTACGGGGTAATGCCGCAGACGTACATCCCCACCTCCCCGTTCGCATCCGGGGTGGTGTCTACTTCTTTGACGCGCTGATCGGCGGTGTCGAAGAGCTTCAGCGGCACCGGGGTGCCGGCGACTACGGGTACGGACGGGTCGGGCCATGCATGCATGCGGACAACCCTACAACTAGGCGGCCATCACGCCAGTGCCGAGCAGCGCCATGACCAAAAGGCCCAGCGGAATGCGGTAGGCGGCGAACCACGCGAACGAGTGGTTGGACACGAACTTCAGCAGCCACGCAATGGAGATGTAGCCGACCACAAACCCGATGCCGGAGCCGACGAGCAGCTGCAAACCGCTCGCCGCCTGGCCCGCCTGGGGGTCGAAGGCATCAGGCAGGGAGAACAGCCCGGAGGCCAGCACTGCCGGAATGGCTAGCAGGAAGGAGAAACGGGTGGCAACCTCGCGGTCGAGGTTGAGGAACAGACCGCCGGAAATGGTGCCGCCGGAGCGCGACACACCGGGGATGAGCGCCAGGCACTGCCACAGGCCCATCAGAACCGCGTCCTTCATGGTCAGTTCCTCGAAGCCGCGGGTCTTCTTGCCGCGGCGCTCGGCCAGGATGAACACCAGCGAGAACAGGATTAGCACGGTGGCGGTGATCCAGAGGTTGCGGAAGTTCTCGCGGATTAAGTCCTTGAGCAGCACGCCTGCAAGACCGACCGGGATGGTGCCGGCGATGACCATCCAGCCCATGCGGTAGTCGAAGTTCCGCTTGGATTTGTCCGCGAGGCCGGCGAACCAGGCGGTGAGAATGCGCCAGATGTCTTTGGCAAAGAAGACCAGCACGGCAAGCTCCGTTCCCAGCTGGATCACGGCGGTGAAGCTGGCGCCGGCGTCTTCGCCCCAAAACAGTTGGGAGACGATGCGCAGGTGGCCCGAGGAAGACACTGGCAGAAACTCGGTGAGGCCCTGGACAACAGACAGGACGATCACCTGGACCCAGGACATTGTGGTGGCGGGATCAGTCATGGCGAAAGACACTACCCCGCCCGCTTAGCCATCGCGGTACGCGACGGGCGCGTTGCTAGGCTTTAACCTTGTGAATGCTCGTTTGTTTGCCCCCAGTTCCCGCCTCCGCTTTGTCGCAGTTTCCGGTGCAGTCGCGGCTGCCCTGGCGTTGAGCGCCTGCGGCGCGTCTCCCTCTGCCAAGATCGAGGAAGCCGGCGGAGAGGCAGCTGCGAACATGGGCAGCGATGAGCCGGTGCAGTCCCCGCAGTCGTCGGACCCGGCGGGCGACCTGGTCGACTTCGAGCCGGTGAGCGATGTGGACGAAACGAACGGCCGCATCGGCGTTCGCACTTCAAGCGCGCTGACTATCGGCACCCTCGAGGAGATTCAGCAGGGCAAGGCCGCCCGCCACGAGCTGGACCAATCCTGCGGCGAGGCTTCCGCCAACGCCGGCACCTTCGCGCTCGCCTGCGCAGGCGAGATCAAGCTCTTCGGAGACCGGGAGGAGACTATCGCCACGGATAAGCCGGTCACGGCGGCCACGGTGGCGTCGACAGGCGAGGTGCTCGCAGGCAGCGACTCGGAGCGCAAGATCTGGGTCTTCGACGGCGGCGAGCTCAAAGACACCATCGACGTCGCACGCGAAACCGACCAGTTGCAGGCGGTGCAGGTGGACGGCCAGCGCGACTCGGTGGTGCGCACCAACCGCTTCGACACCACCATCCAGGACATCGACTGGAACGGCGCGCGCCAAGGCGGCACCCTGCGCGTCGGCCTGGGCGTGGGCAAGGTGCGCGGCGGCGAGCACGGCCTGGTGCTGGCCGCGGATTCCACCGGTAGTCAGCTCCACGTCTACACCACCGACGACATCATCCGCCTCCAGCAGTCCGCGCCCGTGCCGGAAGGACCCTGGGATGCCGCGTGGGACCCCGCGCAGCGCCTCGCCTGGGTCAGCTCGCTGGCCAGCAACACCGCCACCGGCTACGACATCTCCCAGGGCATTCCGGTGAAGCGCAAGCATTTCGCCACCGTCGCAGATGCCCAGAGCATCATTACGCTTGACGACGGCACCGTGGTCGCCGCCTCCGCATCCGGCGACGGCATCCAGATCGTCTCCCCCGCCGACCAAACCGAGAGCAACTAGGAGAAAACCCATGACGCTCTACGACCGCGCACTCAAGCTCATGTTCCTGCTGCCGCCGGAGCGCATCCACGGCATCATCAGCGGCGCGTTGCAGACGCTGCACTTGGTCACCCCGGTCAACCGCGTGATGGAAAAGGCCGTGCGCGTGCACGACCCGGTGCTGCACCAAACTGTTTTCGGCGTGGATTTTCCCGCCCCGCTGGGGCTGGCGGCCGGCTTTGACAAGAACGCCGAGGCGATCGACTCCTGGGGCGCGATCGGCTTCGGCTACGCCGAGATGGGCACCGTGACCCCGAAGTCCCAGCCGGGCAACCCCACGCCGCGTCTGTTCCGCCTGCCGGAGGACAAGGCGATTTTGAACCGCATGGGCTTCAACAACAAGGGCGCGCTCGTGGTCGCCGACAACCTCCGCGCGCGGCGCTCCCGCGACGTGGTGGGCATCAACATCGGCAAGAACAAGACCTCCGAAGATGCCGTGGCGGACTACCGCGCCACCTCGACGCTTCTGGGCCAGCTTGCGGACTACCTGGTGGTCAACGTCTCATCCCCCAACACGCCGGGTCTGCGCGACCTGCAGGCGGTGGAGGAACTCCGCCCGATCCTGGAGGTGGTGAAGAAGTCCACCACCACCACCCCGGTGCTGGTGAAGATCGCGCCGGACCTTTCCGACGAAGACATCGACGCCGTGGCCGACCTTGCCGTGGAGCTGGGCCTGGCCGGCATTGTGGCTACCAACACGACCATTTCCCGCGACGGGCTGAAAACGCCCGCCTCCAGGGTGGAGAAGATGGGCGCGGGCGGGATCAGCGGAGCCCCGTTGGAGAAGCGCTCGCTCGAGGTGCTCAAGCGCCTGAACGAGCGCGTGGGCGACAAGCTGGTGCTCGTCAGCGTCGGCGGCATCTCCACGCCCGAGCAGGCGTGGGAGCGCATCGCCGCGGGCGCGAGCCTGCTGCAGGGCTACACGCCGTTCATCTACGGCGGGCTGGGCTGGATCCGCGGCATCCACCGCGGGATCGCCGCGCAGATCAAAGCCCACGGCCTGGACTCGATTGAGCAGGCCGTGGGCAGCGGGCTGGAGTGGAAAGCGCTCTAAGCGTGACCGGCTGCGCTGCGGCGCAGCACCACCGCGCAGAGTCCGGCGGCGAGCGCCCAGCCGATCAGCCAGAACGGCGTGGTGGCCATCAGCTCAGTGTCCGGCGCGATGAAGCCGAGCCCGATGAGCACCACGGCCGCGAGCAGCGAGCCCACCTGGGTGCGCGAGCCTTGCTGCTTGGTGTTGTAGGTGGCGAAGGCGCCGACGATGGCCACCGCCGCGATGACGGAGAGCACCTGCGGGGTGACGGGGAACGCGGCGTCGCCTCGAAGCAGCGCCAGCACGGCGTAGAGCACGAGCACGAGTGCGATGCCCATGAACGCGCCGCCGACGCGGAGTTGCACTGGAACCATTCGGCGAATCTTACTGGTTTTCGTACCAGCCCCAGATGATTGCCCGGCCCAGCGAGTGGAAGTTCAGGTTGAAGCCGAGCTGGGTGGGGTTGGCAATCTCGTCCGCGGGCAACTCCGTGTCCACCGCGTGGACGGCGTACAGGTAGCGGTGCGGGCCGTGGCCGGCCGGCGGGTTCGCACCGTAGTAGCCCTTAACCCCGCTGTCGCCGGTGAGCACCACCGCGCCAACCCCGAGGTCGTCCTTCGCGCCCGCGCCGGCGGGCAGCTCGGTGACGTCAGCCGGGATGTTGAACGCGGACCAGTGCCAAAAGCCAGAGGCGGTCGGCGCGTCCGGGTCGAAGCAGGTCACCGCAAAGGTCTTGGTGCCCTCCGGGGCGCCGGACCAGGACAGCTGCGGGCTGGTGGCGTTGTCGCCGGCCAGCGTATCGGCGAGGCGCTCGCCGTCGACGATGTCCTCGGAGGCGATGTCGAAGGACGGCACGTCCGCAAGCGGGGCGTACGGGTCGGGGCCGGGGAAACGGTCGGAAACATAGTTAGCAGTCATGTCCCCATTCCTACCGGAGAGCTAGTGACCGCCGCCACTCCATGCGGCGAACAGTTGCGCATATCTCCCGCCCTCGGCGACGAGCTCAGCGTGGGTGCCGTCCTCGATGATGCGCCCGGCGTCCATGACCAGGATCCGGTCCGCGGCCGCCGCCTGGTCTAGGCGGTGCGCCACCACCAGCGCCGTGGTGTCCGCGGTAATCCTCGCGGCGGCGTCTTCCAGCGCGTTGGTGGCATCGCTGCCGGCTTCCGCTGTGGCCTCGTCCAGGATGAGCACCTTCGGGCCCGACAGCGCCACGCGTGCGAGCGCGAGCTGTTGCTCCACCTCCGGGGGTATGTCCTCCGCGCCCGCGCCGACGGCGGTGTCCAGCCCTTTCGGGAACAGGCGCGCGAACTGGGTGCCATCGGGGTCGAGCCCGACGCTTGCCAGCGCACGCAGCAGGTCCGCGTCGGTCGCGTCCTGCGCAGCCATCGAGAGGTCCTCGCGCAGGGTGCCGGCGAACAGGTGGACATCCTGGGTGAGCAGGGTGACGTTCTTGGCGGTCCACGTATCGCTGACCTGCGAGGTATCCACCTCGCCCACCCGGATGCACCCGGAAGTGGGCTCCACTAGCCCCGCAATGAGCGCGGCAAGCGTGGACTTGCCGGCGCCCGACGTGCCCACCAGCGCCGTGGTTGTTCCTGCCTCGAGCGTGACAGAGAGGTCCTCCAGCACGTTGGCGCCGCCCGGGTAGGCAAACGAGACGTGGTCGACTTCCACGTCCACCGGCTCCGCCAGATCCTCCGGAACGGCCGTAGCTTCACGCCCGTCCGCGAGCTTGGCCAGGCTCACCGCGCGGCCCACTGCGGTGGCCGCGCTCTGCAGCTCGCCGACGAAGAACAGGGCGTTGAACACCGTGACCTCGGCGCGGATGACCATGAACACGGCGGCACTCGCCTGGCCCGGGCTGACGGCACCGGCCGTCGCGAGCCACGCGCCGACGCCAAGCGTGAGCAGCACCCACGCGGCGAAAGCGACCTGGCCGATGCCTGTGAGCCGGATGAACCAGGGCACACGGTCCATCTCCGCCTCCACCGCGCCCCACGAGGTCCGCCGCATCCGTGCCAACGCCCAGCGCTCCAAGTCGAAGGCGCGCAGCGTGGGCAGGCCCCGGACGGTATCCAGCAGCACCGCGTTGCGACGCGCCTCCGCCACGCTCACCGCGTTGGAGGCATCCGGGATGGCGCGGACCACCGCGCGGGCGAACGGGTACGTGCAGATGCAGATCAAAAGCAGGATCAAGGCGAAGCGGACGTCGATAAGCAAAAGCCCGATAAACGTGATCGGAAAGACGAACACGGTGGTGAGCACGCGCGAGCCGATGGCGGTGATGGTTTGGACGACGTCGTCGATGTCCTTGGTCATGCGTGTGATCACGTTGCCGGTGCCGAGCTCCATCACCCGCGGCACAGGTGCGCGCAGGATCGCGTCGAGGCAGCGACGGCGCAAGTCGATGGACGCGCGGGCGACCTTGAGGCCCACCACGTAGTTACCGAGGGCGCGCAGGAACATCTCGACGAGCATGCAGGCCAACGCCAGTCCAACAGTCCACACAAAGGCGCGGGTGCCGGTGCCCAGTAGCGGCACCTCGCCTCCGGTGAGCGGGTCGACGCTGCGCCCGAACAGGTTCGACTGCGTGGTGTACACGGCGACGGTCAGCGCCTGGATGAGCAGCAGACCCGCCCACCAGCGTCTGTCCAGCGCGTTGGGCAGCGCCGAGAGGTACGCGAAGGTCTCCTTCACACTTGCGGGTGCGACCGCGTCTGTGCGTGCGTAATCGGGCGCCATCTACGCCACCTCCAATTCGGTTCCAGCGTGCTGCCACGCGGCGTTTCCGGTGATGACCACGGTGGTTTTGTCTGCTCTGAGCGCGGCGACGGCTGCCACGACGTCCGCCTGTGTCACGGAATCGAGCCCCGTGGTCGGGTCGTCCAGGATGAGCACCTCCGGGTCGGCGGCGAGCGCCCTGGCAAGCGCGACGCGCTGCCGCTGCCCGCCGGAAAGGTTCAGGCCGGCCTCCCCCAGCGGCGCGTCCGGCAACTCGCCTGCTTCGTTGATACCGCCGAGCCTGCGGAGGATGTCTTGGCAGTGGGCGGCGGCGAGCGCCTGCTTGACGACGTCCTCCGGCACATCCCCGCGCGGGTTCACGTTGTCTGCGATGGTGCCCTCAAACACGTTGACGGTGTGCGGCGGGAACAGCACGTCTGCGCGCTGCGCCCACGCGGCGGCGGTGGCGTAGGAACGCTCCTCCGGCTCGAGGATCCACAGCCCCGCGCCTGGGACCGGTGTGTCTGTTAGCTCGGGCCCCGCGGTGTCGTCGCCCGCGTGGTGCAGCTGCTCGATGCGCTGGCCACTCGCGACGGCCCTGCCCCACCCGCTGGCCAGGTCGCCGAACGCTAAGCCCGCCATGGTCAACGCAGGCTGCACCAACAGTGCCACGGATGTCAGCTGCCCCGGGGTGATCTCCCCGCGCAGCGTCATCCACGCGCTCAAGCCCACGATGCCAAGGTTGCACAGCCACACCACGCAAAACCTGGCGAAACCGAGCCACACCTCCACACGCAGGTGCGTGAGCATCAAGCGCTTCGCCTTCGCCGTTTCGGCGTGAAAACGTGTTGCCACGGTTGCACCCGCGCCTAGGCCTTTGACGGTGCGAATGCCTTGCGACGCATCCGTGGCCAAGCCAGCGACATCCGCCTCCGCGGCGCGACGCTTCAACGACACCCGCGTCACCGGCCCCGCGGTCCACGCGGCGAACAGAGCGATGATCAGCGCGCTGGCCGGGATGGCCAGTGAGATCCACGGGGAGACCGACCACATCGCCACCATCGCGCAGACCGCGTAGCCGATGGCCATGAGCGGAAACGACAGCAGCTCGCGGTAGCGGCCGACGGTGTTCGCGTCCGCGTCGATGGTGTTGAGTACGGTGCCGGGGCTCATCGCTCCCGCCCCGCGGCGCAGCACGCCCGAGGACAGGTGCTGCTGCGCGTTGTGGGTCACGCGGCGCACCGAGGCTGTGGCCAGGCCGTCGCCGGTGGCCTCGCCGATGAACTGGATGATGAAGATGCCGACCAGCACCGCGAAGAGCCACCATGCGTTGAACTTTTCTTCCCCCACCAGGCCGTCCACGATCATGCCCACCACCACCGGCACAAACGCGGAGATGCCGGAGCCGATGAGGTAGCTCAGAATGTGCAGCACCAGCACGCCCGGGTATGCGCCAACCATGTCCCTGACCACACGGTTCCCGCTGCTCCAGCGTGCTGGGTGGAGCCGCGCCGGATCGTCCGCTGGCGGCGCGGGCGGGACGAACCAGCTGTACGTCTTCATTCTGCGCGGCGGTGGCATCATTCTGGAAAATCTAGCAAATATTGGGTTAAGGGTCAAAAAGTGTGTCCGGAATCGCGGATTTTCACGGATTGACCTGTAGGTTTCCGGAAAGTATATGCTCCGGAAGCATATATCTAGCTGTGATGTCCAGGGACGTTGTTGAGTCGGTCGAAGGGTACGCCGCCAATCGCAGAGTGGTGTCGGTGGTGGTTGTAGAAGTGGAGCCAGCCGGGCAGCGCCAGGCGTCGTTCGGCCTCTGAACCGTAAAACCTGGCATAGGCCCAGCCGTCCCCGAGCGTGCGGTGGAATCGCTCGATCTTCCCGTTCGTCTGCGGCCGGTAGGGGCGTGTCCGCTTGTGTCGGATGCCGAGCCGAGCGCAGAAGTCCCTCCATGCGTGGGATCTGTATGCCGACCCGTTGTCGGATAGGACTCGCTCGACGGTCACGCCTCGTTCGGCGAACCAGGCCACGGCGCGTTCGAGAACTCCCACCGCTGTGCTCGCCTGCTCATCCGACCAGATTTCTGCGTATGCGACGCGGGAGTGGTCATCGATGACTGTGTGAACGAACGCCGTCCCGGTGCGCGGCTTGTGATCTTTTCCTCGTGGTAATCCCGGAGTCGCGAGCTTGTTCCGTGCGCCTTGCTGCCGACCTACGTAACGATGTCCACCGCCGTCGGGGATGTTGCCGAACTTCGTGACATCGACATGAATCAACGATCCCGGATGAGGATGCTCATATCGCCGCAATGGCTCGCCAGTGACACGATCGATATGCGAGAGGCGGTTCACGCGGCAACGGACGAGGACCGCGTGAACAGTCGACGTCGAGAGACCAAGTCGCGCAGCGATCTGGGCTGGCCCCAGTCGAAGCCGCCAGCGCAGGTTGATGATCTTCTTCTTGACATGCTCGGGCGTCCTGCCTGGGATCCGGTGCGGCTTGCTGGAGCGATCCTGCATCCCAAACTCACCCTCTTCCCGGTAGCGGCCTGCCCATTTCCGGGCAGTGATCGGGGAGACCATGAACATCTTTGCGGCGATCGTGGCCGGATAGCCGTCTTCGACAATCAGCCGAGCTAACCGGAGACGGGCACGAGGAGTGAGAAGAGCGTTCGGATGGGTCATCAATTGGCCTCCGCCGCGGTCTTCGTAAGCGCGCGTCTGGTGAGAAGCATGATGACGAGAGCGATCGCTGTCAGCACCGAAGCGACCCAAACCGGCGCGAGCAGCCCCAGCCCGGTCGCGAGCCCGAGCGCACCAAGCACGGGCCCCGCTGCAGCTCCGATATTCAATGCTGCGGTTGCGTACGAACCGCCCATCGTTGGCGCACCCGATGCTGCATACAGCACACGCGTGATCAGAGTACTGCCGACGCCGAACGACAGGAATCCCTGAACGAGGACGAGGACGATAAGCGCAACGGGATGAGATGCGACCACTGCCAACACGATCCAGCCTGTCAGCAATAGCGGTCCGCCGACTGCGAGCACGAGGCCAGGTCGTTGATCTGATAGTCGTCCTGCGATCGTGACGCCAAGGAACGATCCGATGCCGAACATCACCAGCGCGACGGACACCCACGCTTCGGCCAAGCCCGCGGTCTCGGTCACGATGGGTGCCAGGAAGGTGAATGCCGCAAAGGTCCCTCCGTTGATCAGCGCTCCGAGTGCCATGGCCAGGATGAGCCGCGGCGTCGCCAACTGGCTGAGCTCGACACGGAGCCTTGGTGAGGTCGCGCTAGTCTCGCTCCGACCAACATTGTTCGTGACGCCACGAATGACTCCAACGGCCGCGGGAATACAGAGGATGGCGATCGCCCAGAACGTCGTTCGCCAGCCCAGCGCTGTGCCGAGCAGTGCCCCGGCGGGGACGCCCACGACGGTTGCGATCGTCGTGCCGGAGAGCAGGATCGACAGTGCACGCCCCTTCTGGTTCGCTGGCACGAGGGTAGTGGCCGTGCTCAGTGCTACGGCGAGGAATCCTGCGTTTGCGAGAGCGCTGAGCACCCGGGTGATGAGCAGGAGAGAGAACACTGGTGTCATCGCTCCGATGACGTGGCTTCCCGCGAACACGAGAAGGCAAACGATCAATGTGAGCCGCGGTGGCCAACGGCGAGCGAATGCCGCCATCACTGGCGCGCCGACGACCATACCGACTGCGAATGCGGAGGTCAGCAGGCCCGCAGTGCCGACCGAGACGTCAAGTTCGGTCGCGATCGCGGGGAGCAATCCCGCGAGCATGAATTCTGAAGTGCCCATGACGAAGACCGCCAGGGCAAGCATGTAAAGGGCAAAAGGCATCGAGTACTCCGAGGTGTGAGATCAAGAAATGGTTCTTCTTGTCACCACGGCCAGCGCCCCGGGTACGCCAGACATACGCCCACACAGATCGTGGGCGTCGTAACTAGTGGTTCAAGGGGCTGGCGGTGTGACCGACAACCCCTGACCTGTCTGATTCGGGACTCGACATGCCCCAAACTCTAACATGCCTTCAATGGCAAGGGCAAGCGGTCTGGACAGATACTTCTTGAATCGGCACGGTGTCATTACGGGCGGGGGCCAGAACAACGTCCCTGGACATCACATCTAGCCCCCGACGGGAAATCCTCGGTGTGGCAGCCGTGATGTGCTATGCGCGGCGTGGTGTGGTGTCGCAATGTCGAAGAACCAACCACGCTGCCACTGCGGCGGTGAAATGAAACGCAACGGCACCACCAGCAAAGGCACCACCAGATGGCGCTGCAAACAATGCGGCGCCTCCAGCGTCAAACGTCGAAACGACATCACCAACGCGGCAGTGTTCACCCAGTTCATCGAGCATTGCACCACCGCAATATCACTCGACGACCTAGCCAAACGAAACGGTGTTAGCCGCGCCACCATGAAGCGGCGCTTCAAGTGGTGCTGGCTCGTTGATGTGCCTGACCCCACCGCCGGCCACCACAAGCGGATCTACGACCAGGTATTTCTCGATGGCACCTACACCGCCGGTGGCTGCCTGATCGTCGCGGCGACCATCGACCACGTGATCGCCTGGCACTGGTGCAAACACGAAACCACCCGCGACTACCAACTGCTGCTTGAACGCATCGAAGCCCCACTCATCGCCGTCATCGACGGCGGCCAAGGCGCATACAGCGCAATCAAAAAGTGCTGGCCGACTACGAAAATTCAACGCTGCCTCGTCCACGCCCAACGCGTGGTCCGCCGCTACACCACCACCAACCCACGCACCGATGCCGGGCGCACCATCTACCGACTTGCGCTGAAACTGACCCGGATCACCACACTGGATGAAGCCGCCGCGTGGGGTGTGCAACTGCACGAGTTTTCAACGATCTACCGGGAATGGATGAACGAGAAAACCATGATCAAAGACCCCAAAACAGGTGCATGGACCCGCGTGTGGACCCACCACAACGTGCGCAAGGCCTACAACAGCCTCAACCATCTTTGGCGGTCCGAGATGCTGTTTGTCTACCTCAACCCGCCAGCAGGAGTCCTTGCGCCCGAGCGGATCAAATCCACCACCAACAGCTTAGAAGGCGGCATCAACGCCCAGCTCAAACTGCTCGCCAGAACCCACCGCGGCAGATCAGGCGAACGACAACGCCGCATGCTGGATTGGTGGGTAGCGCTCGAGGCGAATTTCGGGCCAACGAAAACGAAGAGACCCACCAGCCGAAGTGACTGGTGGGTCTTAGAAGTTGGTAGCGGGGGCCGGATTCGAACCGACGACCTCTGGGTTATGAGCCCAGCGAGCTACCGAGCTGCTCCACCCCGCGTCGAGATGTACTTCCAAACATCAAGCGCTCTGCGCACTGTCCTGTGCGCTGGCGACTCATGTAACTATACAGACACCATGGTGCCTACCCAAATCAGCAGGGTAGGCACCATTTCGTGCGGAGGCGCCAGGCTTGAGTGCTAGCGCTGGTTGTGGCTTACTGGGACTGCAGCGAGCGGTAGTCCTCCACGGCCTTATCCAGCTCGTCTAGGGCCTTGCCGTACTCCTCGAAGGAGCCGTCCTTGGCCTTGTCCACACCGTCGAGAGCCTTGTTGATGGCGTCGATGGCCTCGCCTTCGCTGGATGCCTTCGGAGCGGAAGCCGGTCCGGATGCCTCAGAATCCTGGTCATCCTTAGCGTCCTTCTGGTCACCGTCGGACTTCTCCTTGTCATCCTTGTCGGTCTTCTCACCCGAGTCGCCCTCGATCTCCGTGATGTCCTGGGCAGCCTTCGGATCAATACCGACCTGCTCCAAGGCCTCACCAATCGTCGGGGCATAGCCCACGCGGCCCTTGTAGGACACAAGCACGCGCAGCAGCTTCGGGAACGCGGATTCCTGGCCCTTGCGCTGCGAGTAGATCGGCTCCAGGTAGAGGATCTCTCCCCCGCCCACTGGCAAAGCCAGAAGGTTACCGTTCTTCAGGTCATTCGAGCCCTGCCACAGCGTGCGGTCACGAGCCACCTGGTCGGAGGACATCATGGCGTCCTGTGCCTGCTTCGGGCCCTGGGTTTGGGTGTTCGTCGGCAGCACGCGCACGGTGATGTCACCGTAGGTATCCGGGTCCGAGGACACCGCCATGTGTGCGGAGAGGAACTGACGGTTCAGACCACGGTAAGAAGTAATGAGCTGGAAGCTCGGCTTGTTGGTTTCCGGATCGGAGGCCAACACGTAGTACGGCGGCTGGTTCAGACCCTGGGACTCGCCGGCGGTCGGGTCCTCCGGCACAGACCAGAAGGCATCGTTGTTGAAGAACACGCCTGGGTCATCCACGTGGTACTTAGCCAGCAGGTTGCGCTGTACCTTGAACATGTCCTCCGGATAACGCAGGTGCTTGCGCAGCTCGTCGGAAATCTCCGACTCTGGCTTGACGACGCCCGGGAACACACCCTCCCACGCCTTGAGCACGGGGTCTTCGGTGTCGAACTCGTAGAGATCGACGGTGCCGTCGTAGGCGTCGACAGTCGCCTTGACCGAGTTACGGATGTAGCCCACCTGGTCATTGACTAGGCGCTGCGTGGTGCCGTTGGGATTCTGCGTGTCCTGGGTGGTCTCCGTCAGTGAAGTGCGCTGCGAGTATGGGAGGGAATCTAGTGTGGTGTAGCCATCCACGATCCACTTGATGCGGCCATCGATGACAGCCGGGTAGGTGGAGGAATCCGTAGTGAGCCACGGGGCGACCTTTTCCACGCGCTCACGCGGGTCACGGTCATAGAGCAACTTGGATTCGGAGCCGACGCGTTCGGACAGCAGGAAGTTCAGCTCCTGGTACTTCAGGGCAAAGGCAGTGCGGTCAACGATATTGCCAATATCCACACCGCCAGTACCTTCGTAGGTGTACGTGGAGGTATCGGTGTCATACTCCACCGGCTGGTCACCGGTCTTGCCCACGATGGCGTAGTCCATGCCATCGCGCGCACCCGCAATCACTGGACCAAAGTAGATGCGGGGCTCGTCCACCTTGATGCCCAAGGATTCTTCAGCGTTCTGAGTCTCACCCTCGCCCTCAGCGTCTTTACCGGACTGAGTCTGCAGGTCAGCCACCGTGAAGATGGGGAAACCACCACGAGCAGAACCTGCATCGCGGGCTACCTCATCCACCTTGTTAGCCTGTGCTGCGATGAAGCCGTTGCCGTGGGTATACACAGTGTGACGGTTAATCCAGTTCTGCTGGTTTTCCTGCAACTCATTGGGATCCAGCTCGCGGGCAGCCACAACGAAGTCACGGATTTCGCCGTCAATCTCGTAGCGGTCCATCGCCAGAGTCTCCGGGAAGCCATAGAAGTTCTTCAGCTGCTGCATCTGAGTAAACGTCGGCGCCAGAATGTCTGGGTCCAGCAGGCGGAGGTTCGAGATGGTGGAGTCATCAGAAGCCACCTTGTCATCAGAAACGTCTCCTGCTCCCCAGTTTTCCTCGTAGGTCACCTTGTCTTCAGTAAGCCCGTACGCAAAGCGGGTGGACTCGATATTGCGCGAGATGGATTCAGCTTCTTTAGCCTGGCGGTTCGGGTTGACGGAGAAGCGCTCCATGATGAGCGGCCAGCCCTGACCAATGACCAATGCGGACAGCACCATAAGCACCACGGCCAGCCCTGGGATGCGCAGGTCCTTAATCACCACTGCGGAGAAGATCGCCACCGCCACAAAGATGCCGATGATCATGAGGATGATCTTTGCCGGCAGGTAGGCGTTGATATCGGTATAAGAACCACCGGTGAACAGCGAATGCTGGTTGTAGAGCAGCTGGTAGCGCTCCAGCCAGTAGCCAGCCACCTGTAGCAGCATCCAGATACCAGCGGTCACAGCCAGTTGGGTACGCGCAGGTTTCGACAGCGAACCACGAACACCAGCAGCACGGTTACCAATACGGATGCCACCCAGGATGTAGTGGCCCACCAGCGCGATGAGGAAGCACACCGCAAACAGCATCGAGAATGCATTGACCAGCATGGACCACACCGGCAAACGGAAGGCATAAAAGCCCAAGTCGTGGTTGAACTGCGGGTCATTAAATCCAAAGTCCTGCGAGTTGAGGAAGAGCATGACCGTGCGCCAGTTAGCCTGGCCCAGCAGACCGGAGACGACACCGATGAGCACCGGGATGGTCTTGAGGAAGACCCCCATGGTGCTTTCAATGGACTTGCGGTACTGGTAGACCGGCGAGTTCAGGTCTGCCATATCGAAAGAACCGCCGCGACCACGCCATACCAAAAGCCCTGCGACGTAGGTGATGGCGGCGGCAACGAGTCCGAAGACGACGAAGAGCACGATTCGGGTAAGCAGGGTCTTGGTGAAGACCCCGCGGTACTCAATCGCGCCGAACCACTTCCAGTCCGTGTAGAAGCCCACGAACATAGGGCCGATGAACAAGAGGACAGCGATGATGGCGACGACCCAGGAGAGCACTCTGGGAGGACGTTTCATCGGGGCGGTGGGTCGGTTCAGTCCGGAAGCCAACTCCAGCTCCAATCAGGTCTCGTGCGAATATAGAGGTATCAAGCTTCTAGTCTAGAGAAGCACTATCACCGTCAACGAACAAGGACGCTTATGAGTTCCCAACCCAATTCCAAGCCAGCTGCCAACCGCGCGCTCAACCAGGCGATGCGCGAGGCCGTCGACTTCATTCATGCCGAGGGCTGGGATGCCCCACCGACTCTGTTTGCGCTTGTGCCTACCGAGTTAGTCGCTGCCCAGTTGGGTGATGTGGATGACGAGTCGCCGCTTACTCTGGTCGTCCAAGAGCTGCCGGAGGGCATTGAGCCCGGCTCGGAGCACTTAGCCGAGTACGTCGCGCGCCTGGCGTGGCCGCGCGAGATTGCCGGAGTCATCCTGGCACAAGAAATCATGTTTAAAGACACGGAGGACGCCGCGCTTGGCGACGCCCACCCGGCCCGCCTCTTCTCCGGTGTCTTGCGCGATACCGTGCAGGGCGGCGATGAGCATGGCGCTGAGCTCACCCTCCTGCAGCTGCGCCCCACGGAGGAGGAGCTGGAAGCAGCTGGCCCCTTCGCCGAGGACGATATTCAGCTGCGCGGAGGTCCAAACGTAGCGCCCGGCGTCATCGCTGCGCTGCGCTACGGTTTGGAGCAGGATCCAGACGAGCTTATTTAATCGTCTAAACTGGGCAGATAGCATTAAGCATTATCGAGTTATTCAGCAGTACCGCTTTGTAGAGGAGCCACCCCACCGTGCGTTTGACCACCCGCCTCACCGCCGCTGCCTCAGCCGTGCTCGCCGCCGGCGCGCTGTTGAGCGCATGTGGGGATAAGGAAACCCCCGAGCCGTCGCCGGCTACCTCGCCTGTTGCGTCAACAGACGCAGAGAAGCCCACCTCCGCGGCCGCTACCTCGACATCCGCAGAGGAGAGCGAGACCAGCTCTGCTGAGGACACCACCTCCTCCGAGGAATCCGAGTCCGCGCCGGCTTCCGAATCAGAGTCCAACTCCGATGACGCGGACGAGTCCGAATCCGCTGAGCCGAGCTCGGCATCGGGTGGGAAGTTCGAGGCTTCGGTGGACAAAGCCTACGCAATTTTCGGCGGCCTCGTTCCCGAGGAAATCTTTGAGGAGTTTGATCGCTGCGACCCGAACGGTGTGACGGACTCTTTCAATTGCTCTGGCTCCAAGGTGGGCCAGTTCCAGTTCTTCAAGTCCAAGGCCAAGGCTTCCCAGACCACCCAGGTGCTCACGGAACTGCGCAGCTCGCGTGTCGTTGAGGACAGCGGCAACCGCGTCGTGGGCTGGTCCATGTTGGGCAACACCGCCATCCTCACCGTCGTGGATAACGACGAAGGTCTCATCATGCAGCAGATGATTTCCACCGACCAGGACGATCCGGAGGAGCGCCTGAAGGAACTAGGCCTCGTCTAGCCTCACCTTCTAGTCTCACCGCACGCGGTCAGGCAGGCCGCGCGCGATTACTTCGCGCACGTCTCGACCTCGTCGCCGGCAGCAAAGTCATGCATGGCTGTGATGGCGTCGTCGAGAGTATGCACCTTGGCTACCACCATGTCACCGGTATCGCGGCTGATGGCCTCGGCGCAGTTTTCTGCTGGGGAGAGGAAGAGCTGCGCGCCCGCATCCCGGGAGGCACGAACCTTATGGACAATGCCACCGATAGGGCCAACCTGTCCGTCCTCACCGATGGTGCCCGTGCCAGCTACCTTGACTCCGCCAGTGAGATCCTCGGTGGACAGTTTGTCGATGACCGCCAGCGTAAACATCATGCCAGCCGAAGGACCACCGATGTCCTGCAGGTTGTAATCCACCGTGATGTCTTCGGTGGGAACCGACGTCATGAGGATGCCAAGGAGCGGAGTGTCCTTGTCCTCTGGGTGGGCACCAAGCGTGACCTTTTCGGTGCGGTCCTTACCGTCGCGGGTGATGTCGAGCGTGACGTCATCGCCGGGATCCAGTCCTCGGATTTTCTCTTGGACCTCGCCGGGTTCGGTGACGGGTTCGGAATTGACGGCGGTGATGATGTCGCCGTCGTGAAGCGTGGAGGCCGCAGGGGCGTCGTCAAGCACCTGCGCCACCTCAACGCGCACGGGTTTGTTGAGGTAGTCCATGGCGGCCACAGTGGCAGCTGACTCAGACTGGGTAAAGGCCTGCTGGTTCGCCTCCTGCACCTCCTCGTCGGTCTTGCCCTGCGGGATGATGTTTTCGATAGGTACGAGAGTGTCATCAGTAAACAGCCAACGCCCCAGCGCCTGCGCCATCGTCATGTTGGTGCGCACCGATACCGTTGTCATGTTGAGCTGGCCGGTGGGCTGGTACGTCTCCGGCGCTTCCACGTCGACGACCTGCATACCCTCAACCTCACCGAGCGTGTCCACAACAGGCCCCGGGCCTTCTGCGGCATACGGAACCGTCAGAGTAATGTCCGTCCCCGGGATGTGGTCCACGCTGAGCAGAGCTCCCGTAAGCACCACCGGAATCGCTCCCCAAGTCAGGGTACGGAGGCGGCGAGTTCGAGGGTTCTGCTGTTGATTCACGGAGAAACAGCCTACAACGTTTGATGGTCTGTTCGCTCTCAGCGTTGCCGAGAACCTAGAATCCGTGACCTGGAAACCGGTAGATTGGGGCGCATGAGCAACGGATTCGGTTTTTCCTTCCCCAACAATGATGATGACGACGACAAAGATCGTCGCGACCAGAACCCGTTCGGCGCCTTCGGCTTCAGCGCGGGTGGCGCTGGCGGTGGCGGTGGCCTAGGCGATCTTCTCAACCAATTTGGTCAGATGCTATCCGGTATGGGTTCCTCCATGAACTCCCCGGAAGGCGCTGGCCCCGTCAACTATGACCTGGCCAAGCGCATTTCCTTGCAGCAGATCTCCGGTGATAAAGAGGTCAACGACAAAGACCGCACCGCCGTCCAAGAATCGGTACGTTTGGCCGAGCTGTGGCTTGATGACGCCACCTACCTTCCCACGGCCTCGGGTACCGTGACCGCATGGAACTCTGCCCAGTGGCTCGAGGAAACCCTGCCGATGTGGCAGCGCATGGTCACCCCGGTGGCGGAGCACATGAACAACGCACAGCTCGAGTCTTTGCCGGAGGAAGCCCGCGACATGATGGGCCCCCTGACCTCAATGATGAATTCGATGTCCGGCATGAACTTCGGCATGAAACTGGGCCATGCTCTTGGTGACCTCGCCTCGCAGGCACTGACCGGTTCCGACTTCGGACTGCCGGTCTCCCCCGCTGGCACCACGGCGCTCCTGCCGCACAATATTCAGGCCATCGCCCGCAACCTCAACGTTCCGGGCCAGGAGGTGCTCGTCTACATCGGCGCCCGTGAGGCTGCCCGCCAGCGCCTGTTCAAGCACGTGCCGTGGCTGGTCGAACGCCTGGTGTCCTCCGTCGAGGAGTACGCCATGGGCCTGGTCATCGACACTTCCCACATTGAGGAAGCTACACGCGAGCTCAACCTGGAATCCGGTGACCCGCAAGCTATTCAGGATGCGATGGGCAAACTGCAGGGCATGGACCTCTCCCCGCGCATCACCTCGCGCAACGCTGGCGCGGCCTCCCGTCTGGAGACCCTTCTGGCACTCGTCGAAGGCTGGGTCGAGCACGTGGTTACTGAGGCCCTGAGTGAGCGCATTCCGTCGACGCAGGCGATGAATGAGGCGTGGGCACACCGCCGCTCCACCGGCGGCTCCGCGGAAAAGGCCTTCTCCCAGGTCGTCGGCATTGAGCTCAATGCCCCGAAGGTGGAGGCTGCCGCCGAGCTGTGGCGTCGCGCCACCGTGGCCGTGGGGCCAGACAAGCGCGATTCCGCGTGGGATCACCCAGACCTGTTGCCGACTGCGGAGCACATCGACAACCCTGCCTCCTTCATTGATGGCCTGCTCGATGACAGCACTGACGAAGGTTTTGAAGAGGAATTCTCCAAGCTGGAGGAAATGCTCAAGCAGCAGAACGATGACTCCGCGCAGGACACTGACGCGGAGGGCACAGTCGAAGGCGAGGACGACGCCGACGGCAAAGACTCCCGCGAGGATTAGCGGAAGCGCTGATAGGCCTCCAAATAGCCCTTGGCGCGCTCCGCCTTAGGCGCACGATCTGCCCATTCCCAAAACTCCGGGCCATGACCGGAAATGAAGGTGTGGGTCAGCTCGTGGATAATGACCGCATCGAGAACGTACTCGGGAACGTCCTGCAGACGGTCCGAAATGCGAATATCTCCCGTTGAGGTAGTGCAACTGCCCCAACGGGATTTTTGATTGCTTACCCAGCGAATAGATCCTACGGTTGCGCGGCCGTCGAGAAATCGTGCATTCAGTGAGCGGGCGCGGGCTGTGAGGGAGGCGTCGGAAAGCTGCGCCGATGAGTGCTTCTTCTGCACCTTCGCCACGATGTCCGCTACGGCCTTCTCCTCCTCCGTTGCCGACATCCATGCCGGGATACGTACTTCCAGCACGCCGTCGACAGTGCGGGCTTGGACGGTGCGCCGGCGCCGGGCTGAGCGAATGACGCGGACTTCGGGGTTACTCGACATGACAGGGCATTCTACCTGTGGTGCAATAGAGACCCACCGCGGCTAGGAGGGATGCCGCGCGACGGGGGGAGAGAATTTATGGCGGCACAAACCTATATGTTGGCGCCAGACGTGGTCGTTCTCGAACGCGAGCCGGGAATGGTGCAATGCGGAATGGACGCCACGCGCGTCGGGGTGCTAGAAGCACATCCACAGTTGGCGAGTGTCCTCAACCGGCTTCGGACGCCGCTGACCAGGCAAACGATTGAGAATTTGATTGCCCGTACGGGGCTATCACCTGCTGCTGCGCGCAGTCTTGTCGACGACCTCATTAGCTACCACATCTTGTGGCCGGAACCGCGACTCCAACGCATCGCGGTGCTTGGGAACTCGGTGTTAGCCGATGAGCTTCGCGACGCACTTCTGGGCGACCACTTCCAGCCCCGCACTCCCCTCCACACCGAATCAGCCGCTGATTACATCGACAACGTGGCGGGCTACCTTCCAATCGTGGCGGTGGACATGCTCGGTGGTGCCGTGAAATGGGCGCAGGCGCTCCACCGAAGTAAGGCGACGTGGTTGCCGGTATCTATGTTGGATGCCCGGGGCATCATTGGGCCGGTACGTGTCAATGGTGCGGGCCCGTGTCCCATGTGTGCGCACCTGCACCGCATTGATGCTGATGCACAGTGGCATGAGGTGGCACAGCGAGCTGATGCGGCCGTGCGGCCAGGGGATCCCATAGTGCGCACCGCCGTTGTGATGCATGCGGTGGTCACCATTCGCCGACTCATGGGCAGGCCTTCCCCACCTGGGGCTCCGACAGCACGGCCCCTGGCCGGAGAACTCAAGGAGATCGATCTCTACGGCATGGAACAACACCGCTTCGTGCTGGAGCATCCACGCTGCCCGTATTGTTCGGGCTAAAACCTTCAGCTTGCTTGTTGTGTGCGCAAGCGCGCTTAACGCGTAGAAGCGATAATCTGCAAAACCTCCGCGCCGTAGCGCTCCAGTTTCGTCGGGCCTACGCCTGAGACATCAAGCAGTTCCGCTTCCGTGGCGGGAAGTGCTTCCGAGATAGCCTGCAAGGTGGCATCAGAAAAGACGACATAGGCAGGGACTTTAGAGTCCTTGGCCACCGAGGCGCGCCATGACCTCAGAGCGTTGAAGACGTCCTCGTCTCCTTCGTACTCGCACCATTCGTGGCGGCCCAATACCTTTTCCGCAGGGCTGGTGAGCTCGCTGGAGCAGACCCTGCAGCGCCGCGGGCGGTAACGGCGATTGCTCGACTCGCTTTCCTCAATGCCCGGCACGAGGCCGTCGAGGAAACGGGTCCGCTCGCGCGATGCCCGCGAACCGGTGGTCTTTGCTAGCGCCCACGACAGGGCCAGGTGCTCGCGGGCACGGGTAATGCCCACGTAGAACAGGCGGCGTTCCTCTTCCACCTGCTCATCGCCAGCCTTGATGGCATGGTTAATGGGAAGCAGCTTTTCGGTAAGACCGACGAGGAAGACCGCATCCCACTCCAAGCCCTTAGCAGCGTGAATGGTGGCCAAGGTAACCCCCTCCATGGTGGGGTTGTGCTTGTTTTCTGAGCGGCGGTGCAGCTCTCCCAGCACGCCGTTGAGATCAATGCCCTCGTGATCCTCCACGATTTGGGCAATGAGATCCACGAGTGCGCTCAGTGACTGCCACCTCTCTCGCGCCTGGGCACCCTGCGGTTCTGTAGCCGTCAGGCCCAGCTCTACAAAAGCTGCGCGGGCAACGGCAACCGGATCCGCCGGGAGGTCATCACGGCGCGACGCAGCAATAAGCACACGGATAGCTTCCAAGATTTCGGGGCGCCGGAAGAAACCCTCACCACCGCGCACTTGGTAGACAATTCCGGCGTCGGCAAGCGCCTGTTCAAACTGTTCCGACTGCGCATTGATGCGATAGAGGATGGCGATCTCGGAAGCTTTTACGCCCTGGTTAAGCAAGGTCAGTACCTGGCCCGCGACTTCCTTGGCTTCTACTTCCTCAGATTCATAAGCCTTGAAGGTGGGCTCCGGACCGGGCTCGCGCATACCCTGCAGCTCTAGCCGGGTGCCTGCGGCACGGCCGCTGGCCTTTGCAATGACCTCATTAGCCAACTGTGTAACCTGCGGCGTGGAGCGGTAGTCTCGCTGCAGTTTAATCATGGTGGCCTGCGGGTACGTGCGGGAGAAGTCCAACAAGTATTCCGGTGAGGCACCGTTAAAGGAGTAAATGGTCTGGTTGGCATCACCCACGACCGTGAGGTCATCACGGTCCCCCAGCCAGGCTTCAAGCACACGCTGCTGCAGTGGAGTGACATCCTGGTACTCATCCACGACAAACGTGCGGTACTGCTCACGGAATACTTCCGCTACCGATGGAACATTCTCAATAGCCCCGGCAATGTGCATGAGGAGGTCATCAAAGTCGAGGTACATGAGATCCGGGGTGGACTTCATGTCCTCATAGCGGCGGAAGACCTCGGCAACAGCCTGCGGATCCCCCGGGGCCTCGCGGTCTGTGCTTTCGATGACGCCCGGATAGCCCTCGGGGCCAATGAGCGATGATTTGGCCCACTCGATTTCGCCCAGGAAATCACGAATAGTGTCCTTGGTGTTGTCGAGCCCCAATGAGCGCACTGCGCGTCCGACAAGGCTGAATTTGTTATCTATGAGTTGCCACGGCAGGTCCCCCGCTACTTGCGGCCAAAAGTACTTCAGCTGCCGGCGGGCGGCGGCGTGGAAGGTTTGCGCCTGCACTCCCCCCACTCCCATCTGGTTAAGCCGCTCGCGCATCTCACTTGCTGCACGGGTGGTGAAGGTGACAGCGAGAACACGCTGGGGATTGACAAATCCTTGGTCCACCATGTGGGCAATGCGGTAGGTAATCGTGCGGGTTTTACCCGTACCTGCGCCCGCCAGGATGCATACCGGTCCGCGTGGCGCCGTAGCGGCGGCACGCTGGTCCTCATCGAGCAGGGACAGATCCGGTCTCATCACCGTGGAACCACTCCATAATCATCGTGTGTGCAATTGAGCCCTTGCGGGCAATGGTCATGCTCGGCAGGTCAGCGCGGGACACCCACCGTACTTCTGCGAGCTCTTCGTCAGTATCGCACACGGCCTCGACATCCTCCGTGACAGCGGAAAAGCCCACCATAAGGGACCCGCTGGGCGGCCACGGCTGGGAACCCCAGTACCGCACGGTATGCAGTCGGCGACCGGTTTCCTCGAGAGCTTCGCGCTCCATGGCAGCCTCAAGGGTTTCGCCTGGTTCGACGTAGCCTGCAATGAGTGAGAAGAATCCTGGCCGGTGGCGGTTGCGCGCCAGAAGAATACGCTCCGACTCTGCGTGGTGAATAATGCCGATCACCGCTGGGTCAAGACGGGGAAAGACATAGCGGTCACCAGCGCGCCCCACCACACCGGGAGCAGGGTACTGCAGTTCCTCACCCGTGCGCGGATCAAAGCGCGCTTCACGACGATTCCGGATCACATGCACGGCTTTGAGGATGTCACTCTGGCCGTTGAAGAACGCGGCATCCTGCAACGTGCCGAGTTTCTCGGCAGCTGCTGTATCCAGTAAGAAGGCGTCAACGTCGCCGGCTTCAACGAGAATGTCACCGGCAGGTTCTGCCACGAGGACTGGCTGGCCTTGGGCATCAACTGGGATGCGGCCGGTCTCGGTGACTGGCAGGTACATTACTTGTCGTCGTCCTCGTCCTCATCGGTATCATCGATGGCCTGCTGCATTTCGTGCTTGATATAGAGCAGGCGGTCACCTGGTTTGAGGGCATAGGCATCGGCGGTATCAACTCGGTGTAGCTCGTTATTGCGCAGGACCGCCAGCACAATATCCGCAAGGTGCCGCGGGTTAGAACCAACCTCAAACTCACGCACAGCGCGCTCGGCAACGGAGAAACCCTCGTTCGGGGAGAGCAAATCTTCCATCATCTCCACCACCGTCGGGGTGACGGTGGCAAGTCCAAGCAGACGGCCTGCAGTCTCCGCGGAGGTCACCACAGAGTCAGCACCCGATTGCAAGAGAAGGTGTCGGTTCTCGGATTCACGAACGGAAGCCACAACCTTAGCCTTGGGGTTGAGCTCGCGCACGGAAAGCGTACACAGCACCGCGGTATCGTCCGTGGATGGAGTCACGACGACGGACGAAGCATTTTGCACACCGGCAATGCGCAAAACATCCTGCTTGGTACCGGAACCATAGATGGTCACAAGACCGTGGTGCTCGGCGTTAGCCAATGCGGCGCGGTTGGTATCGACGACCACGATCTGGGAGGCAGGGACATCATCCGCAATAAGAGCGGCCACCGCACCGGCGCCCTTCGTGCCATAGCCGATAACGACAGTGTGGTTACGCAATTGCTTTCTCCAATTCTGGATTTCAAAAGTGCGACGTGCTCGGTCAGTAAGCACCGACAAGGTCGCTCCGACCAACAAGACAAGGAAGAGCAGGCGGGCCGGGGTAACAATGGCAAGGTTGATGAAACGCGCCTGCGGAGTAACGGGAACGATGTCACCATAGCCCACTGTGGTCAGCGAGACCGCCGAATAATACGCGGCATCGAGCAGCGACAGGTCCTCGCTGTAACCACCGCCGTCGAAGAAGACGACGATAGTGACGAAGACGAGAAGGCCAAAAGCCCACAGGACGCGGCGAGCCAGTTGCTTCCACGGGTTGGTGCTCTCCGTACGCGGGAGAGTAATGACGTCAATCAACGCATGATCAGGCTGCGAGGTTAACTCAATCTGCGGCAAGAAACGCGATGTCAAGCGTTTGCCTAAGTGCTTGGCCACTAAGCGCCAACCTCCCTTGAACGGACCGAATGTACCGTGAGACTACCTTAGACTTAACCCGGGCGGGGTGGAAACTGCAGAGTCCAGAAGCTCGGCAAGCCGAGCACCAGTAGGCAAGTCTTCCGGCTCCAGAAGGAAGTTCTCATGAACGTAGAAGAAGGCTGCGCGAACGGAGTCGACACCGTGGATACGGCGCCATGCTTCTGCGTAAACAGCAAGCTGGATCTGTGCTGAGGTCAGCGCAGCGCCCTGGGGACGCCGACCTGTCTTCCAGTCAACGATGAGCCAGGTTCCGTCAGGCTGCTGGAATACCGCGTCCATGCGCCCACGCACAACGGAATCACCGATGGTGATTTCAAAAGGTGCCTCAACGTGGGCTGGGGTGCGCTGTGCCCACTCGGAAGCCAAGAACGCTTCCTTGAGGGATTCGAGGTCATGATCTGGCTCATCGTGGGAGCCCGGTAGTTCA
Organism: Corynebacterium sp. MSK218; assembly: GCF_030232655.1. Taxonomy (NCBI): domain Bacteria; kingdom Bacillati; phylum Actinomycetota; class Actinomycetes; order Mycobacteriales; family Corynebacteriaceae; genus Corynebacterium; species Corynebacterium sp. MSK218. Next base: position 60,693 of record NZ_JASPGN010000006.1, read on the forward strand.
TCCTCACCCAGGAGCGCCGGTGCGCCAAAGCGGTCTTCAAGCCAGGCGTGGAAGGCGGTACCGCGTTTGGCGTAGGAATTTGGTTTGAAGGGAATGGGGCGGCGCTGGCGACGCGCGAACTGAATTGGGTCAGCCGACATGGCCACCATGTCGGAGGCCGTCAACTCGCTCGGAAGCTCAACATCGACCACGGGAGCTTGCAGCGCCTTGTGCTCTTCAATAAGTGCGCTTGCCTCTTGTTCCCACAGCTCGAACGTCTCGCCATCACGCAATGCTGGAAGCTCCGCCAGTGCGGCGCGAACCGCAGCGGCAGCATCAACAGCCTGTGGTTGTGGAGTCAGCGACGGGAAGTGAGCTTCACGCTCCATGCCTTCTTCAGCCTCGACGGGAAGAGCCGGTACCTCCCAGTGGACAACAAGTTCTGGGTGCTTGTCTGCCAGTAACTGTAAATACGAGTACGGGCCCTTCTTGCTAGCACCTTTTGCTTTGTTTGTACCGGAGCCCGTCACCGTCAGCGTGGACTCTGTGCGCGTCATCGCTACGTAGAAAAGACGAGCTGCTTCCTCTGCTTGAAATTCTCGGTCAAGCTGCTTGAAGGCCTCACAGGCTTTACCGAATTCCGAGCGCTTCACCGCATCATCGGGCAGGTCAATGTAGTCATCATCGCCAGGTGCCTTCTCAATCTTCGTGAGGAAGGTCTCTGCCTGGGCTTTGTAGCTCGAGGAGTCTGCATGTGCCACGCATACGTGCTCCCATTCCAGTCCCTTGGCCTTGTGCACGGTCATAATCTGAACGCGGTTGCGCACAACCGGAACCTCGCCCAAGGCGAGCCCGTCCTCTTTTTCCTTGGCCAACTCGAAGTAATCCAGCAACGCGGCCAAACCATCTCCATGGAAGCCGGCCACGAGGTCAGCAAAGGCATCAAGGTGCGTTGTTCCTCCCGGCTTTCCGGCAGCGAGAACCTCAGTGCGCACACCAAAGACGAGCTCAATGTCAGCAAAAATGTCATTCAACGACTTGCCTAGCGAATATGTACGCAGGTAACGCAGCTTGGCGGCGACCTCCTCCATTCGCTCGAGGCCTTCTGCGCTGTAGCGTTCACGTTCGCCTAGATCAGCAAGGGCGTCCGCGAGTCCCAATACTTGGTCCGGCCCTTCAGCAGTGATGGACTCCACCTGAGCAGTGAGGTACTCCAGCGGGTCACCCCCTTCCCACCGAAGGCGGCCATCAGTAGTACCGGCCAAGTTCCGCTGACGTGAGTGGAGAGCCTGAATATCGGCGATGCCTAGGCCACACATCGGCCCCGTGAGCACGCGCAAAGCTGCGGTAGTGTCCTGGGGGCGAACCAGCAGCGTTGCAACTGCGACGAGGTCTTGAATCTCGGGGCGCCACAGAAGGCCACCGACTCCAAAAATCTCGTTTGGAACACCAACCTCATCGAGGGCTGCCGCGATGAGCGGTGATTGTTTGTTGGTGCGCACCAACACTGCCGCACTAAAATCTTCGCCCTCGGGAGTAGCTTCATAGAGCTCACGCAAGTGTTCCGCAATGAAGGTTCTTTCTTCTGTTTCCGTGGCAAAGTAGCCCAACTCGACGGTTCCTGCCGGTGCAGTCGGCTTGGGCGAAAGCTCATCGACGGGGCGCTCCCCTGGGCTTTCAGAGAAGAGCTTCGCAGCTACATCGTTGGCCAGCTCTAGTACCGAGGAGGGATTGCGCCACGAGGTGGTGAGCTGGTCTTTCGGTGCATCTGAACCATCCGGTTGTGGGAAGTCGGTGACAAAAGCCGCAAGGTTTTCCGCGGTAGCCCCACGCCAGCCATAAATCGACTGCATGGGATCACCCACTGCGGTCACCGACAGACCCTCGCGCGGCCCGCCGAAAAGAGAGCGCAGCAAGATGCGTTGTGCGTGAGAGGTGTCTTGATATTCGTCGAGCATTACAACGCGGTAGCGTGCGCTTTGCTGCTCGCCCAAGAGCGGGAAGTTCTTCGCCAAAGTCGCAGCAATAGACATCTGCTCACCAAAGGTGATGACTCCTCGCTCAGCTTGCTCCTTCTTGAGTGCTTTCACCAGAGGCAGGTATTCCAAGCGAAGACGCTGCGTGTCCAGGTAGCCCTGCACCTTGTCGCTGAATTCCTTGCCGTTCTTCTGAGTCTTCTCAAGGTCCTCCGCAGTCTTACGGAAAATCTCTTCGTGCTCACGCAAGGCATCAGGATCCTTGAGTTCGCCATCCATGGTTTGCGCGAGGTTCAACAAGGTGGCAGTCACCGTGGCCACTGAGTGATCAGTGCTCAAAGAACCGGCGTAGTTACTCACTACCTCATGAGCAATGGCGTAACGTTCAGCCTCCGTAATGATGCGAGCGCTCGGTTCCACCGGCATGAGTAGTCCGTATTCACGGACAAGGTCACCTGCGTAGGAGTCATAGGTGGACACCTTTGGCACAATATTTTCCACAGCTTCGGCAGCAGCGCTACCGGGGCTAAGGATGCCTGAAGAGCGCAAGGTCAACAATTGTCGGCGAATACGCTGCTCGAGCTGCTGTGCCGCTTTACGCGTAAAGGTCAATCCGAGGACCTGCTCAGGACGCACCAGTCCGTTGGCGACTAGGGACACGACGCGTGAGGCCATCGTCTCGGTCTTGCCCGCGCCAGCACCGGCAACGACGAGCTTGGGCCCAAGTGGGCCCTCGATGACGGCGGCTTGTTCCTCGGTAGGAGGGAAAGGCTTGCCTAGGGCAGTAGCCAGTTCCTCAGGACTGAAGTGGTGAGTGGGGTTCTGAGGGTGATTAGGCATTGGTCACCAGACCTCCTTCGTTCATGACAGGACAGATGGAGCGAATAGGACAACGATCGCAGCCGTCGTTCTCACGAGCAGTAAGTCCTGGCCCCCGCATTTCCGCGACGAGGGCTGGCAGCTGAGCTGCAAACTCCTCAAGTTCCTCCGGTGGCTTAGCCGTTTGTTCACGTACCGTCACGCTTGCTGCTGTAGTCCGTGGATACACCAACCGGCTCGTAGCGCGAGGTACACCTTCACCGGTGCGAATTGCCTTTACCTGTTCCTCATCAGCAGAGTCCTCCCTGACGAGTTCTCCGTGGGCAAGAGCTAACTGATAAGTCAGTAGCTGGGTGTTGTCTCGTGCGGCTTCCTTCGTTGCTGCCTGCGAACCAGTTTTGAGATCGACAACGGCGTACTCATCGCCTTCTTTCATGAGCCGGTCGATATACCCGCGGATAGTCACTTCCGGGGAAATGTCGACGGATACGGGGACCTCGACACCGACCGGTTCCAACGTGGTGGACAGCGACCAGCTATGGGTACGGTCGATGAGGCGCTCGAAATCAGCAAGCTCAGCATCGCGGCGCCACAACGGGCCATCGAGCATCGTCGCGAAGGCTTCTACCACGAGTTTCTTCGCTGTTCCTGGCTCAACACCGCGACCTAATGCTTCGAGGAAGGCATGGGCAAGGTTGCCGCGCACAAGGTTGATATTTGTTGTCTCTTCTTCAGCGAGATTGCCCAACACTGCGTTCAGTGGACAGGCCATGAGCGCCTCCACGCGGGAAGGCGACAAACTATTTGAACCGGTCAGCGGCTGTTCAGACGCCACCGAGCGCACATCCCACCATTGATCCGGATGGGCCCCGGGGACACCCGCCTCTGCGAGACGGGCAAGCTGCCGAACCGCCTGAGAACGCTCTGCCTCACCAGACTCTGGATCGGTAGCGCAGCGACGCAGCTGTGCCACGAAGGAAGAGACTGAGAGCACTGAGACCTCCAGCGGATCCAGTTCCTCATCAATGTCGGCACCACCTCGTAGGGTTACCAAACCTGTCTCCGGAAGGTCAAGGCCTAACTCGCGCGGCAATGCTTGCCGTGCCCAATGCTGACTGGTTTCCCGGCGCACTTGTGCACCGGGTACATCCACGCCACCGGCAGACAAGAACTCCTCAATGAAGCGGGACGGTTCTTCCACTTCATCGCTTTCTGGAGAATCCACCGCGACAACCAGCAAACGGTGGCGGTGACGAGTAGTAGCCACGTGGAAGAGGCGGCGTTCTTCTGCTAAACGACCAGATACATGGCTTACCGGTGTGCCCGGCGTGATGTCGCGGTCCAGCAGGTCAATGAGGTCCTCCTGTCCGAAGAGGGAGCCGGTCTCCCCCACTGAGGGCCACGCGCCTTCTTGGACACCCGCAACGATGACCGTGTCCCATTCCCGTCCAACAGCTCCATGCGCGGTGAGAATCTCCACGGCATCTGGCAGAGCCGAGCGGCGATCACGCACGCCGGTGGGGAGCTCTTGCTCGGTGATGTGGAGGATGAAGGACTCCAACGACGCAGAAGGGCGGCGTTCGGCGTAGTCACCAGCGGCATCGAAGAGAGCCATCATGGCATCTAGATCTCGGTCCGCTTGGGAACCGGCGGCGCCGCCGCGCAGGGCTGCGGCTTGGAGGCGGGTATCGAGCCCCGTAGCCTGCCACACCTCCCAGAGGATTTCCTCCACAGCAGCTCCTGCACGAAGAGCCTCGCGGCCAGCAGACAGGACGCCACGAATGCGGGCAAGAATGGCTTCCTCGCGTTCCGTAAGGAGGTTGTCGAAGTCAGGCACATCGCCCTCAAGCAACTCGCGCAAGGTGTCCATGCCACGCTGCTCCGGCTTCCATCGGCGCAAGCCGCGGATAAGGCGGCGCAGGGTCACTGGATCGGCACCACCCACGGGACCAGTAATAAGGTCCTCAAGTTCCACCGGATCTAGATCGGTTTCTAGTGCACGCAACGCCAGCAAGACGGCTTTGACCAAGCGCTGTTCTGCCAGAACCACATCTGTTGGGTTGATATGCACCGGAACTCCGGCGGCCAGCAAAGTCCGGCGGGCTGGACCAATGTCTCCCGTCGAACGCACAATGACTGCAATATCACGCCAGCTCACGCCGTCCTCGAGGTGGCGGCGACGGACAGTATTAGCCAGAACATCACGCAGGGTTCCACGGGAGTCAACAACGCTTACACAAGCAGGTGACGGCTTGCGGTGCGGTGCTTCTAAGTGCAGTTCATTTTCTGCTTCCCACGAGGTGAGAAATTCAGAATTGGCGCCGCGAAACGCAAATACTGCCTGATCTGGGTCACCGCCGATTACGGTCAGCCGGGCAGTTTTGGCTAGCTCAGAGATGAGCTGTCCGGAGGTAGGGTCGAGCAGCTGAGCATCATCCACCACGATGGTGTGCCATGGGTGATCCTGCAGCAATTCGGGGCGCAGGAGAACCTGGCTGACTAGTTCCGCTGCAGAGTAAGAATGAGAACCAGCAAGAGCCTGGGTGCGCTCGTACTCACGGAGGAAATCACCTGCGGCAGACCACATGGGACGTTGATAGCGGGAGCCAAGTTCTTCCAAGTCATTTGGACCAAGCCCGCGTTCAATCGCGCGCAGTAACAAGTCACGCAATTGCCGCGCGAAGCCGACGTACTCCAAAGCCGGGCGCACTTCCGCAGGCCACAAACCACGGCCATCCGCCGCATGGCCCGCCAGTAGCTCCCGGATGACAGCGTCCTGCTCCGCACCGGTAATCAGCCGCAGCTCCTCTTCACTGCCGCGGCGGAGCAACGCGAACGCCAACGAGTGCACAGAACGCACCATGGAAGCCTGTGCCGCATAATCATCGAGATGCTCAGCCAGTTCGCGGCGCAGCAATGAGCCGGATTCTTTCGACGGCGCGACAACGAGAATGCCGGAGGCATCAGCACCGCTGCTTAGCTGTCCCAAGACAACATCGATAAGCAAGCTCGATACCCCTGAACCCGCGGTACCCAAAACGCGCCACGTGCCTTCCTTCGGCAACGGCACGTCCCAGGAGCGTTGAGTGGCGCTCCGAGTTCGGGGAATAAGGCGGACGTCGGGCGAAGGAGGAAGGCTAACGCCGGCGCGGGCGGTGGACTGGCTGCTGTATTTCACGCCTTATAGTCTGTCAGATGCGGCGGACACGAGGGCCTCTTCCACCTTTTCGATGCTCGAACGCACCGTCGATTTTGAGTTCGGGTGCAGCACATTCACGTATCGGCGGTAAGCCACCGCACGTAACAGGAGCTGGTGCACACCAGGAATCGATTCAAAGCGAGTACAGATATCTGCATCGACAGCATCCGCAATCAATCCGTCCACCATCGCTATCGCTGCGGACCAACCCTGTGGGCGCGGTGCAGCGGAGGGAACGATATCGGTCAGCGCTGGCGGATTCGCACCAGAGAAAATCGCGGTACCCAGCACATCCATGTGCGCAGTCACCAAGGGAAGCTCGGAAAGCTCCTCATCGGAATATGCCTCGCCCGTCTCCTCCCACGCGGCACGTTCGGCGCGGGCAAAGATATCGTCACGCTGGCCTAGGCTCGGCAGCGGCATAGTGGCGAGAGCGCTATCCAACCGCAGCGCTAACTGCACCGCTTCATCAATACGCCCACGTACCTGACCGGGCACGAACTGCGTAGCTTTCCAGCCGGCGGCCGTGTAGCGCCCATCAGTGGTCAGTACAGGACGAGCGATTCGTACCCCTGGGACGCTGAGCTTGTCACGCACTTTGGCAGACCAGCCGGACCATTCGCGGGCCTCGGCAAAGACAACATCCCCCACGAGGATTCCATTATCCCAAGCGGGCCCCATCAGCTCGCCCTTCACGCGGCGCGGTCGGGTTTCAGCGTTAAAGGTGGCTAGAACGGGTTCGGGAGGCAGCGGCATGAGTACGTCTTCGTCTTTCTCGTCGGGCTATTCCGGCTTAGCGTGATCGTGGTCGGCTGAGATGGGATACGGCCACGGGTTGGGCTCACACGTCACATCCTCGTCCGGATAAACCTCTTCCGAATCCTTGGCATAAAGCTCAGCATTGTTCAGGCTCAGTGTTTGCTGCATCATGACCGGTGCAAGTTTGCCATCGCCACCGCACGGCTGGTGGGAGGCATAGCCGATAGCGTGGCCGAACTCGTGATTGATGAGGTACTGGCGGTAGTTTCCTAAATCGCCTTCAAAGGGAACTGCACCGCGTACCCAGCGCGATTCATTGAGATACACCGCTGATTCGCCCGTAATTGTCGTGTGGCAGGAAGTCTCTGATTGCAACTGCGCGCCGCACAGTTTTGCAGTCGTGCCCAGTGACGTGAGGCGAATGTGGGTATCTGGGTTGTCATCCGCTTTCACGTGGATGAATTCGTAATTCCCAGCGCCGGTCCAACCGCGGGGGTCGGCCAGGGTGGCGTCGACAAGCGCGACAACAGCACTGTCGCCCCCATAAGCGGCAGTATCCACGCCATCTTCAATCTCGACTGAGAACCGGATGGTTTGTGTTCCGCCCTTGCCCGCATGCATCGTCGACGGGCCGGCGTCACGGTAGGTTTCCTCGCCCTGCTCAGTGAAGGTCCCGCCTGCGGGAAGCTCATCCTTAGCTGCTTCAACGGCGCTGGCGTTTGCCGGGTCGGGCCCCTTCCGTGCGGATGTAGTGGCAGCAACACTACTCGTTGCCTGCTCCTCCCCTGCCGTCGGTTCAGGCGACTCTGCTGACGGCGAGCGGAGCACATCAACGAGAACCCAGACCGTGATGACAACCATGACGGGGATTGCCACGACCCGCCACCAGCCGTAGTCGCGTGCAAAACGCGTCAGCGCTGAGGTGTGCGGGGAATGCTGCTGCGGGCGCTGATCACTGTGCGCGGGATTGTCCATGGCCATTTAGGCTACCCGCTGGCGAAGCTCGTGCGTACTTAACCCGCGAATCCCACGGTATGGGCGCGGGCAGTGCCGATTTCGACGTAGACGACGCGGTCCGTCCGCACAATGAACTTACGCCCCTTAGCGTCTTCCAGTTCGAGAGTGGAGTTGTCCGCCAAAGCACCATTGATCGTCTTAGTCAGCTCTTCCTGGTCACCTTCAGCGTGAATAACCAGCTCGCGGGCGGTATCGGCGAATCCAAACTTGATGTCCATGCTGTGCATGCTCCTTCGATAATTCTTCAACGTCCTGCCGAAGAGGCGCGTTTTAGCACCCGTGCTCCGGCGCTCTAATGGCCCCACTATAGCTACGTCCTCTACTATCAAGGTGTGCATTCCCCGAAATCCTCGAACGCTTCCCGCGATCAGCGCGGGAATAACAGTGAATCGCCCACCTTTGCCGCACTTGGCGTCGCCGCAGAAATCTGCGATGCTTTGGCCGCGCGTGGAATCACGCACACTTTTGCCATCCAAGAACTGACTCTTCCCATCGCGCTCAGCGGCCAGGATCTCATTGGCCAAGCCCGCACCGGTATGGGCAAGACCTATGGCTTTGGCGTCCCACTGCTGGATCGGGTCTTTGATGATGCCGATATCCCAGAACTCGATGGCACTCCCCGAGCGCTGGTTATCGCTCCGACGCGCGAGTTGGCTATCCAAGTTAGTGGTGACCTCGAGGTAGCCGCCGCACACTTGCCGCTCAACGTCATTACGCTGTGCGGCGGCCGGCCGTACGAGGAACAGATTAAACAGATTAAAGCTGGCGCGGACGTCGTCGTGGGCACACCTGGACGTCTTCTCGATTTGTGCCAGAAGAAGCACCTGTCTTTTGACAAGGTCAGTGTCCTCGTCCTGGATGAAGCAGATGAAATGCTGGACTTGGGCTTTTTGCCAGATATCGAGAAGATTCTCACGCTTCTGCACGGAAATCCGCACCAGACCATGCTTTTCTCCGCCACGATGCCGGGGCCCATCGTCACGCTGGCGCGCACCTTCCTCACCAAACCAGTTCATATCCGCGCCGAATCCGGTGATGATCAGCAGACTCACTCCTCTACCCGCAAGATCACCTTCCAGGCTCACCGCATGGATAAGGTTGCGGTGTTGAGCCGCATCCTGCAGGCAGAAGGACGCGGACGGACCATCATCTTTACTCGCACCAAACGTGCCGCCGCTTCTGTAGCGGATGAGCTAGCACAGCGAGGTTTCAGCGTGGGCGCAGTCCATGGCGATATGGATCAGTCTGCACGCGAGCGCTCCCTTACAGCTTTCCGCGAAGGCACCGTGGAGATTCTTGTGGCTACCGACGTCGCCGCGCGCGGTATCGATGTCGATGACGTCACGCATGTCATCAACCACCAGGTCCCCGATGATCCCATGACGTTCGTGCACCGCATCGGCCGCACTGGCCGTGCGGGACATACTGGAACTGCTGTCACCCTCGTGGGCTACGATGAGCTGAGCAAATGGCAGATCATCAACGATGAGCTCGATTTGGACCAGCCCGAACCACCCCAGTGGTTTAGCACCTCGCCGGAGCTTGCCGCCGCCCTCGATATTCCCGAAGGCGTTGAGGAATCCGTCGGACCACCCACCAAGGTGCTGGGCGCACCGCGCCGGTCCAGCTCGAAGCATCGCACTGCCGCTGATTCAGCGCGTGCATCCCGCCGCACACGCACGACCCGCAAAGGAGGACGCCGATGAGCCCGGAGGCACAGGAGACGAGCTCCGCGCAGCCGCAGAAGAAGGCTTCGACGGCTTCGAAGACTTCACAGAAAGCCCCGATTCTGCGCTCCTCTAAGGCGGATTGGACGGCCGTGGGCGTTATCAGCGCGGTGTGCGCCATCGCCATCGGCGGCGCGTTTGTCACCGCCCCGATTCATAAAGCAGACCTCACCCCAGCAGTAGAGGCGGCTACCGATTCTGACCCGGAAGTTCTCTCTGCCATCCCTTCTGCACTGACCAAGTCCTTCTCGCTACCCAATGCCCTGGTGCCGGGTCAAGCTCGAGCAGTGTCGTCGAAGGGTCTTGTAGTGACTCACGAGGGCGATACCCTGACCGCCACAAATGCCGCGGGTGACGCGGTGTGGACGTATCAGCGCCGCGATGCAGACCTATGCTCACTCAGCACGGCATGGAACAAGGTCGTGGCTTCATACCGAACGGGAGTTGGCTGCGGTGATGTCGTAGCGATTGATGCCGCAACCGGTGAGTACTCCGATACGCGCAGCGCACGCAGCTCCGATGAGGTTGTCCCAATTTCCTCCAATGACCGGGTAGGAACTGTTTCTACCGAACGCATCGAACTCTGGCGTTCGGATTTGGTCCGCACGGTGGAATACGGCGATGTGGATGCCAAGCAGGAACCCAATATGCAGCCCCACGAGGACTGCGCCATTTCCTCCGCCCTGACGCGTACCGAATCGCTCGCCGTCACCGAGTCTTGCCCTGATTCGCCCAATTCGACGTGGCTGCGCATCCAGGAGGCTACCCCGGAAGACTCGCGTAAACCTGAGATCACCAAGGACATCGAGATTAATGATCCAGGCGCCCGCTTGGTCGCCTTTGGCCAGGAAGCCGCTGCTGTCTATCTGCCTGGGGGCTCGCCGCGCATTGTCTCCTACAATTTTGACGGCGAGCAGCTATCCACCACGGACGTCGAACCGTCCCAGGCTATTACGGATTCGGCCTCGCCCTTTGCACCAGCTGTCGCTGACCTTCCCCACCACATGACCTGGTTTGATGGTGAGCGTCTCTACTTGTTTACCCCGACTGAGTTGAAGGTGGACCATGTGCTGGATAACGCCTTGGGCACCGGCATTGCGCTCGACGAACGCCTCCTGGTCCCCACCGAGGAGGGCATCGACGTCGTGAACTGGTCGAGCGGTCAGACCGAGCGCACCATCCCCGTGGACCGTGATGGTTATACCGGCCCTGTTTCGCTAACGCTCGCGGGAACGGTGATTATTGAGCAGCGCGGCGACACGGCTGTGGCGCTGAAGGCTTCTTAGCCATAAACCCACTGCCGCCGCTGACTGGCATCTCCTTAATCCTTAAAAATTCCGCTCTGCCCACTGTGCTGTCTCCGGCACCGCCATAAGGAGGTAGAGCACAACGGCCGCGCTGGCTAGGGTCACGGCCCCCAAGACTGGGGAACCACCGCTAAACATCTGGAACGCCATTGCCGCCAAAATAAACTCAACAAGAACAATGGCTCCGCGCCCCCAGCGCCGCCCCTTCACAAAGGCCCGCGAGGCCACGATGACGAAGCCGAAGACGATGAAGAGGAAGATGGCCGTGCCCAATCCCACGTAGCCAGCTGCGCCCGAATCGGAGACCATCGAGGCATTCTCAGCACCAGTCACTTCGCGGACAATAAGGAAGATGCCAAAAATGATGACCGCGATGGATTGAATCACAGCAATGCCAGCGGACACGACAACCGAGCGCGGCGCGCGTGCCGTCGTGGTCTCCTTCGGCGCTGCTTGCGACTGCGCCTGAGTGGTCTTTCGGGAGGACGTCGAATTGCCAGTGTTTTTCTTCTTCTTAGTCACGTCTACTTAGTCTACTTCTACTGCCCACTTCCACTTCTTTCCGCGGCATTCACCTAACCGGCGGGCCGATAGCGGGGGCAGATCCTCAGTTTTGGATTTGACGCGATCCAGGTCACCACACTCACCTCAGAAAAGACATTACTCCAGGTAGAGGACTTTTTGACAGGATTCTTACAGCGCACCGACGGAAGCGTAAGTGCGTAGAGGAGCATTTATTTTAGTGACGTTGGACACTTTTTGGCGTTTACCCCTAGCGGACTTGGAGTAAACATGTCATTATTCTCAGGTAGCAAAAACAACGAGCTGTTAAACCAGCTCGAAACTCGGAGGAAAATCCGAGTAAACACAAGGTGAACCATGGCGGCGGCGACGCTGGCCCGACCTCGAGACAGGGCCCCACTGACCGCAGACCGGTCCACCTTCCCCCTCTAACACTCGGGGCAGTTCATTGCTGTGAATTACTACCGTGAATCACTGCTGCGAACTGTTCTTAGTGAGTCCACTGCTGTCAAAATTTTGTTAGGAGATTTCAATCATGGATTGGCGCCACGAAGCTGTTTGCCGCGACGAAGACCCAGAGCTGTTCTTCCCGGTCGGTAACTCCGGCCCTGCACTTACCCAGATCGCAAAGGCCAAGCTGGTCTGCAACCGCTGCCCGGTTGCGTCCTCTTGCCTCAAGTGGGCCCTTGAGTCCGGCCAGGATGCCGGCGTCTGGGGCGGCCTGTCTGAAGAGGAGCGCCGCGCTATCAAGCGCCGCAACCGCAGCCGCAACCGTGCCCGCGTGTCTGCTTAACCAGACCCCGATTTCCGCTTCGGCATACCCTGCCGCTACAGTTAAATAAGTTCATTTACCCTTAACAGAAGGAGTACGCGATGAGCAAGCGTGGCCGTAAGCGCAAGGATCGCCGTAAGAAGTCCGCTAACCGCGGCAAGCGTCCTAACGCATAACGTCAGCATTCAAGGCCCGTTCCCCACTACCGTGAACACACGGCGGGAACGGGCCTTTGCTGTATCCGTAGAAGGCGACGCATCGAGGCGGAGGCTTATCTTCTCTTATCCTTCGTCCCTTATCTCCACGTGATTTCAGTACGCGTAATTTGCACAGAAATCCGCTGACGTAAAGACTGCGGCGCTGATTGCCCACCACAGCACTTGCGAACGAGAGCTCTCACAACTTCTTCGCTTTCTAGGCGCTCCTGGCATGCATCGCATTGCGCGATGTGCTCGCGGATGGCCAGCGCCCGCGCGTAGCTCGTCGATTCATCGAGCAGCTCCCGAAAGAGCGCATTTACCTGCGGGGAGTTACACGCACCGCAGTTGCGTCCTGTTGCGCGTTCCATTACTTCTCCTCCGTCTTCGAATTCATGTCCGGGTGGTCGCGGCCAATGCCTTTTTCTCGTGCCACGTCCTTCAACGCGGTGCGGAGTAATTTTCTTCCACGGTGCAGTCGGCTCATCACGGTCCCCAACGGAGTGTCCATCACCTCAGCGATCTCCTTGTAGGCCAGGCCCACCACATCCGCGTAGTAGACCACCATGCGGTAGTCCTCGGGGAGATCGTTCATGGCGTCAGAAATTTCCGAGTCCGGCATCTGCTTCAGTGCTTCCACCTCAGCGGATTCGAGGCCGGTCGAATCATGGCCCGCAGTAGTGTACAGCTGGAAATCACTCAGCTCATCCGCCGAAGACTCCGTCGGCCGGCGCTTCGCTTTGCGGTAGGAGTTGATGTAGGTGTTCGTCATGATGCGATAGAGCCACGCCTTGAGGTTGGTGCCCTGCTTAAAGGAGCCGAAATTGCTGTAGGCCTTCAAATAGGTCTCCTGGATCAAATCCTCAGCGTCCTGCGGGTTGCGGGTCAGGCGCATCGCACCGCCGTAAAGCTGGTCCAGCAACGGCAGGGCTTGTTCCTCAAACAATCGCTGCTGTTCGCGCTGCTTTTCTGAGGTTTCGCTCGCGCTCGTCGTGTCTGTGGCCATGAAAACTATCCTAGCGCCCCCGACTAGGGTGGTTCCTATGGCAAAGAAGACCCCGCATGCAGCTACCCCCGCGCTCAAAGTCTTAGAGGAAGCCGGTGTTGAGCACCGCGTCACCACCTTCGACGGCGGCAGCGACCATTTCGGTGATGCGGCTATGAAGGCTCTCGATGTTGAGCCGGAACGCATATTCAAGACTCTTGTCATCGATCTCACCGCCGGTAAAGGTCCTAAGCGCCAGCTCGCCGTGTGCGTCCTTCCAGTGACTCACCAACTCAGTCTCAAGAAGGCCGCCGCTGCCTTCGGCGCTTCCAAAGCTTCCATGGCCGATCCTGCAGATGCCTCCAAGTCATCCGGCTACATCCCCGGCGGCATTTCACCTCTCGGCCACAAACACGTCCTCCCCACAGTCATCGATGAAACGGCGGTGCTGTGGGACACTATCTTCTTCTCCGGCGGTAAGCGCGGCCTCGACATCGAAATGAACGCCGAAGATTTCTCCCGGGTCCTCGACGTCTCCTTCGCCGACGTTCTAGCCGAATAGGCTCCCCGCCTCAAACACGCTACCCAGCTTTTAGAACAAGGTGCTCGGCGGTTGTTCTGCAATAAGCTCCGCATAGTCATTGCGAACGTTGCCCACCGCCGGATCCGCTGGGCGGGCGTTGAAGCCTTCTACGGAGCTCGGCTCGAGCAAGGCTTCCCCAGCGAGCCACGGCGCAATCTCTTCCTTGCGCAGGAACTTAGGCAAACGGTGGTGCAGCCACGCCATTTCTTCGGTGGCCTCAGTGGTCACCATCGTGGCCGACAACCTGTCCATACCCGTGGCCCACAGTCCCGCCGCCCACAGCAAGCCCTCAGGACCTGTGACGTAATAGGGCTGCTTCTTTGCCTTCGGGTCATCCCCCGCTTTCCATTCGTAGTAGCCATCCAAGGGGATAACGCAGCGCTGGGCCTTGAAAGCATCGCGGAAGAAGGGTTTCTTCGCCACGGTCTCAGCTCGTGCGTTGAACAGCGGTGGTCCATCCAGGTCCTTCTTCCAGTGCGGGAGAAGTCCCCACCGTGCTGGTTCAACGCGCGCGGTGGTGTCCTCAACACGGACGATGGCTACCGGTTGGGTCGGGGCTATGTTGTAGCGAGCGGGAGGTAAGCCCTCGGGCGCATGGACTTCGGTGATAGATTCCCACTCACCGACCTCGTCGAGGAGGGACTCGGTAAACAGTACAAATCTTCCGCACATGCCCCCTATTATGGACTATATGTCTGATTTCTGGAGTGCGCCTCAACCCACCGGTCCCCTGTCGTGGACGCAGGAGATCCCTGGTTCGAAGTCGATGACCAACCGCGCCCTCATCCTTGCCGCGTTGGCGGACTCCCCCTCCATCATCTACAACCCGCTCGTCTCTCGTGATACCGACCTCATGAAGGAAGCCCTCGTAGCCATGGGCGTGGGTATCTCCGAGTGGGGACCGCACCTGCGCGTGACACCGCGCCCGCTGCACGGCGCGGAGGTAAATTGTGGCCTGGCCGGCACCATTATGCGTTTCTTGCCACCGGTAGCTGCCTTGGCGGATGGGCCGGTGCTTATCGACGGTGACCCGTACGCCCGCAAGCGCCCCATGTCCACCATGACGGCGGCACTTCGTGAGATTGGCGTCGACGTCGAAGGCGATAGTTTGCCTCTACGCATCACGCCACGCGATGTGCCGGATGCGTACGAGGTTACGATCGACGCCTCCTCATCCTCCCAGTTCGTGTCCGGTCTCCTCCTGGCTGCTCCGCGATACCGTAATGGCCTCGTCGTGCACCATAAGGGAGACCCTGTCCCCTCCCAGCCGCACATTGCGATGACCATTGCTATGCTGCGCGAGGCCGGCGTCTATGCTTTCGCAGCGGAGAACAAGTGGGTCGTCCATCCGGGCCCCGTCAGGGGCCGAGAGTGGTCCATCGAGCCCGATCTCTCCAATGCCACGCCCTTCCTTGCCGCCGCGGCCGTTGCTGGTGGCAGCGTGAGCATTCCGAACTGGCCAGAGGACACCACGCAACCTGGCGATGCTTTTCGCGGCATCCTGGAACAGATGGGCGCTACCTTCGAGTACGTCCCGCAGGCTCCCCGTAAAGAACCGCACCTCACGGTGACCGGCCCGGCGGAAGGTGCCGCTGCCCTGCGTGGTGTTGACCTTGATATGGGGGATATCGGAGAGCTCACCCCGACCGTCGCAGCGCTGTGCGCGTTGGCCTCCACTCCTTCGACGCTGACGGGGATCGCGCACCTGCGTGGCCACGAGACGGACCGCCTGGCGGCCCTCGCGGCGGAGATTAACGGTCTGGGAGGCAACGTCACCGAGCTTGACGACGGCCTCCGCATCACCCCTGCCCCACTTCATGGCGGGACGTGGCGTGCCTATGCGGATCACCGTATGGCCACAGCTGGAGCCATCGTCGGACTGGTCGTCGAGGGCGTCGAGGTCGATGACATCGAATGCACCTCAAAGACTCTGCCCGGCTTTGCCGAAATGTGGGAGGCCATGGTTCGTGGCTAGACGCGCACGCAGTTATGACGAGTCCGATGTTCGCATCCGCCCAGGCAAAGGCTCTCGCCCCCGCACCAAAGACCGCCCCCAGCACAAGGACGCCAAATTCGGCATGGTCATCACCAAGGACCGCGGCCGCTGGGGCGTGGCCCTCGATAATGATGGTCCCGTCGTCACCGCGATGCGCGCACGAGAGATGGGCCGCACTCCTGTCGAGGTCGGTGACCGCGTCGGCGTCGTGGGCGATACCTCGGGTAAGAAAGACACGCTCGCACGCATCGTGAAATTGGAGGAGCGCACCTCCGTCCTGCGCCGCACCGCCGACGATACCGATGCCTACGAGCGAATCGTCGTGGCCAATGCCGACCGGCTCCTCATTGTGTCTGCCGTGGCGGACCCGCCACCGCGCTCTGGTTTTGTGGAGCGCGCGCTCATCGCCGCCTTTGCCGGCAATATTCACCCGGTTTTGTGCCTGACCAAGACAGATCTCACCGATCCCGCTCCTTTTGCCAAGGAGTTTGAGGACTTGAATGTCACCGTCGTGGAGGCCGGTGTGGACGATGACCTCACAGAGGTCTGCCAGGCTATCGACGGCCACGTGACCGCCCTAATCGGGCACTCCGGTGTGGGCAAATCGACCTTGGTCAACCGCCTTGTCCCCGATGCCCACCGTGAGACGGGTGAGGTCTCTGCTGTGGGCAAAGGCCGCCACACCTCGACGCAGTCAGTCGCGCTGCGCCTGCCTGCTTCTGGAGATACGCCTCACGGCGGTTGGATTATTGATACCCCCGGCATCCGCTCCTTCGGCCTAGCTCACATCGATGCGGAAAACGTCATCGAGGTGTTCGAAGACCTCGCGGAGGCCATCGAGGATTGCCCCCGTGGCTGCACCCACGCCGGTCCCCCAGCAGACCCCGAGTGCGGCTTGGACCTCAACATCGCGGACGGCACCGCCTCAGCTCGCCGCCGCGACGCCGTCCGCGGTTTGCTGGCGGCCCTGCGCACTAACGTGGACTGGGCCTAACCTTCAGCCGCCTAGCCAGAGTCTTAAGCCGGAATCATGTCTGCCAGCTGCGGCGGCAGAACCGTCTTGAGGAATGGGCCAGCAGCGCGCAGAGCCATCAGGATGACGGTGAGAGCACCGCTGACACCGAGGAGAATGGCACCACCCTTATCGATGTTGGAGGAGGTATTGTCGCCGTCCGAGTCCTTCTTCTTGTTGAACTCTTCTTTCTTCGCACACGCGTTGAGCGCCTTGACATACTCCGGTGCAATGTCGCGGAAGGTCTCGGCTACCTTGATGTTGTTCTTGGCGCGCTTTACAGCGTCTTCGTCACCAAGCTCGGCATCAGTCTCGAAGTCTGCGAGGTCACGGTACAGCTCATCGGACTGGTTCTGGACAGCACGCGCACGCGCCTCGGCATCCTTCGGAAGAATCTCGTAGTCATCCTTGAGCAGACCAGAATCCACATCGTTGTCCTTGGACTCGGCGTTGGATAGGTCGGTCGACTCCTTCTCACTCAAAGTGATGGTGCACTTATCGTTCTTGATGGAGGTGGTCACTGCACCGGCAGTCGGGGCAACGACACCGCCAGCCACAAGCGCGACGGACAAGGTCGAGGTAGCCACCACACGGCGAAGACGGGAGGAAGACATTGTTGAGAGCCTTTCGATCGAGCTGAGTTTTACCTAAGCAGACTATCAACAATCAGCCCAGCTTGGGCAGGTACTCCCCAAATTGCTGGTAAATGGCCATACCGACGCTGATGATGCCGAAAAGAATCGCGATGATCACACCAGCCGGCCCCTGGGAGGATCCTTCTACGATGCGCAGCCACGGCGTGGTGGGCTGCTCAGCGACACCTGGGTCCTGCTTTTCCGTACCGGAGGCGGTGCTGTTGGTGCCGCTTTCCGACGCCTCAGCCGCAATCTTGGCGGGCACGGCTGCTTCTTCTGCCCCAGCGGCAGGGGCACCAAGAGCAGCGGTGGACAGTGCGGCAGTAGTAATCAGGGCAGAAAGACGGGATGCCTTCATAGGGTGGTGACTCCTTAAATTCACAGCCTTACGTGGGCAGCAGAGCCGGCAAGGACGGATAGTGGAATGAGTGTGAGTCTAGAGCAGCTCGACGAGGAAAGGTAGCTCCGTCGGGTCATAGAACGCCATAAAGTTATCTAGGGCATCGCCAACGGCGAGCTCAGCATCCTCATCACCAAGGTCCGCACTATCGATGGCCTCAATGGCCTTTGCCGTGGCCGCTTCAGATTCCTCGATATCGACGTGAATGGCCTGCAGGTTATCCTTGGTGATGATGGCTGGGCTCAGTGCCACTACAGACTCACCCATATCTGGCTTCGGGGTAATGACCGACTCATCAACATCCACAGAGATCACAACACGGCGATGCGGAAACTTCTCCTCGTCACCAATGGCCAGCAAGCGCAAAGAGGCCATGGAGGCTTCGAGGAAGGCAGAATAAGCAATTTCTTCTTCATCCCCGCCTTCGGTATAAAACTCGCGTAGAGCTGGAGTCACCATAAAACCCCATCCACTGCGCGCAGCGAGCTGACCGGTTTCTTCCAGCTCGCTGAGCATAGCGAACGTGGCGGGCAAGAAGACACGCACGTCTGCGGACACTTAGAACTCACCTTCAATGTCGAAGACTGCCTGGACCTCAACGCTGGTGCGGTCGAAGACCGTGTAGAGCATACCGACCATGCCATTTTCCACAGCGGCGCGGACATTCACGATGGAATCATCCACCATCACGCAGTCATTAATAGGCAGGTCGATAGCATCGGCAGCTGCCTGGAAGGCGGCACGATCCGGCTTTTCGGCACCGATCTCGCCAGAAAGGACCACGGCGTCAACGATGCCACGGTATTCCCATTCGCGAATGTGCTCAGCACCTGGGCCGCCCGGATCGTTGGAGAGAATAGCGGTAGCCACGCCATTGGACTTGGCTGCAGCAAACAGTGCACGCCAGCGCTTGACGTCTTCCTCGGTGCCATCCAGCACACCTACAAAATCGACGATGAGTCCACGCATAATCTCTATCCTTCACCCTTCGCGTTGAGCTGTGTATATCGTCCGAAAGTATAGCGAACATACAGTGCGAACGCTCCTACCACCCAGCCCTGCAGCAAGGTAGCCGCTAAGGCCAGCAGCATGGCACAATGAAGAGGCGTCCAGCTCTCCTCTCCCCCCCTTCTGCGCCGCTCACCGCTGGGAAGGAAAGCTCTTGTGTACATCCCTATCCCCGGTATGAGCCATCTGCAGCTCTATGCCGCTCCACAGCGCATCCGCTACGAGCGTGAACCCACCGCCAGTGACCTTGCCACGCGCGAAGAAATCCGTGGTCTGGTCGTCATCGTCTTGGAAGTTGCCGCATCTCTGCGGCCATTAAGTCATCTCGACAGCGCGCGTTTTGCGCCGGAAATCTCCACGCACATACGGGCTTGGAAAAAGGCTCAGCCCGCAAATGACAGCCGCGGGCGCATAGCTCTGAGTAGTTTGCATGCGCGAGCCAATGGTGAATACTTCGGCTCCGCCGTCGTGGGCGGGCAGCAGCGCGCGTTTACGGGTGCCGCGTCCGGCCGGCATTTGCGTTCATTTCGCATGCTCACAGTAGGGCCCCGACCCCCACTGTAAGACGTCCTAGAACCAGGACCCCAGCTTGATCAGGATCGGGGTCCAGTCGATTCCTGCGAAGGCAGCCGAAGCGCTAATAAGTGCCAAGCTGATTCCACCGAACATGGTGGCCTGGGTAGCTGCACCTGTTACGGGGGCGGAAGAGCCGCCGACAGCTGGGGCGTCGGCAGCAGCGCCGCACTCGGCAGCAACAGCGTTCTGAGAGCTCAGACCAGCAAGGGCATCAGAGCTCTCAGCAGCGGTGCCGTCCTCAGAGTTGAGGACGGAAGACAGCTGGCACTGCTCTTCCGGCGCTACCTCAAAGGCGGAGGCAACTGCGCCGCCGCCCAGCAGGGTGGCGGAGGCAAAAACGGACAAACCTACTCGCATAGAGACGCGGCGCATGGTGATGAGGACCTCCGAGACACGAAATGAATAATATTCTGACAGTATATAGCTAAGTGCTTCCAATGAAAAGACGCCACGGGGAACTTACCCCGCAGCGTCTTCTCAGGATGCTGTGCGCTTGGCTTTAAGCCTCGGCGTCACCGGCGCTGGCAGCAGTACCGGCCTCGCCGGATTCAGCAGCTTTAGCTTCTTCCTGTGCCTTAAACTGCTTGCGCAACATAAACAGCTGGCGCACAGTTTCTTCCTTCACGCCATCGTTCATAGCGTTGAACATGTCGCCGCCCTCCTTCTGGTACTCCACCAGAGGATCGCGCTGTGCCATGGCACGCAGGCCAATACCTTCCTTGAGGTAGTCCATCTCGTAGAGATGTTCGCGCCACTTTTGGTCGATGATCGGCAGGATAATCATGCGCTCAGTGTTGCGCATCTGGCTCTCGCCGCCAATCGCGGTGACGGAGTCTTCCAGCTTGTCGTACTCCGAGTTGGCGTCGGCAAGCAAGGCGTCACGAAGCTGCTCCGCGGAAAGCTCACCGGCGGAGCCGTACTCAGTTCCTTCGACAAGCGACTCGTGCGACATGGTCGGCCCATAGAGGGACTCGAGCGCGTTCCACAGCTCATCCAGGTTCCAGTCCTCGACATAGCCGGTCGCCGTTGCGCCAGAAACATAAGCGGAGACGGTGTCATCAATCATGCCGCGGATGTTGTCCTTGATGTCACCGGCATCGAGGATGTCGTGGCGGGTAGCGTAGACAACCTTGCGCTGCTCGTTGAGAACCTCATCGTACTTGAGCACGTTCTTACGCATCTCAAAGTTCTGGTTCTCCACCTGCGCCTGCGCGCCCTTAATGGAGTTGGAGACCATCTTTGCCTCGATCGGAACATCATCCGGCACGTTCAAGCGGTTCATCATGTTCTCCATGGACTGGCCCACAAAACGCACCATGAGCTCATCGCGCATGGAGAGGTAGAAGCGGGTCTCACCGGGGTCTCCCTGACGGCCGGAACGACCGCGCAGCTGGTTATCAATGCGGCGCGACTCGTGGCGCTCGGTGCCCAGAACGTACAGACCACCGGCCTCACGAACCTCGTCACCAAGCTTCTTGGAGCGTTCCTTCTCCGCATCGATCTCGGAGTCCCACGCCTCCTGGTACTTTTCCTCATCCTCGAAAGGATCAAGGCCGCGCTCACGCAGCTTCTCATCGAGGATGACTTCGGGGTTACCACCGAGCACGATATCGGTACCACGGCCGGCCATGTTGGTAGCCACAGTCACGGTGCCGGGGCGACCGGCGCGGGCAACGATCTGGCCCTCTTCCTCGTGGTGCTTTGCGTTAAGCACCGAGTGCTTGATGCCACGCTTGCTCAGCAGCTGGGAGAGATACTCGGAACGCTCCACAGACGTGGTACCTACCAGAACCGGCTGGCCCGCCTCGACATGCTCAGCGATGTCATCGACCACGGCGGCGAACTTTGCTTCCTGGGTCTTGTAGATACGGTCGGAGTGGTCGATACGCTGGTTCGGCTTGTTCGTCGGAATCGGCACCACGTCGAGGCCGTAGATGGAGTGCAGCTCGGCGGCCTCGGTCTCGGCGGTACCGGTCATGCCGGAAATCTTGTCGTAGAGACGGAAGTAGTTCTGGAGAGTGACGGTAGCCAGCGTCTGGTTCTCGTTCTTAATCTCCACCTGCTCCTTGGCCTCGATGGCCTGGTGCATGCCCTCGTTATAACGACGACCCGCCAGGACACGGCCGGTGAAGCTGTCCACAATCATGACCTCGCCGTTGCGGACGATGTAGTCCTTGTCGCGGGTAAAGAGCTCCTTAGCCTTCAGCGCGTTGTTGAGGTAGGACACCAGCTGCGAGTGCTCCGGGGCGTACAGGTTATCAATACCGAGCTGATCCTCGACGAACTCGACGCCATCCTCCAGCACACCGATGGTGCGCTTCTTGTGGTCCACCTCGTAGTGGATACCCTCACGCATCTTCGGCGCCAACTGGGAGAAGACACTGTAGAACTGGGAAGATCCGTCCACCGGGCCGGAAATGATGAGCGGGGTACGGGCCTCATCAATAAGAATGGAGTCCACCTCATCGACGATGCAGTAGTTATGGCCGCGCTGTACGGTGTCATCGAGCGAGCGGACCATGTTGTCGCGCAGGTAGTCAAAGCCCAGCTCGTTGTTGGTGCCGTAGGTGATATCGCAGGCATAAGCCTCTTTACGCTCCGGCGGGCGCATCTCGGAGAGAATGACGCCAACGGAAAGACCGAGCCAGCGGTGCACACGACCCATCATTTCCGCGTCACGCTTAGCCAGGTAGTCGTTAACGGTCACGATGTGCACGCCCTTGCCCTCGAGCGCATTGAGGTAGGCCGGCAGCAGCGAGGTCAGGGTCTTACCCTCACCAGTGCGCATCTCCGCAACGTTGCCGAAGTGCAGGGCGGCACCGCCCATGATCTGCACCTTGTAGTGCTTCTGATCCAGCACGCGCCAGGCAGCCTCACGCACGGTGGCAAAAGCCTCAAGCAGAATGTCGTTGAGCTTCTCACCCTTGTTCAGGCGCTCCTTAAACTCCTCCGTCTTCGCCTTTAGCTCATCATCGGAGAGCTTGGCAAAGTCATCCTCGAGGGCAATAACATCATCAGCCATCTTGGCTAGGCGCTTTACGGTGCGTCCCTCACCGGCGCGGAGCAGCTTGGAAAGTCCAAACACGTCTAGATAGTCCTTCTTGTCGCGACAATATAGTTAACTCGTCGCCATTGTACTCACTAGGTTTTAAGCCTCGCTGCAGGGCTAGCCCAAAGTCTCTCTACCCTGCCCCACTCCACCGCGAGTTCGACGTTCGCTCAGTACCACTTGTTAACGATCCCGTGGAAGACAACGATTTCTTTACCAAAGGTGAATTACGTTCATCTTGATCCTCTTGCTTCCCCGAGGAATGTCCACTCCACGCCCTACACGAAAAGGACTAAACCATGAAGCTTTCCAGGTTTGCCGTGGCCGCAGCCACCTCTATTGCCCTGGCAGTAAGCACGCTCACCGCTCCTGCCGCCTTTGCTGCCGAAGACGATGCCCCACAAGGCGGAAGCGCCATGTGGCTCTACAGCACCATTATGACCAGCGCAGTTCACATCGCTGAAAGCTCCCACGCCCCTAATACGCATCCGACCGAAAACTTCGGCACGGACTTGCTCATCGTTGGCCCGGTAGCTATCGCGCTGATTCCGCTCCAATTCTTGGCCGAGCAAGAAGTCCGCCTATCGAGCCAATTTTCCCTCTAGGAATCCGCCTAACAGCCACAGAGTAAGAAGGCCCTCGCCGCACAGTTCACAGTGCAGCGAGGGCCTTGAATCTTCGGCGACCAGTATGCGCTTGACTTACGCAACTAGACGGGAAGGCGCGAGAGCTTAGCTCTCTTCATTCTCCTCAGTCAGAGAGATGAGGCCGTAGTCGTAGGCATGACGGCGGTAGACCACAGACGGCTTGTTGTTCTCCACGTTGACAAAGAGGTAGAAGTCGTGCCCGACCAGCTCCATCTCACTGAGGGCATCATCGACAGACATCGGGGTAGCCGGGTGCTCCTTGAAGCGCACGATCTGGCCCGGGCGGACATCTTCGACGGTCTCTGCGTACGGATCGATGTAGCGATCTTCCTTGGCAACCTGAGCCGCCTCAGCCTCAGCAACCATCTCAGCGGCAATCTCGCCGGTACCCTTCTGGGCACGGTGGCCGGACTTGACGTTCTCGCGGCGGACCTTGACCTTGCGCAGGGAGCGCTCCATCTTGCTCAGGGCCGTCTCGAGGGCAGCGTAGAAGGAGTCTTCCTTAGCCTCGGCACGTGCAATATGACCCTTGCCCGTGGCAGTGATCTGCAGGCGCTCAGCCTCGGACTCGCGGCGCGGGTTCGGCTCGTGCATCAGCTCTACATGGAAGAACGTCAGAGTCGGATCAAGGCGCTCAATCTTGGCCAGCTTACCGGCGACGCGCTCCTGGAAGTGTTCCGGAACTTCCACGTTACGGCCCGTGATGGTGATTTGAGCGTTGGTCTGCTGGGACATGTAAATGCCTCCCTTTACTCGTGGGGACTGAATGACGCACATTCTGCGGACTATGAGAAGTCCTGTGATGAAAGCTTCTCATCCGCTTCCCTGTGACACCCCTCATGCTACCACTGGTCATAACCAACGGATCGACCGGCCCCCTATTTGCACACTTACAACTGCCGCTTGCTAGGCATCTGCCAGCACAATTGCTCCAACCACGTCACCCCCGACGGCCCTAATCCGCGCGGCGCTCGCGCGCAAGGTAGCACCGGTGGTCACGACATCGTCGACAAGCAGCACCGCGCGGCCCCGAAGCTGCCGCGCGCAGGGACGAAGCAGTACTGCCGCACGCATGTTATCCACGCGTTCACCTGCGGAAAGTTCCGACTGGTCCGCGCTCGATTCGGACGTAGCCAGTGCCTGAAGTGTGCACCAACCGGGAAGCCGCGACGCAGCTGACTCGCACAGTGCGGTAACCGGATCACCACCGCGAGCACGCGCCGAGGACGCCCGAGTTGGCGCTGGGACGAGCAGGGCTGTCTCGGGAATATCGCCGCGCGCACGTAAATAATCGATACCGGCTGCCACCACAGCACCCATATGCCCACGCACCGCGTGATTACCGCGTTCTTTCATCGCGATGATAACGCCACGGCGGGTATCGGAATACGGCCCTAAAGCCCACGTAGGAAACCCCAATGGAATGGGTCGCTCAACTCGGCGCGGCACCTCACGCAGGTGTTCCTGGCAGCGCGGGCACAGCGCCCCACCCGCCTCGGTCTCATCACCGCAGCCGGCACAAGGGCGCGGCAGAATAAGCTCCACGAGCGAAGCCGCAAGCTCCCCTATCCCCCAATTTTTCGGCATGCTGCCTACTTTAGCCGCGGCCATGGAGGCACGCAGAGGGCTGGATTTAGCGCGGAATGATGGGAGAAGAACGCACGCCGCGCAGCCCATCGACCTCACGCCAGTAGGAGCTCTCCGAGCCTCCTGCCGGCAGCTGCAGGAGGGCGTGCGCATCGGTGACGTACAAGGTCGAGGGTGAGGCGGCCACCGCAACCACCGGTGCGGTGATGTTACCGGTCGGCAGCGTCGTAGCTGCGGAACCATCTTGTTCCACGCGCCATACCGGAGAATTGGAGGAGGACGTGCCGACCAGTAGCGAACCATCGGACTGCCACTCCACGGACAGTGCCGAACCAGTGAGCTCCGGACCGACCTGGTGGACGTTGACGATGCGCCGCTCACCGGAAGTAGCTCGGGCGACGACACCGGTGTAAATGCTGCCATCAATAATCATGGCGATGCGTGCGCCCGTAATGGACAGGCGGATGACGGAAATCTCGCCATCGATAGCGTCCAAGGCAGAGGTATCCACTTCCGAAGTACTGAGTTCACCCGTGGCTGGCGAGCGTGTCACGCGAACAACGTGCTCGCCATCGACAACGGTCCACGCCACTTGGCCACCCACTTCGAAAGTAGGGCGAGCGAGCGTTGACCCGGTGACGGAATCACCGAGGTCTTGGCCGAATTCGCCCATCGATAGTTGCGACTCGTCCTTGGAGCGTTTGCGCACTGCAGCCACGACGCCTTCATCGGAAATGTCGGCAGATTGGATGTCGTGGATCTGTCCGGCCGGCCCGGAAAGCTCCACGGGTCCGTCCGAGGCGACATCAAGCAGGGAGCCATCATTGACGGCGTAGAGCTTTGCCACTGACTGCGCAGCCACCTCAGGGTTAAACTCTGCAAAGTCATCGATGGTCATCTCTTCCATGCCGTCAACCATTGGGCTGCCATCGATCGTGGCCCGCACGGTGCTGGCCACCTCCGCATTGTTGAGCGTCCACACCAGCTGGGCCGCGAACTTTAACCGTTCTTCTTGCGACATCCCTGACATGCCACTGAACTCATAGACCCCCTCATTGAGACCAAGGAACGTGGCGTCCTTGGGTACGAGGGAGGAAATAGCCGGGGCAATATCGGAGGATGGGCCTTGGAGCAGCAACGTCACCAATTCGGCAGCGATGGAATCTCTGCCGGTGTAGAGCCACCTCCGGTCCGCCACCAGCATGCGTTGGGTGACATCGTAGAAATACAAGGACTGCGGACGGTAGCGGTTGCGCAGCTCCGTGCGCTCAATGACAGCACCGGTGGGAAGATCCGTAATCCGCCATTGACCATCGAATTGGCGCAGGCGGACGGTCGCCTCAATCCGCGAGTTATCGGGCACATAGGCGCCGCCATCCGCGAGGCGGCCAATAATATTGCCGCGAACCGAGTACTCCAGCGCTCCATCTTCCATCTTGGAGGTCACGAGGTCGATGGAATCGACAACCAAGACGGTATTAGTGGGGTCCCAGGTATTCGCAATATCGGAGGCCAAGAAGGTACGCGCAGCGGCATAATTACCTGCCGGGATAGCAGCAGCGGAATAAAAGTCACGAATGAGCAGGTCCGGGTCGCTATCAGTGCGCGGCTCCACGATGGCATCCTCTGCCCGCTCGTGTGGGACGAATGTACCGATGACTTGGGGATCGGTGTTGCTGGGCAGCGTCGAACATCCCACGAGAGCAGTCAGCGACACACAGCTGAGTACCGCCAAGATACGACGAGCGGGGATCATCGCTGGGCCTCCTCATCGAAATCGGGCACGTTCTCCTGGTTAAACGGCGTCTCGTCCTCTACCACTGTAGGGCGGGACTGGCGTTCCGAGGGCCAGACAATTCCAGCATCGTCACCAGTGGCCTTGGTGCCTTCTTCCGGGCCCACTTCAGGATCGTTGTGTGATGGGAAATCTGCATCCACCGTGACAGCGCTTCCACCACGGTCCGTGGCGCTTTCTGCACCGGACATGCTGTCCGTGGCCAAGCCGGCAGCGCTCACACCATACGGCAGCGCCGCCTGTTCCTCAGCTTCCACTGCCGCCGGTTGTGGTGCTCCCGGTACTTCCAAGGCAATGGGCTCGGACTCTATGGACTGGCCTGGGGTGCGCGGAAGAATGAGGCGGAAGCGCGAGCCGACGCCAAAGTAACCGATGGCGTCGAGAGTGCCGCCGTGCAGCATAGCGTCCTCACGTGCAATAGCTAGGCCAAGCCCAGTTCCGCCCGAATGGCGCTTGCGCGACGAGTCCGCACGCCAGAAGCGGTTAAACACAAGCTCCTCTTGGCCTTCCTTGAGGCCGACACCGGAGTCGGTAACGGCGATTCCGACGGCGTCGTCAGTCGTGGCAACATCCACCGTTACGGGATTTCCCTCAGAGTGGTCGATGGCATTGGCAAACAAGTTACGCAAGACTCGCTCAACTCGGCGCGAATCGCACTCCACTGCCACCGGCTCCGCTGGTGCGTTGATGCGGACCTCGACGCCAAGCTCTTCTGCCAAGTGCTCCACTTGGCTCATCGCCGAATCAATGCAGGAGCGGATGTCAATGGACGCAGTAGACAGGTCCGCCACGCCGGCATCGTGACGCGAAATCTCCAGTAGGTCCGCCAAGAGCTCTTCAAAGCGATCCAGCTCCTTGATGAGCAACTCTGCCGAGCGCTTGGTGTAGGGGTTGAAATCATCGGCATCAGCAGCAATGACATCGGCGGCCATGCGCACTGTGGTCAACGGCGTGCGCAGCTCATGGGAGACATCTGAGGTGAACTGGCGCTGCAGGTCACCGTATTCCTCCAGCTGCGCAATCTGCTTGGAGAGCTTGTCGGCCATGTCATTGAAGGAGGAGGCCAGGCGGCCCATCTCGTCATCGGAGTTAACCACCATGCGCTCGCGCAGGTGGCCGGCGGCAAGACGCTGTGCAATACGTGAGGCAGAACGAATCGGGGTAATAACCTGCTGGGTAGCTAGCCATGCAATACCCACGAGCAGCACCACAACGACCACGCCGGCAGCGGAGAGCAAACCGCGCATCAGTGCCATCGTGGATTCCTCTGACTCCATCGAGAGCACGAGGTAAACCTGCGTATTCGGAATATCACACTCGATGGGCGTGCCGACCATCAGCGCGTTATAGGTCGCGCCCGATTGTTGGTCCACGGTGGCGTATTGCTGCACGATTTGCCCTTGGCCCACGAGCTCACGCATTCCATCTGGGATGCGGTAGCCCTCCGGCGAGGTTGTCGCCGTGCCATCAGGATTGTCCACCACCACAACGGGTTCGTAGACCGCTTGGGCATCGTTTTGTTGCGCCGACATCTGCCCCAATGCTGCGCGCGCTGAGTTGATACGCACCTGCGTCGAGTTTGCGGTACCCGTGGCATCAATCTGCTGTTCCACGGCCACGCGCGCACGGTCGAGCTCCTGCAGAGCAGTCTCTTCCTTCTGGCTTACCAGCTGCTGCGTCAACACCGACACCAGCGCGTACGCCAAAATCAGCATGACCACCGCAGAGGCCACGAGCATCATGCCGATGACGCGTGTCTGCAGGGATGTACGCCAGCGCTCGACGACGCCATCCCTGACTCGCCTCAACCCATCAAAAATAACGGCTGTCCTTTACTCGCCGACTTTGCCGGTC
Source organism: Corynebacterium sp. MSK218 (assembly GCF_030232655.1). Taxonomy (NCBI): domain Bacteria; kingdom Bacillati; phylum Actinomycetota; class Actinomycetes; order Mycobacteriales; family Corynebacteriaceae; genus Corynebacterium; species Corynebacterium sp. MSK218. Next base: position 89,094 of record NZ_JASPGN010000006.1, read on the forward strand.
TTATATCCCACACCACGCACGGTGAGCACAATCCGCGGGTCTTCTGGGTCGTGCTCGATCTTCGCGCGTAGACGCTGCACGTGCACGTTAACGAGGCGAGTATCGGAGGCATGGCGGTAGCCCCACACGGACTCCAGCAAAGCCTCACGGGTGTGGACCTGGCCAGGTTTACGGGCCATCTCCAGCAAGAGATCAAACTCCAGCGGGGTCAAGGAAATTTCCTCGCCGCCCTTGCGGGTGACGGTGTGTTCGGGAACGTCGATAAGCAAGTCCCCGACCTCAATCATCTCACCGGAGGAAGAATCCGAGCGACGCAAACGCGCGCGGATACGGGCAATGAGCTCCTTCGGCTTAAAGGGCTTGGTGATGTAATCATCCGCGCCCGATTCCAAGCCCAGTACGACGTCGACGGTGTCCGTCTTCGCGGTGAGCATGACAATCGGCACGGAGGACTCGGTACGGATGGCACGGCAAATATCCACACCATTCATGCCCGGCAGCATGAGGTCCAGCAAAATCAGGTCTGGGTCATGGTCGTGGAAAGCCGGAATGGCCTCATTGCCGTCATTGACGGCTACAGGCTCCAATCCTTCGGCTTCAAGCACGATGGTGAGCATTTCGGCAATTGCCGGGTCATCATCCACAACCAAGATTTTCGGTGCCACGTTACTGTTCTCCTACGAGGTCCTTGACAGATTGAATAATCATATCGGCATCCGCGGTGGCGATCCACCGTCCTGCCCACTCCTGCTGCGCGAGGCGCCGGTAGGCTGCCGCCGTGCGGGCTTGCAGCCCGGCATCGCGCTCATATCGGTCCCGGGTGCGGCAATCATCGTCGGCAGCGCGGGCTACGGCACGCTGGCCAGCGACAGCAACGTCGGTATCGAGGAAGATCTGCAGTTGCGGAACTGGCAATCCCAAACGCTCAAACTCCAGCTCATAAATCCAGTCAACGACAGATTCTTCGCCCACCCGGGCAGCCGAGTATGCAGCATTAGAGGCCACGTAGCGATCGAGGATAAGCAGAGAACTCGTGTCTTCTGCGGCGGCGAGAAGCTGCTCTTTGGCGCCAAAGCGGTCCAGCGCAAACAGCGTGGCCATGCCGTAGGCAGAATCGGTGAGATCACCCATCTTTCCGTACAGCGCCTGCTGCGCCAGCTGCGCGTGAATGGAGTCCTCATAACGCGGGAAGCTCATGACTGAGACCTCACAGTCAAGTTCCTTCCGCAGGCGTTGGGTGACGGTGTTTTTTCCGGCGCCGTCAATGCCCTCAATACTAATCAGCATGCTGAGTGAAAACCCTTTGAGTGACAACTCTTAAAAATGTACAGTCCGCACATACGCATGCGGACCCCAACAACGGATGTCTAGGACAGTGCCTCAATGAAGGCTTCGAGATCATAGTCTTCCTCGACTCCTTCGAGCAGTTCCAAAGCATGCTCGTGGAGGTTTTCACTTCCAGAACCTGCGAGGTCGCGGATGAAGGGGTAATCCTCCACAACTTCACCGGCGCTGAAGGGAGCGCCTGCCCAGATGGCGGCGATGGTGGCGGCTGCCAGTGCGTTGCGCTGTTCCTCTTCGGTCTGGTCTTCACCGGAGACCGCTAGCGCGCAGGCGTCGTCGACTGCAGCCACAATCTCTTCGTCTTCGAGATCTGACAGCTCATCAAGAAACTCGACGTTAGCCTCGTCAGTGAAGATATCTTCATCCCATGAGCTCATTGGTTTCTCCTTTTACCTAATGCCTGATGCTGAAATCTGAAACTGTGGGGTCGTAGGGCGCCGGCACGGCACCACACCGCTAGGTGAGGTCTCTTACCCACTTTTTACCATTCTTTGGACAGTGTCACGCAGGTCTCCGCAGTTCCGTGTCTAGGGCCACGGTAGTGCACAACTCTGCACCAGCGAGCACAAGCCCGCCTGCACTTTTCTGTCAAAAGCCTGTATGCGAGCAGGGATTATAAGGTGAATCCTTGGGTTCACCAGGTTTCATGCTATCGTTGTTACCGACTTGTGACCTTGTGCGAGGAAAGGAGATTCAGGATGACCAGCACCCCACGCCGAGTCCTCGTATTTATTGCGGCCGGTCTCCTTCTCGCTGTTGCCATTGGCACGGTGGTCTGGCGCACGAGCGCCCCGAACTCCGTTGTCACAGAACCTTCGGCAGCCACGGCTGAGACCAGTTCTTCGGCGCCGCAGACTTCCTCTTCTGAGCATTCCTACACCACCACGTCCTCCGCCCCGCAGCAGAAGACGTCCCAGGAGCAGATTGCAGCCCCCGCAGAAGATCCCTACTTGGCACCGAACGCTGTCTTGGACCGCACGGAGCCAGCTCAACCCACAGCTGTCTACCGCCCGGATAACGTCTCATCGCTACACAATCAGCAACCTCAGGACACTGCGCAGTCACAGGCTACGAACAATCCGCAGGTACCTAATAGCTCACCGGAATCTTCTGCTGCTGCTAGTGCTACTTCCTTGCCTGGTGCACCGACCCCAGGTTCCACCAACAACGGCACCCCGAGCACTGAGCCCACCGCTCAGCCAGCGCCGCACACTGCATCTCCGCAGGATGCGCCGGATGCGCAGCACAACAACCGCGCTGAGCCTGGCAGCGCGGAGCCCCAGGTGTCCACTGCTCCGGAGCACACCCACGCTCCGGATGCCCCTGAAAACTCTCGGGACACGCAGCCAGCGGGCCTCGCCCAGGAGGCCCCAAAGCCTCAGGAAGAACCGCACAGCGATGTAAGGTTCAGGGAACCGACTGCCGAGCAGGAGAAGGCTCAAGACTCGCAAGAGGCGCAACAGGAGATTGCGGATAAGCTCGCTGAGCTGGAACGCGAGCGTGAACAGGATGCTTCCCGCACAAACGAGGCACCTAAGCCTGCTGCTCCTACCGACGATGCCCCCGCGGCCGACGAGCCTGCTGCTGAGCAGCCAGATTCGGCTGAGCCTGCCGGGGACAAACCCACTGCAGACGCCCCCCACGCTGGAGCAGCCGACGACCGAGGAACCGTCCGCACAGATAGCGTCCACTGACTCTGAAGGGACGCGAACGGACTCGGCTGCCGAAAGCAACTCCGCTAAGGACGAGGACAAGGCACCCGTAAAGGCCGAGGTCCCGGTGGCACCGGAACTTCCCTCCTCCCCAGAGGAATTGTCAGGACTGTCCGGCCGCGCTTAGAAATCGCCGCCGCAGCTGGTGAGTTGTCGCAGCGCTCAGGTGATTCGTGTCGCGTTTATACGCGGGCGATGAACACCTGCGCGCTGTTCTTACCCGCAGCTCGCACGGAGGCAGCTGGGTCGCCGGCCGGAATCCAAGCGGCATGGCCGGCGCTGAGCGCAACACTCTCATCGCGCTCGTTGTTGACGTCAACGGCGCCGGAGGTGCACAGCACGATTACGGGGCCGTCAAAATCAACGTCAACAGAATCCTCACCGGACAGCTCCACGCGGTCCAGTGCGAACTCCTCAATCGGCACCGGATAGGACCATGCCTGAGCGCCGTGGACGTTGCTCTGAGCTGATTTATCTACCTGCGGCACGCGCGGGTCCTTCGCGGCGGAGTAGGTAAGAACCTTGACTAGCTCCGGAACGTCCACAAACTTTGGAGTCAGACCGCCGCGCAGCACGTTATCGGAGTTGGCCATGATTTCCACGCCGAGGCCAGAGACATATGCATGCAGCTCACCAGCATTGAGGTAGACCGCTTCGCCCGGCTGCAGCACGATGTGGTTCAGCAACAGTGCGCCGAGGACGCCAATATCACCCGGGTACTGCTCGTTGAGCTTAGCCACGGTCCCCATGACCATGCCCATCCACTCTTCGCCTGCGCCTTGGTCGCGGAGGCGCTCACCGGCGGCCACGACGGCAGCGATAAGCTCCTTGCGCTTAGCGCTCGGAATGGTAATCCACGTGGTGAACAGCGCGCGCAGATTATCGCCCTCTGCTTCCGGCTCGTCCGCGAGCATGCTGACGTAGTGATCAAGCTCGGGGCACTCCAGGGTGGTGAAGAGACGGCGGGTCTGCTCCAAAGGACGGAAACCTGCCATGGCGTAGAACTCTGTCAGCGCCACGATGAGCTCAGGTTTGTGGTTGTCATCCTTGTAGTTGCGGTTGGAGGCTGTCAGCTCAATTCCTGCTGCGTTCTCACGCGCAAAACCTTCCTCCGCCTGCGCCTTCGACGGGTGCGCCTGCAAAGAGAGCGGCTCAGCCGCGGCAAGAATCTTCAACAGGAAGGGCAAATTCTCCCCGTACTCACCCGCCACACGTGCACCTACCTGGCTTGCTGGGTCGGCGGCAATGATGTCATCGAGGCGCTCACCATCCACTGTGGACGGGTCCGCCGGGTGCGCGCCAAACCACAGCTCCGCCACGGGGCTCTGTGCTTCGGGTTCTCCCAGGAGGGCAGGAATCAGTGTGCGCGAACCCCAGGAGTAGTTGCGGGCAGCGCTTTCGAGCAGCTTCATCGATATCCTCTATTTCACGTCATAGGCGGTCGCGGCATAGCTCCGCGTAATCAACTGCAGCGCGCGGGCCAGATCCCCACTGGAGGGGTCGGCGCTCGCCGCAGCGAATGAATGGGGCAGGTTCGCCTCTTCCTGTCCCCATAAAACAATTTTCAAGGGTACCAAAGGCTCCCCATCTTCAAAGGGGTCGTGGAAGATGTCAGTCGGCGCGTCTTCCAGAATCGGCCCTAGGCCTTCCGCATCCACGACCGAGCCACCCAGGCCATGCGTTGCCCAGATAGCGCCTGCCATGCGGGCAACGAGCGCGCCTAGATGCACGCGCGTTCGTTCCTCAGAGAAGGCATAGGGGTCTGGGCCACTGCTGTGGATGACGCGGCCGCCCTCAGCAAACTCACGCAGCGCACGGCCTGGGTTCGTGGTGGAATCCCGCTGTGGGGACAGGGCTTCGATTTCTCGATCCACGGCCTCCGCCACGTCCTCCAGACGGCGCGCAACCAGCTCGGGGTCTTCGCTCAGCACCGCCTGTACCGCATGTAATGCCACGATAGCCCGAACGGGGGAGGTTCCCTCCGCCGTGGGAAGTTGGTCTATCACGATGGTGCTGTCAGGAGCATCCTCCACCTCGTTGAGGAGAATGGTGGTGGCGCCGCGCCGAGCAGCGTCGTGCAACGCGCGTTCTGACCACGGGCTCTCCCCCGCCACGACGACCACGTCGAGTGCGCCGACGAAACGTGGCAACGATTCGCTGACCGCAATGGGCACGTCTGCAGGTTCTGCAAGCCCCATTGCCACGTGCGCAGCGGCCCGGGATATCTGGTCCGCAGCGAGGATGACGAGGGAACGCGGACGCATGCCGCTCAATAACCGGGCAAGGTCTGGCACGGCGGAGGCTACGACGCGGGCTTGGGCACCTTCGTGGGCAACGTCGAAGAAGCGCACGGTTTCGGGGTCATAGGATGTCATGAGCTCGAGCATAGCTAGGATGAGGGACCATGAGCATTCATCCGGTAGTCCTCGTTGGCGGCGGCCCGGGCGCGTGGGACCTCATTACGGTGCGCGGCATGCAAGCTCTACAGGCTGCGGACGTCATTGTGGCCGATCACCTCGGCCCCACTGCACAGTTGGACCAGTTGTGTGATGTGGACGCCAAGGAGCTTATCGACGTCTCCAAGATCCCCTACCACAAGCAGGTTGCGCAGGAGCGAATCAACGAGATCCTCATCGAACATGCCCAGGCGGGCCGCCGGGTGGTCCGTCTTAAAGGCGGCGATCCTTATGTCTTTGGCCGCGGTTTCGAGGAGCTGACCGCGCTTACGGAGGCTGGCGTTCCCGTGGAGGTTATCCCCGGGGTAACCTCCGCCGTGGCGGTGCCGGCGCTGGCGGGCACTCCCATCACGCACCGCGGCATGGTGCATGCTTTCACGGTGGTCTCTGGCCATCTCCCGCCGGGCCATCCGAAGTCATTGGTGGATTGGGCAGCTCTTGCCCGCTCTGGGGCGACGCTCTCGGTCATCATGGGTGTGAAAAACGCTGCAGCTATTGCCGCGGCGCTTATCGACGCCTCCTTAAGCCCCCACACCCCCGTCCACATCATCCAAGAGGGCTCGCTGGCTGAGGAACGTGCATTCCGGTGTGAGCTGGCCGAGCTCGGCACCACGATGGAGGCTCATTCCGTGGCACCGCCGGCTGTCATCGTTATCGGCGAGGTCGCTGGACTTTAATCCGAGCTCGCGGCCGACACCCCGACGCGGGCTGTTTCTGCCGTGTCCGCAGAGCTAGCGGCGGAGCCATTCGGCTCCGAGGAGCTCACGACGCGGCTGCCTCCACGCGTTGGGCTCGAGGGGTGGCCCTCGTAGTTCTCTTCGCGCTCGTGGCGCTTGCGGCGGCGGTTAGCCCACACGGTAAGGGTGACGCCTAGCACCAGTGCGGCGATTTGCAGGCCCACAATAACGCCGTGCGGCAGCGCCCAACCCACGGCTTTAGGCACATTGAGGGCGACAATAGCCGTACCGACGAAGCCGCCCAGCAATGCGGGGTTAATGCGGGAAATCAGCCACGCCGCGATAGGTGCAGTGATCATGCCTCCGATAAGAAGCGCCACCACTGCTGCCGCATTGGCAACAATCTCATGCCACAAGCCCACGATGAATCCGGCAGTAGCACCGAAAGTTACGAGGAATTCCGCGGTGTTCACCGTGCCGACGATGCGACGCGGCTGTTCACGGCCGACCGCCATGAGCGTCGACGTGGAGATTGGCCCCCAGCCGCCGCCACCGGAGGCATCCACGAAGCCGCCCACAATGCCTAGGCCGGTAAGGAATGGGGTGGAATGCGGTCGCGAGGTGGAGGTTTTCTTTGGGCGGAGACGGGAGAAACGCCACACCAAGTTGATGCCCAAAATGAGGAGGATGGTGGAGGTAACCGGTGCTGCGGATTCTAGGGAGAGGTTGGACAGAACTGTCGCGCCCACGAACGCTGAGATGGCGCCTGGGACCCCGAGCTTGAGCACCGTTGGCCAGTGCACGTTGCCGAAACGCCAGTGGCTGATACCGGAGACGAGGGTCGTTCCCAACTCCGAGGTGTGGACTATGGCAGACGCCGTTGCTGGGCCGAGGCCCGCAAGGAGCAAGATGGTCGTGGAGGTGACACCAAAGCCCATGCCGATGCCGCCATCAACGAGCTGTGCAGCGGCACCCGCAAGGGCGATGAGAATGAGGCTACGCATGAGCCACCTCCTGGAAACGTTGGGACACGATGTCCGCTAGGGCTTCCCCTAGCGGTGGTAGCACCGTTCGGTGCTGTGGGGTCGATGGATTGTCGGAATGGGGAGCAAGGCGGTCAAGCAACAAACCAGAGCTGACGAACAGCGGCAAGACCACTTCGCTATGCGAACTAGCACCGCGATTTCGATTCTTACTGCGAGACGCGTGAGCGTCTCGCGTGGCATAGGCGGCTTCAGCCTCACATCCGGTGAGCTCACCCACGCGACGGGCGAGATCCGCAACAGCGGCATTAGCCTGTTCGTCGGAGGAACCAACGGAGTAAACCACTACCTTATCGGCGCCGGCAGGAACCCGCGCGGCGAGAAGCTGGGCCATATCCTCACCAGTGCCGAGGCCGCGGGCTCGACGCAGAGGAAGACCAGACGATGCAGTGGCACCGTTTATCGCGGCGGGCACGTCCACGCGCTGGTGATAGCCCTCAGTAAAGAGCAGCGGGACGACAACTGCATCACGTACACCGCGCTGAGCCATCTCCTGTGCTGCGGCCTCCAGGGTCGGTTCATTGAATTCGAGGTGCGCGGCCTTAGCCGGAACGCCGGCAAGTTCACCTGCGGCGCGGGTCAGGGCCTCCACGTGTGGTGCGGCTGCGGGGTGACGCGAGCCGTGCGACAACGTAATGAGTGCGGTCATGTTGGCTCTCCTCAGTTAACGGTTAGGCCTGCGGCGCGGTGGAGTGACCGCGTCGAGCTAGGGAACGCTTAAGTGCTTCGTTGGCGGACACCGTCGGCGCGGGAGCCACCGGGGCATCGTCCTGGCCGTGGAAGCGCAAAGAGAAGATACGCAGGCACTCGTGGCACTTCCAGGCAAAATCGTCTTCCTCATCCGGGAAAAGGTCGGTGCCGGCGCAGTAGGGGCAGTACGCCGGGTGGTTGCGGTTGGGGTTGGGCTCGCGGCGGAAATTCACTGCAGGTCCTCCTCGTCAGCGCGCAGGACCCAGTGGCGGAACTCCTCGCCGTCGTCGCGCTGCTCCTTGTACTTGTTCACAAGGCGGATGACGTACTCCGGTACCTCGTCGGCCACGACCTTGTGACCGCGCAGCTTGCGGCCCCAGTCCGGGGAGAGACCCAGCGCGCCGCCCAAGTGGACCTGGAAACCTTCCACGCGGTTACCGTCCTCATCAGTGACAATCTGGCCCTTAAGGCCGATGTCAGCCACCTGAGAGCGAGCGCATGCGTTCGGGCAACCGTTGAGAGCGATAGAGAGTGGAACATCGAGATCACCCAAGGTGTCTTCCAAGATGTCCACGAGCTCGATGGCGCGAGCCTTGGTGGTCACGTGCGCAAGCTTGCAGAACTCCAAGCCAGTGCAGGAGATGACGCCGCGACGGAACTCCGAGGGCTGGGAGTACAGTCCCGTCTCATCAAGCGCACGAGAGAGCTCTGGAATGTCTTTTTCTTCCACGTCGAGGAAAAGCAGCTCCTTCATCGGGGTCGTGCGGATACGCGTAATGCCAAAATTCTCTGCCACGTCCGCGATGGCAATGAGCTGTTCGCCTGTCGCGTGGCCCACGGTGGGCTTTACGCCAACGTAGAACTTGCCGTCCTGCTGGCGGTGCACGCCGACGTGGTCACGGTTGCCGGGAGCGACGGGGAGCGGGAGGCCGTCGAGAAGCGGCTCGTCCAGGTATTCCTCTTCGAGGACCTGACGGAACTTCTCAATGCCCCACTGCGCCACGAGAAACTTCAGGCGCGCACGGTTGCGGTTGCGGCGGAAGCCGTAGTCACGGAAGATGCGGGCCACTCCAGCCCAGACCTCCGGTACACGCTCGAGTGGGATCCAGGCACCGAGGGACTGCGAGAGCATCGGGTTGGTGGACAGACCGCCGCCGACAAAGCAATCGAAGCCGGGACCGTACTCAGGGTGGTTGGTGCCAACGAAAGCGACATCCTGGATTTCGTGGGTAACGTCCTGGCGGGCGTTGCCGGAGATTGCGCTCTTGAACTTACGCGGCAGGTTATGAAACTCATCTCGCAGCAGATAGTCGTTCTTAATCTCTTCGATGGCTGGGGTGGCATCGATAATCTCATCCGCTGCTACGCCAGCAACAGGAGATCCGAGAATGACACGAGGCACGTCGCCGCAGCCCAGCAGGGTATCGAGGCCTACGGAGCGTAATTTCTCCCAGATGGCGGGGACATTCTCAATCTCAATCCAGTGCAGCTGGATGTTCTGGCGATCGGTGAAGTCAGCCGTCGACCGAGCATAATCGCGAGAAATCTCTCCCACTGCACGAAGCTTGGCGGGATCGGCGCAGCCACCATCGAAGCGCACGCGCATCATGAAGTACTCATCCTGCAGCTCAGCGTTGGAGAGCTTGGAGGTCATCTCTCCGCCCAAGTTCTGGTTGCGCTGGGTGTAGAGGCCCAGCCATTTAAAACGTGGGGCAAGGTCTTCGGGTGGAATGGAGGAAAAACCCTGCTTGGAGTAGATGTCGATAACGCGCTGGCGCACCGCGAGGGCGTCGTCAGCCTGCTTAATCTCTTCATCCCCGTTGAGCGGGGAGGTACCATCAATCTTCCACTGACCTTCCGGCTTCTTCGCGCGGGGCTTTCGCTGTGTGGCGGTGGTCATAGTCTGCTGCCTTTCGTCGGTTAGTGAAAACCTACCGGTCTAGACGCAACAGACAAAGCAGTCTTTTTTACTTTCGGAGCAATATGCGAAGCACGCTGCGTCTATGCCACAATGATCTCCGAATGTAATTAGGCATAGTTGCCCAACAGCAGACAAGACGGTTCAATAAAGCCCACGCTTGTTAAAGAACTAAGCTTTCGATAGTTAGTACAACACTCCGAAAGGTCATCCATGACTCAGCAGCCCCTGAAAGTAGCCGTCATCGGCGCCGGCCCAGCCGGCATTTACGCATCCGACATTCTGGTGAAGAAAACCGGCGGCAACGTTCAGATCGATCTCATCGAGCAGATGCCCGCACCGTTTGGCCTCATCCGCTACGGCGTGGCACCGGACCACCCGCGCATTAAGGGAATCGTCAACTCCCTGCACCGCGTGCTTGATTCCGAACAGATCCGCCTGCTATCCAACATCACCGTGGGCCGCGATGTTACCGTCGCCGAGCTCGAGGAGTACTACGACGCTATCGTCTTCGCTACCGGTGCCGTCGGCGACTTGGGTATGACCATCCCCGGCTCTGACCTCGAGGGCGTGCATGGCGCAGGCGAGTTCGTTGGTTTCTACGACGGCAACCCGCGCTTCGAACGCTCCTGGGACCTCTCCGCCAAGGAAGTCGCTGTCATTGGCGTGGGCAACGTCGGCCTTGACGTGGCCCGCATCCTGGCCAAGACCGGCGATGAACTCAAGGAAGCTACCGAAATCCCCGACAACGTCTACGAGTCCCTAGCTAAGAACCAGGCCACCACCGTGCGTGTCTTCGGCCGCCGTGGCCCGGCGCAGGCCAAGTTCACCCCGCTGGAGCTCAAGGAGCTTGACCACTCCCCGACCATCAACGTGGTCGTGGACCCGGAGGACATCGACTACGACGAAGCCTCTCTCAAGGCCCGCGAAGAGGCCAAGTCCTGCGACTTGGTCTGCCAGACCCTAGAGGGCTACGCCATCCGCGAGCCCAAGGATGCCCCGCACACCCTACAGATTCATCTCTTTGAGCAGCCGGTCGAGTTTATCGGTGAAGATGGCAAGGTGACTGCCGTGAAGACCGAACGCACCGCCCTCAATGGTGACGGTTCTGTCTCCGGCACCGGTAAGTTCACCGAATGGCCAGCCCAGGCTGTCTACTTGGCCGTAGGCTACCGCTCCGATGCCATCGAGGGCGTGCCTTTCAACACGCAGAAGAACGTCATTAACAACGACGGCGGCCACGTCGTTGGTCTCGACGGCACCATCGTGCCGGGCCTCTACACCACCGGATGGATCAAGCGTGGTCCGGTGGGACTTATCGGCAACACCAAGTCCGACGCCACCGAGACCATCGGCATGCTGCTTGACGACGCCCAAGCGGGCAACCTCTCCCACGAGCGCGAGGAGGACATCGTGGAACTCTTCAAGTCCAAGGGCTTGGAGCACCTGACCTGGGAGGGTTGGAAGAAGCTGGACGCCGCCGAGCGCGCACTGGGCGAGGCCGAGGGCCGCGAGCGCAAGAAGTTCGTCGAGTGGGAAGAGATGGTTCTCAACTCGCGCGACTAGCCCGCCACCCACGGCTGGGCCCCATGGCCCAGCCCCACAGCCCAGCCCCGACGGCAGATCCTCGCCGCCAACGGCAAGGCCTCCTGAACTAAAACTGCCCTATCTGACGAAACTCTCGCCTCCGCCACAATTAACGCGGAGAAGATCGTCAGTTAGGGCAGTTCTTGTCTCAAGGGCTGCGCGTGAAGGCACTTGCCCTCACGCTACGCGCGGATGATGGCGAGAACCTCGTCGACGATGGCCTGCACCTCGTCGGCGGTCTTTGCTTCAACGTTGAGGCGCAGCAGCGGCTCGGTGTTAGAGGCGCGGACGTTAAACCACGCATCGGTGCCCTTCAGCTGCACGGTGACGCCATCGAGCTCGTCAACGGACTCAATCTTGTCTGCAAGCTCATCGAGCACGCGCTGCGTCGTGGCCTTCTGGTCCTCCACGGTGGAGTTGATTTCGCCGGAGGCCTCGTAGCGTGAGTACTGCGCCATGAGCTCGCTCAGCGGCTTGTCCTGCTCGCCCAGAGCGGCGAGCACGTGCATGGCAGCAAGCATGCCGGAATCAGCATTCCAGAATTCCTGGAAGTAGTAGTGCGCCGAGTGCTCGCCACCAAAGACTGCCTTCTCCTTGGCCATCTGAGCCTTGATGAAGGAGTGGCCCACGCGGGTACGCACAGCCTTGCCCCCCTTCTCCGCGATGAGCTCCGGCACGGTCTTCGAGGTAATCAAGTTATGAATGATGGTGGTGCCTGGGAACTTATCAAGGTAACGTTCCGCCACCAGCGCACAAATGGCTGACGGCGAGACCGGCTGGCCCTTTTCATCCACCACGAAGCAACGATCCGCATCGCCGTCGAAGGCCAGACCAATATCCACCTTCTGCTCTACAGTGAACTTTTGCAGGTCCACCAGGTTCTTCGGATCGAGCGGATTAGCCTCGTGATTCGGGAAGGTGCCGTCGAGTTCAAAGTAGAGATCACGGACGTCGAAAGGCAGGCCCTCGAAAACAGCCGGGACGGTGTGGCCGCCCATGCCATTCGCGGCGTCGACAGCCACAACGAGTGGGCGGGAGTTCTCCAATGGCACCAGGCCGCGAAGGAATGCCGCGTAGTCCGGCAGAACCTCACGCTCGGTGACGGTGCCCGGCTCGCCGTCAAAGGCCGGGGTGCCGTCAATCAGCATGTCCTTGATCTGCTCCAGGCCAGTCTCCTGTCCCACCGGAACAGCACCGGCTCGGCAGAGCTTGATGCCGTTGTACTTCGCCGGGTTGTGGGAGGCGGTAAACATGGCACCCGCGCAGTTGAGGTCGCCGGCGGCAAAGTAGAGCTCATCAGTAGAGGTCAGGCCCAACATAATGACGTTGACACCTTGTGCTGCAGCGCCTTCGGCAAAGGCTGTTGCCAGCTGTGGGGAGGACGGGCGCATGTCATGGCCCACCGCCAGGGTGGTTTCGCCTTCGCCGCGCAGAATGGCGGCGTAGGCTGCGCCGGTATCCCGTACGAAGGTCTCATCGATATCCTCGCCCACAACGCCACGGACGTCATAAGCCTTAATCACTGCATTGAGCTGTTCACGAGTTCGCATAGCCCTACAGCATACTCATGTCCTCTGGCGCCTCTGCGCTGGGAAACACGGTTGACAAGGAAACCCACGAGGCTCGCGTCGCCGAGCGCTAGTCGGCGTCTGGCACCACCGTCAGGTGCGCGCGGCGGCGCTGGCGGGCGTCGTGGACTCTCCTGGTACGGAAGACCGGGTGGTTGGAGTTGCGCGGGTCCGCGCCGTCGAAGTTGGCGGAGTAGTCAATGGGATCGGCTCCGGAGCCGGTCGTGGAGTCGTCGACAAGCCCGGTGGTTACGCGGCCAGCCTCGCGCACGGCCTCAGCCAGAGCGGTGAGGTCATCATCCTCATCAAGCTCGATGCGGTCCACGCGCACCATTTCCCACCCTTGGGGCGCGGTGATGCGCTCGCTGTGCTTCTCGCACAGGTCCCACGCATGGGGATCAGTATCTTCAGACAGTGGGCCCACAACGGCGGTTTGCTGTGCGTAGGCATAGGTCAACGTCGCCACGGCGGGACGGCCGCAGCCGGGGCGGGAGCAACGGCGGGAGCTATTCACGGCCCCAAGTCTAAACCCAAACTTGAGATTTCGATAGTCCTACACGGCGCGCCCCTTGCCCAAGCATCGCCACCGCACCTTAAACTAAGCCGCATGAGCACGCCCCGCCCCCACATCCGCCCGGCCCGCCACCGTCATGGCCGCGGCGCTCGCGGGCCGCTACTGCCCCATGCAACGCCCCGCTACCGCAGTAGCGCTGAACGCTTCGACATGGCCGTGCTCGAAGCTTATGCACCAATCCAAAACGCATTCGCCGAACAGCTCGCTGGCCTAGACTTGGCCGTCGACACTGTGCCCCGCATGCGACTATCCGTGGACATGACGGTCATGCCGGATGAGATCATCGCCGACGGACCGGTTCCCTTGGGGCGCATCGTGCCTGCCGGAGTCGATTCAGCAGGGCAACCGACCCGTGCTCGCCTGGTCATCTTCCGCATGCCAGTGGAGGAACGCGTGCACTCAGCCAGGGAGCGCGAAGAACTACTCTCCACCGTACTCACCGCCCTTGTGGCCAATTACCTCAACGTAGATCCAGAAGATATCGACCCGCGCTTTAGCTGGTAAAACGCAATTCTCCCCCGCCATGCCCTGCGGGAAGCAAAGGTATGACGAGGGAGAAAAAGATGCTGCACTACCAGATCCGCTGCGCTAGCCGATTTCACGTTTTAATCGGCGGCGCTCACGGTCTGACAGCCCACCCCAAATTCCGAAGCGCTCATCGTGCTCAAGCGCATACTCAAGACATTCATCACGCACAGCGCAGGCCTGGCAGATGCGCTTAGCCTCACGCGTTGAGCCTCCCTTTTCCGGGAAGAAGGCTTCCGGGTCCGTCTGGGCGCACAGCGCCTGGTCTTGCCACTCCTGCTCGACGGCACCAAAGAGTTCATCGAGCGACATCTCTGCAGCAGCACCGCCACGGAGAATAGCGCTGTTATTCGTTGTATTGTCCACGCCGCTTCCTTTCTCCGAGGTCGTTTCTCTCTCTTAGTCGATGGCACCGACCGTACACCGAAAGTTACTTTCGGTGCCGTGCCCGCCGTGCCGTTGATTACACTGATGTCATTTCACACCGGATCACTAAATATCGTCAACCTGTCGGGAGTCATTTTTCCGCAATCTCGGCAAAAACGCTGCACACGATCCCCAAATTTCACATCAGTCACAACCCGCCAGTCGAGGGGGTGAACATCGGGGGTACTACATGTAGTGCCCACCCCCTACCCTGTGAACAATTCCAAGGTTCCTTCGGCGTGTCGCCACCCACCCGCGCAGATCTCGTGGATCTCAATCGCACCACTAAAACCATCCGTCACGGCATAAGAAGAGGCGCTGGGAAGGCATTTTCCCAGCGCCGAGCTTTACGATCGCTTCGTAGTTGCGCCTAAACGCTAGCCACAGCTTTGCGTTTAGGCATCCGAACTGAAACGCACTCCCGCGTCCGGAAGGGTCACGCCTGGGAAGACGCGCATGCCGCCCTGCAGCTCGCAGCGCGCACCAATCGTCGCGCCTTCACCGATGACGCAGTTATCGATGTGCGCATTGGCACCGATGTGCGCGCCAGACGCGATGATGGAATTGCTAATAATGGCGCCTGGCTCAATGGTCACGCCATCGAAGACCACGGTGCCATCAAGACGTGAGCCCGCGCCGATGACCGAGCCACGCCCCACAGCAGTGCCTGAGAGCAACAGCACGCCGCCAGCGATGCCGGCAGACTCGTCCACCACGGACTCACCGGTGCGGCCGGTCAGCAGCGGCGAGTGAGCAATGCCGCGCACTAGGTCAGAGGAACCACGCACGAAATCATCCGGGCGGCCCATATCGCGCCAGTAGGAGTTGTCCACGTGGCCCACGACGAGATGACCGGACTCCAGAAGCTGCGGGAAGGTCTCACGCTCAACAGAGACCACACGGTCAGCCGGGATGGTCTCAATAACCTCACGCTTGAACACGTAGCAGCCAGCATTAATCTGGTTCGTCGGCGGATCCTCGGTCTTCTCCAGGAAGGCGGTTACTCGGCCATTGGAGTCCGTAGGAACGCAACCAAATGCGCGCGGGTCCGCCACGTTCAGCAGGTGCATCGTGACATCAGCCTGCTTGGAGTGGTGCGTATCGAGGATGCCGTTGAGGTCCATGCCGGAGAGCACGTCACCGTTGAACACCATGACGGTGTCCTGGCGCAGTTTGTCGTAGACGTTGCGGATACCACCACCGGTGCCCAGCGCGGTCTCCTCCACCACGTACTCAATCTCCAGACCCAAATCCGAGCCATCGCCGAAGTACTCCTCAAAGACCTCAGCTTTGAAGGACGTGGAGAGCACAACGTGCTCAATCCCAGCCTCCTTGATACGGGCCAGCAGGTGCTGAAGGAAGGGGTAGTTGGCCGTCGGCAGCATGGGCTTCGGCGTACCAATCGTCAGCGGGCGCAGGCGGGTGCCGCGGCCTCCCACCAGAATGACGGCATCGGCCGTCGATCCCCACTGGGGTGCTGATTCAGTCATATCGATCCTTAAACTCTCACAGATAAGTCACCGTTAGTGTATAGGCCACAAGGCCTAGGACCCGTCGCGGCACGCGCTCAATGCCAGCCCACGTACCCGAAGTCCCAGCCACAGTGCCGCGCGCAGCGGTGCCTCGAACCAGTGCGGGTACCGATCCGCCTGGAATCGGTAGGCGGAATCATGATGAGCTCGCAGCATCGCACCGCGGTGCGCCTTCGTCGAATGGCCTTTGGCGTGCGTAATAACGGCCGACGGGCAGAAGATATTGCTCCAGCCTGCCCGCGTAAAACGATCACCCAGGTCCACGTCTTCCATATACATAAAATAGCGCTCATCAAAACCGCCAATGGCGTCAAAGGCTTCCCACCGCACGAGGAGACAGGAGCCGGAAAGCCATCCGGCCGGGCGCTCGCTACTCATGTCCGCATCATTGCGGTAGGCCTTCGACCACGGGTTAGCTGGCCACACCGTTCCGAAAAGCGCGTGACCAATTCCAGTGCTCAGCGTCGGCACCGCACGAGCCGAGGGATAGTTCGTGCCATATGGCTCCACGATGCGCGGGCCCACCGCCGCAGCCTGAGGATGGCGGCGTGCACAGGCGATGAGCTCGTCTAAAGAACCTTCACTAAACGTCACATCCGGGTTAGCAATGAGAAAAAACTCCTCATCCACTCCCCTCGTACGTGCGAAACGCGCGCCTGCGTTCATGCCAGCGCCATAGCCACTGTTGCCGCCGGTATCGAGGAATTCCACGTTCTCATGATCCCGCGCGGCGGCTTCGGGCACGCCATCCGTGGAGCCATTGTCGGCGAGGATAGTGAGGGTTGGGTGGGACGTCGCCAAGCACAGCGAGGATAAAAAGTCACTAAGGTAGCGGCCCGGGGAGAACGTCACCGTGACCACTGCCAGGGGTTTGCGTAATTCTTTCACGATGGCATCGAGCGTACCCAACGGCGACGCGCGCACGCGCACGCGACACTGCTTCACGTTTTCGGCACCTACTCCCTTAAACTATTGCCGTGACTTCCCCGAACTCCCCGCGCGCCGCCCGCCATATCCAGGCCGCGCCGTCGCAGTCCGCGCCCGCTACCCAGCACGGCTCCACGCCGGTCAAGGCCCTCGTGGCTTTCCTTTCCGCAGTGGTCCTCGTGCTCTCCGGCGTGGGCTACTTCACCGTGGGCAAGCTGGGCAATGACATCTCCTCGGCGTCCAACTTGGCTCTGGGCAACGACGGTGGATTCAAGGACAAGGGCATTGATGGTGCCGTAGATATCCTGCTCGTGGGCAAGGATTCCCGCACCGACGCCAAGGGCAATCCCCTCTCCGAGCAGGAGCTGGCGGACCTACATGCCGGCGTGGATGAGGGCGAAGAGAATACGGACACCATCATGGTCATCCGCATTCCGAACGACGGTTCCCGTGCCACGGCCGTATCCATCCCGCGTGACACGTATGTGCACGATAGCGAGTTTGGCAACACCAAAATCAACGCCGTCTTTGCGCTGCACAAGTCCGCCAAGATGGAAGAGCTGCAGCAGGAGAATGCCGAAGCAGAGGCCCTGGGCAAGAAGGCACCGCATACGGAAAAAGAAATGGAGCAGGCCAGCACTGAGGCTGGCCGCACCGGCCTGATTTCCATGGTGCGTACCCTTACTGACGTCAGCGTTGATCACTACGCCGAGGTGGGACTGCTGGGCTTCGTGCTGCTTACCGACGCCGTCGGGGGCGTCGACGTCTGCCTCAACGACGATGTGGACGACCCGATGTCCGGTGCGAACTTCCCGAAGGGCCGCCAAACCCTGCAAGGAGCAGAAGGCCTGTCCTTCGTGCGCCAGCGCTACGAGCTTCCCCGCGGCGACCTCGACCGTATCGTGCGCCAGCAGGCCTACATGGCCTCTCTGACCTCGAAGGTCCTGGATTCTGACACTCTGACCTCGCCCGGCAAGCTCAATAAGATTGCCGATGCCGTCGAGCGTTCCGTCGTCATTGACAACGACTGGGACATCATGGGCTTCGTAACCCAGCTTGCCGGCTTGGCCGGTGGCAACGTGACCTTTACGACCATCCCGGTGACCTCCATTTCCGGCACCGGCGATTACGGCGAGTCTGTCGTTACCATCGACGCCGCCGAGGTACATCGCTTTATGGATGACCTGGCTAAGTCCCAGGAAGCTGCTGACGACGACAAGCAATCCGAGGAGGCTGCCGCTGACGAGGGCGCCAACGACGGTGAGAAGCCCGTCGCTGAGGGGCTCAACCTCCACGTTCTCAACGCCGGCACGGTAGACGGCATGGCCGGTGGTATTGGCACCTGGCTTAAGAATGTGGGCTATACCGTCGAGCGCACCGCCAACGCGCAGTCCGGTATCTACGCCGAATCGCAGGTCGTGGCTGCGGATGCCAACGACGAGCGTGCCCTCGCTCTGGCTGAGCAGCTGGGCGGCTTGCCGGTCACCGCGAACGAGGAACTCGAACCGGATACCTTCATCGTCGTGGCTACCGATGACTACGCCGGTCCAAAGGATGACTCCGCCATGGAGCAAGAAGCCGAAGCGGAATCGAACCAGGTGGCCGAGGACCAGCAGGTAGGTACTCCGGGCGATGACTTCGGCACGGCTGAAGTGGCGCCGGAAATTGATGCCGGCGGCGACGGCCCTCGCTGCGTGAACTAAAGAGCCCGTGGCGGGCTTCGTGCCCGCCACCTACGATGGGCGGACATGGAACTCCTTCAGCATCTCCTGTCCGCCGATGCCTCCGCACCACGCCTGAGCGTCTACAACGAGGCCGACGGCACACGCATGGATTTCTCAGCTCAAACGCTGGAAAACTGGACCTCCAAAATCGCCAACATGTTGCTGGAGGAGCTCGACCTCGAGCCCGGCACCGATTCCCGCATCCTCATCGACCTTCCGGTGTCCTGGCAGGCAGCCGTCATCGCCCTCGGCGCGCTCGCTGCTGGTGTTCCCTTTGACGTCACCGACGGCGCGGCTGTCGAGGATCAGCCTCGCCCTGACTCTGTCGCGGTGCTCTTTACTTCCCCGGAGGCTTGTGCCTCAGGCACGTCCGTTCCCGGCGCGGATACCGTGCTCGTGACTCAAGACCCCTTTGGGCGTGGAGTCGTCGAAAGCGGTGGTGAACTGCCAGTCGGCACCATTGACTTTGGCCCTACGATCCGCTTTTATGGCGATCACTTCTATGGTTCCACCACTCCGCTTCCGGAGCTTTTCCCCACTGACTTAGGTGCTGAGCGCGTGCTGTCTCCAGGGTGGAGCGACACCGCTTCCTTCCAACGTGCTGTGTTAGAGCCACTGGCTGCGGGCGGCTCGGCTGTCATCGTGGCGGGCCTGTGCTCGGCGGACCGTTTGGAGGAAATCGCGGGCAACGAGAAGGTCACTGTCCGCGCTTAAGCAGCACCGTGAGATAGTGGAGCAATGTTCAGCTGGCTCTATGTATTTATCGGCGTGCTCATCCTCGTGGGCACAATCTGCCAGGGCACCATCGGATTCGGGCTGGGCACCATCGCCACCCCTATCTTGGCGCTCATCAAACCGGAGCTAGTCCCCACGCTCATTCTTCTGTTAGCTTTCGTCATCTCCACGACGACCATGCTCAAAGCCCGCGCCGCAGTGTCCTGGGACATCGTGGCCATCTCCTCCATCGCGCGCATCCCCGGCTCCCTGCTCGGTGCGTGGGCAATTGCCTCGCTTTCGCACCGCGGACTTTCCCTGTTTATAGGCTGCGCCGTCATCTTTGCCATGACGTTGTCCAGCCTCGGCTGGTCCCCCAAGCGCACCACCGCCAACATCGCGGTGGCGGGTGTGACCTCCGGCTTCTTGGGTACCTCCACCTCCATCGGCGGCCCACCCATGGCGTTGGTCTTAAAGGGCTACGACCCTGCCCGCATTCGAGGTACCTTGTCAGGCACCTTCATCATCGGCTGCACCATCTCGCTGGCCATCTTGGGCTTAAGTGGGCAAATCACCCAACTACAGCTCACCGCCGCCGCGGCCTACCTGCCGGTAGCCATCGTGGGCCTCATCGCCGCCGGCTACCTCAACCGCTTTATCAACGCGAAGGTGCTCAACCGCATCGTGTTCGTGGTGGCCATCAGCGCGGCCTTGGCGCTCATTGTTGAAGGACTCGTTGCAGCCTAGCGTCCGCACCCTGCTGTCGGGCTCAACTGCCAGGATCACGCTCCACACTGCCCGATCTGCCAAAAACACCGCCTCCGGTTCAAGATCTGGTAAAAACTTCGTCAACTAGGGCAGTTAGGTGACTCTGGGAAGTCAGGGGGTTCAGGCAGGTCCGGCGGAAGATACCCCAAGTGCTCGCTGTACTCCCAGGGCTTTGGTTTGGGCGGCAACACTCCCTCGTGCCAGAAGCCGATGAACTTGAAATAGCGCTTCTCAAAGTCCGGATTCCTGGCATTGGCTATCTGGTCGATGACATAGTCCAGGTGGTGCGCCACGCAATGACCTGTGTAGCGCAGCGTTAGCCACCCAATCAGTGCACCTTCGTTGTTTTTCCAGTGGTCCCGCAGCCATGCCTCTTGCTGGGAATGAAATTTCATCCCGTTGATTTCTACCGCAACTTTGAGCTCTGGGAGCACAATGTCCCAGGTGTAGTGGCCGATAACAACGTTGCACTCAACCTTGAGCCCACGCCTTTTCAATCCCTTGGCCACCTTGACCTCCGCACCAGAGTCCGTGAACAAAGCGGCCTGCTCCAGCATCCGTTGACTTGCAACAGGGGTGACCTTGAGTGCTTCGCGGTGATTATCCAGGCGCGCCCGCCCAGCCTTTGAGGAATAGATGGACTCAAAAACGCGAATTCCCAGCTCAGGACTAACTTTCTTCATTGCGACAAGAGGATTAAGGACCCGGATCCCAGACAAGGTAACAAAGCTTTCGACACTCACCCGCGAGTGCACATAAAAGGTTGATGTCGGCATTCTCTCCACACTGGCGAGCTTCAGTGGAAAAGTGACAGTCTCGCCAAGGAGTACCTGAGCAGCCGTTGTACCTGTCACCTTAAGGAAGGGCCGGTGCTCCTGTAACAGCTTCAATAGTTCTAATGCCTCGGGCCTGCCCCATACGTAGAGCCCCTTGGCAAGACGCGTAATCTCTCCTCGGCGCACCCGAGTTGCAAGCGCACCTTTAGATAAGCCGCGCACAATGCCGTGTTTCATGTCATTCCCCCCGGAAAGCTCGACCCCAAGCTAACACGGCGCACCGCTGAGCGCAGAGCAACTGCCTTATCTGCCAAAGTTACCGCCTCTGACTCAAGATCCAGCCAGATCTTTGGCAACAAGGGCAGTTGTATCCACCGCACACTAGGAGTGCACCGCCCAGCGCCAAGAAAACAGCTCTAGCGAAGAGAGCCCTCAATAAAACTGCGAAACCGCCGGGCAATCTGGGCAATCTCATTTCCGGCGAAGTGGCCCGGGCGCCACGCAGCGACAAGGGGCACACCGCCGACTGCCTTGTCGCCATCGACCACGTCGAAGCCCACTAATCGCACCGGACGCAGCTCCGTCATTAGGGCTACGGCCTGGCCTGAGCGGGCCAAGGCGCTCAAGGTTGCGGTGTCATCACACTCGACGTGAGAGCCAAGACTCAAACCTGCCCTTCCTATAAAGGAATCCAGCACTCCGCGGGAAACGCTGCTTCGCGACGGCAAAGCAAGACGCTCCTCGAGCAAGCGAGCCACATCCACACTGGTCGAGCCTGCGCACTCCAACGCCAGCGGATGGGCCGGCGGGACCCAGGCACGCACGGGAACCGAACCTAAAGGCAGCGAGGCCACATCAGGTCCTGGCGGAATGGGAGCAATGACGAGGTCGGCGGTGCCCTCCAATGCCGCGAACACATCGTAGTGCGAGACCGGACACGTGGTGAGCAAAGGGATGGAGGAACCAGCTGCTTCAATGAACGGCGCGAGCAGGGTGGAGATTGTCGTCGGCGTCGCCGCTACCCGCAGTGCGGCAACATTGCCAGAGCGCAAGGCTTCCACCGCCTGCCCAGCACGCGCGGATTCGGCGAGGAGGCGCCGGCAGGTGGGGATGAGGGCATGGGCGGCGTCGGTAAGCACCAGCGCTGACCCGGCGCGCGTAAAGAGCTCGAGGTCCAGTTCCTTCTCAAAGCGGCGCAGCTGGCGGCTTAATGCAGGTTGGGTGATTCCCAGCTGCGTGGCGGCGGCCGTCACCGTGCCGGCGTCCGCGAGCGCGAGGAAATATCTGGCTTTCACCATGTCCATTCTCCTATTTCTACCACCAACTATGCCTTAAAGGCATAAGTTTCCAACTTTTTAGACATTAGACAACATGAAACAAGAACAGAATAATGAGATGACTACCACATACACCCAAGGGAGGTTCTCCATGTCACATGTCGGCGCCGCCATTGCCGAATCCCTCGCCGCCCACGGCGTGAGCCGCGCATTCCTCGTTCCCGGCGAAAGCTTCTTGCCCGTCCTCGACGGGCTTTATGACAGTCCCGTCGAGGCCATCGTTACCCGCCAGGAAGGCGGCGCTTCCTACATGGCAGAGGCGCACGGCAAAGCTACGGGCCAGTCAGGTGTCGCCATGGTGACACGTGGGCCCGGCGCGGCCAACGCTTTCGTGGGCATCCATACCGCCTGGCAGGATGCCACCCCGCTCGTCCTTTTCGTGGGCCTTATCCCCCACGCTGACCGCGACCGCGAGTCCTTCCAGGAGTTTGACCCCAAGGCCTGGTTCGGCACCCAGGCCAAGCAGGTCTTTGTCCTCGATGACCCGTCGCGCGCCTCCCGCGTCGTGGCTGAGGCTTTCTTCCAGGCCCAGCAGGGCCGCCCCGGTCCCGTCATCGTGGGTTTGCCCGAGGACATCCTGCACCGCGAATTCACCGGCACCATCCACCCACCCATCCCGGTGTCGGAGGGCGCGCTTTCCGACGATCACCTGGGCCTCCTCTCCCGCGAACTCAGCCACGCAGAGCGCCCGCTCATCTTCGCCGGCGGTCCGCGCTGGACCCCGGAGGCCGCGGAGAAGATCACTCGCTTCGCAGAGGAGCACCGCATCCCCATCATTCAAGATTTCCGCGCCGCTGACCGCGTGCCGTTTGACTCCCCCGCCAACGCTGGCTGGTTGGGTTATGGCCGCGATCCGCGCGCGGCGCAGCTACTCGAAGACGCCTCTCTTGTCATCGAAGTCGGTGCCGTTCTTGGTGATGTCCCCACCGACGGTTACACCTTGCGCCAATCGCCGCAGGCACGCAACATCGCCATCAACCCCGATACCAGCCTGCGCGGTCACTCGGTGGCGCTGGACGAGCACATCGTGGCAAGCCCTGTTGCCTTTGCGAACGCCCTGGAACGCCTGAACGTCGAGGGCGCGGACAAGCGCGGCGAGTGGTTCGACTCCGCACATGCCAACCATCTCGAGTTCGCCACCTTGCCCTCGCCGGCTGACTACCGCCCAGGCAAGGATGGCACCGCCCACATGGAGGCCATCCTCGCAGCACTCCATGAGCAGCTGCCGAAGGATTCCCTCTACACCTTCGGCGCCGGCAACCACTGCATCTGGGCGCAGCAGTTCTTGCGCTCGACGGTCTATCCTTCGCAGTTCAGCGTGCGCAATGGTTCCATGGGCTACTCCGTGCCAGCTGCGGTGGCTACAAAACTGCAGTTCCCTGAACGCACCGTCGTCACCATTGCCGGCGATGGCGAATACCTCATGAACGGCCAGGAGCTGGCCACCGCTCTGCAGTACGGCGCACCATTCCTCATCATCGTCATGTCCAACGGCGAATTCGGCACTATTCGCGATCACCAGAAGAAGCACTTCCCCGATCGCGTTTCCGGCACGCAGCTGGTGAACCCTGACTTCGCGGCCGTCGCCCGCGGCTTCGGCGCTCACGGCGAGCTCGTGACCGATGATTCCCAAGCACCGGAGGCCGTCGCCCGTGCCCTAGCCGCCATCCAGGAAGAAGGTATCCCCGCACTCATCAACGTCATCACCGATCAAGACCACTCCCTGCCCATCGAATAGAGGAGGCTCACCATGAGCACCACACACAATCCCCCGACAACATCCTCCGTGCCCGCCAGCGAGCTGAAAGAAGGTGAGCACCTCGTCGGTGATGATGTCGTGGCCAAGCAGCGCCCCGCTGCTTCTACTGCCTCGTGGATCATTACCCTCTTCGGCACCGCGGTGGGTGCTGGTATCCTCTTCCTGCCGCTCAACGCCGGTGGTTTCGGCTTCTGGCCGCTTGTCTTCGCCACCGTCTTTATCCTCCCGCTGGTGTACTTCTCCCACCGCACTTACGCGCGCATCGTGGCCGGTGCGCCGAAAGAGGATCACGGCAAAGACATCCTCGAGCTGGTCACCCAATACCTAGGCAAAGGCTCTGGTGTCGCCTTCGCCCTGCTGTACTGGATTTCGGTCTTTTCCACCGTGCTCATTTACGGTGTCTCCATCACCAACGCCGTCGACAGCTTCATTGTGAACCAGCTCGGCGGCCCCTCCCTTAACCGCTGGCTACTGGCCACCATCTGTGTCGGCATCATGACCGGTGGCTTCGCCATCGGCCGCAAGCCCATGATTTGGCTGGCCCAGGTGCTGGTGTACCCGCTCATCATCGCGCTGGCGGTGACCTCCATCTACCTCATTCCGCGCTGGGATCTCCAGAGCTTCATCCACTTCGACGACGGTGCCGATAGCTGGGGCCAGATGCTCAAAGGCATCTTCCTCATCCTTCCAGTGCTGGTCTTCTCCTTCTCCCACATGGCGGCACTGTCGCAGTTCGCCATCGACATGCAGCCACAGTACGGCGAGAAGACCGAGAAGCGCGTCTCCCGCACGGAGCTCTACACGTCCATCCTGCTCGTGGTCTTTACCATGTTCTTCGTCTGGTCCTGCGTCCTTGCCTTGGGCGCGGACGGCATGAATGAGGCACTGGAGCAAAACATTCCAGTGCTCTCCTACTTCGCCAACGTCACCGGCACGCCGTTCATGGCGTATATGGCGCCCATCGTCGTCATCTGCGCCATCGTGTCCTCCTACTTCGGCCACATGCTCGGCACCGAAGAGGGCACTGAGTACCTGCTCAAGACTGCCGCGCCACAGCTGGCAGAGAAAGTTTCGCATCGCAGCCTTCTCAACATCATCTACCTCATCGCCTTCGTGGGCACCACCCTCGTGGCGGTCTTTAACCCGTCCATCATTTCCATGATTTCCGTGGTCTCTGGCGTGTTCGTGGCATTCATTGTCTACATCGTGCCGGTATACATGTTCAAGAAACTGGACGTTTACAAGAAATTCCGTAACGACCCCTGGAACTACTTCGTCTTCGGTATGGGCGTGCTCATCATGGCCGTCACCATCTGGGACATGCTTTAGAAAGGAAACCGCATGCTTCGCAGCGATCTCTCCAGCTTCCCTGAGTACAAGGTGGGCAAGGATTTTCCTGACGCCCTCAAGTTGTCCTCAAATGAGGTTGCCTTCCCGCCTTCGGAGAACATCATCGCCGCGGCTGCCGACGCCGCCCGCACCACCAACCGCTACCAACAGCCGGGCTCCCCGGAGCTCACCAACGCTCTGTGCAATTACCTTAATCTGCCTGCGGACAACATCTTTGTCTCCGCTGGTTCCACCCCGATTCTGCAGGCCACTATCTTGGCCTGCTGCCAAACCGGCGATGAGGTCATCGTGCCCTGGCGCAGCTTTGAGGCCTACCCCCTCTACGTGCGCATGGCCGGTGCTACTCCAGTGCTGACCCCACTGACGGAAGACTACCGCGTAGACCTTGACGCTGTGCTAGCCGCCCTCACCGACAAGACCAAGCTCATCATCCTGTGCAACCCCAATAACCCCACGGGCACGGTCATTACCCACGGCGAATTCCGCGCGTTCATGGACCGTGTGCCTGAGGACGTCGTCGTCCTCCTCGACGAAGCCTACTGGGAATACAACGATGCCCCCGATACCCCGGACTCCGTCGAGGAATACACCCGCTACCCCAACTTGCTGGGCGTGCGTACGTTCTCCAAGGCCTGGGGCCTCGCTGGAATGCGCGTGGGTTATGCGGTAGCCGGCAGGGAGATTATCAACGCCCTGCGGTTACTCTCCCTTCCCCTGACGGTCACCGCCATAGCGGAAATGGCCGCAGTCGAGGTGCTCAAGCACCACGACGAGCTTCTCGACGCCGTCGCCATCACCAAAGCCCAGCGCGACCGCGTCGCACACGAGCTGGGAGCTGAACAATCCTACGGCAACTTTGTGTGGCTCCCGCGCGGGGACGCCGCGGAGGTAGAGCAAAAGATTCTTGACCAAGGAGTGGTCATCCGCCGCTACCTCGACGAAGGTGTTCGCGTATCGATCACCAACGAGGAAGAGACAACCGAGTTTTTGGAGGCATGGCAGCGGGCCGGCATTAAGCCGTGGACGGGCTAACTAGTTCGCGCTCACCATCTTTTCCCAGCACGACCCCACCTCGTAGTGAGATAAAAGCCATAGAGTAAAAATTTATTGGCGCGCGTCACATGGCAGCGCTATAAAGGGGATCACCCCGTCAGACTAACGACCACAGGAGGACAACATCATGCCTGGAATTCGTGTAGAAAACCCCGCTACCGGCGAGGTACTGGAGACCTTCGACCACATCACCGAACAGGAAGCACTCGCAGCCGTCGACACCGCTCACGAGGCCTTCCTCAGCTGGCGCGAGACTCCCATCGAGGAGCGCGCCAAGATTGTCACCCGCGTTGGCGAGCTCTTCGACGAGCGCAAGGACGAATTAGCTGACATCATCGCCACCGAAATGGGCAAGCCAATCTCTGAAGGCGTGGAGGAGGCCGAGTTCTGCGGCGCTATCTTCTCCTACTACGCCGACAACGGTCCGAAGTTCGCCGCCGATGAGGAAATCCCCGTAGAGATGGATGGCACTGCTTACATCCAGCGCCGCCCCTTCGGTGTTCTGCTGGGCATCATGCCGTGGAACTTCCCCTACTACCAGGTCGCTCGCTTTGCAGCTCCCAACCTGATGCTGGGCAACACCATCATTCTGAAGCATGCGGAAATCTGTCCGCGTTCCGCGCTGGCCATCCAGAAAATCATGGATGATGCCGGCGTGCCCAAGGGTGTGTACACCAACGTCTTCGTTACCCACGAGCAGGTTGAAAAGATCATCGAGCACAAGGAACTGCGCGGCGTATCGCTCACCGGTTCCGAGCGTGCCGGCGCTGCCGTCGGTGCCATCGCTGCCAAGAACCTCAAGAAGGCAGTCCTCGAGCTCGGTGGCTCCGACCCGTACATCATCCTTGACACCGATGACGTCAAGCAGGCAGCCAAGGATGCGTGGGAGACCCGCCTCTACAACACCGGACAGGCCTGCAACTCCAACAAGCGTCTTATCGTCATGGAAGATATCTACGATGAGTTCGTTGCCGAGCTCGTCGAATTGGCCAAGGCCATGAAGCCCGGCAAGCCGGAGGACGCATCCGAGACCGTCTATACGCCACTGTCCTCGCGCGGTGCCGCCGAGAAGCTCAAGCAGCAGCTCGATGATGCCGTTGCTGCCGGCGCTACCCTGCACGTCGGAGGTGAGCTGGTCGATGAGAAGTCCTCGTACCTGAGCCCCGCCGTGCTTACCGACGTCCCCGTTGGCTCCGACGTCTACTACGAAGAACTCTTCGGCCCCGTGGCCACCGTGTTCAAGGTCAGCAGCGACGAAGAAGCACTCAAGCTGGCCAATGACACGCAATACGGCCTTGGCGGCTGCGTCTTCTCCCAAGACGTCGAGCGCGCGAAGAAGATTGGCCAGAAGCTTGAGGTGGGCATGTCCAACGTCAACACCTACGCCGCTGAGGGCGCGGAGGTGCCATTCGGTGGCGTGAAGAACTCCGGTTATGGCCGCGAGCTGGGCCCGTACGGCATGGATGAGTTCGTCAACAAGTGCACCTACTTCGTAGCAAACTAAGGGAGATATCATGAGTTCACTGGGACACTTTGTTCTCGATGTCCACACCGCGCTTTTCGACGGGCACGATACCTCCGTCCTAGACAAGCACTTCGCCGACAACTTTGTTGAGCACTCCCCGCTCATTGCCAACGATGCCGAGGGCCTGAAGAAGTTCGTGGATGATCTCGGCGATGGTTTGAAGTACACCAACGCCCGTGTCATCGCGGATGAGGCCAACAACCTCGTTGCTCTGCATGGCCGCTTCGACGGCATCGAAGAAGAGCCTTTCGTGGGCTTCGATATCTACCGCGTCGAGGGCGACAAGGTTGTCGAGCACTGGGACAACCTCGTCCCTAAGGCAGAACCAAACGCAAGCGGCCGCACACAGCTTGATGGCCCCACCGATCCGGGTGATGAGAACCTTACTGAGCAGAACCGACGGCTCGTCACTGAGTTCTTTGAACGTTCACTCATCGGCGGCGATTACTCCGGTTTCATCGAGTACACGCGCGACGATCAGTTTGCTCAGCACTCTCCCGACATTGCCGATGGCGCCCAGAACTGCGTCGACTTCCTCACCAAACTACGAGAGGACGGCGAGGGGCTTGAGTATGAGCGCATTCACCGCACCGTCGCTCAGGGCCAGTTCGTGCTGACTCACTCCGAGGGCAGCATCGCCGGCGCCCGCCACTCCTACTGCGAGTTGTGGCGCGTCGAGGACGGCAAGATTGCCGAGCTGTGGGATGCGATTGCTGAAGTCCCGTCCGATGACGAGGCTCTGCATAAGCACGGAATCTTCTAGACCACGCGCTTAAGGGCTGGTGTTTAATCCCAGAGGGTTGAACACCAGCCCTTTTGCTATGCACAGTAGAGCGATAGATTACGCCCTAGATAGATACCTTCATGGCTATGCCCAGCCAGCCGGCACCAATCCGACAATGGAAATGATCGAATAGATGAATGCCAGGCAGTACACCACGATGATGGTGCCCTGAATAGCTGGGTGTGCGAGACCGCCCACGGTCCAGCCAGGATCACGGTCGCCCTTCTTGCGGGAGGCGTGCAGCAGCATTACCGGGATAACGGACATGATGGCTCCAGCGAAGCCACCGGCATACGACAATGCTGCAACGAATCCACCGAGGCCAGCAATCGAAATTACCAATGGTGGAACAACCGTCAGTGCCACCGCGACGATGCGCTGTCCCTT
The DNA here is from genome assembly GCF_030232655.1 of Corynebacterium sp. MSK218. Classification (NCBI taxonomy): domain Bacteria; kingdom Bacillati; phylum Actinomycetota; class Actinomycetes; order Mycobacteriales; family Corynebacteriaceae; genus Corynebacterium; species Corynebacterium sp. MSK218. The sequence continues at coordinate 118,250 of NZ_JASPGN010000006.1, forward strand.
TACACCTTCCCAGTGGAAGATATCTAGAACGTTTCGCATGGTGGTGAAACCAATCGCCAGGAACGATGTCAGCATGGCTGCCAAGGCAAAGATGTTGGCCAGGTAGTAGGCAACCGGGCCAAGTGCCTCACCCCATGCAATGGTCACCACTTCGGTAACCTCCATGCCGAGCAGGCCGAGTGCTGCAAATGGAACCAGCGCCAGGGTAAAGCCCGTGATGACCATGCCAACGACAATCGCTCGCGCGGTCTCCTGCGGCTTCGACGGATCCATGCCTTGGACCAGCTCCGGAACCACATACTGCGCCAAGAAGGAGAACACCGCCAGGTTCAGAATCGGAACGATGAAGAAGGGATGAAGAACCAGAAGGTTTTCCACCTTGATGCCTGGGCCCAGGATTGTCCATCCACAAAGGACGGCAATGATGATGGCCATACCGGCGGTAATGGCACCCTCAGTGGCACCCGTGGTGTGCAGGCCGCGGTACATCACCCACGAGCCAAACCCAAAGAAGATCAACGTTCCAAGAAGCGGTGGCAGACCGAAGATGTTGTTAATCAAGTCACCGGAACCTGCAGCATACGCGATGAGTGCGCCGATACCGTTGACGATGATGGCAATGAATACCAGCCACCGGCCCCACTGCCCGAGGTAATGCTCGGCCAGTCCCGAGACTTGCAGCGTGGCCTTGGTGCGCATGGCGCACTCCGCCACGTACAACATGGAAATGGTCGTGAGCGTGCCAGCCACGAGCAGGGCGATGACGAGCGCGAGGAATCCACCGTTGCGAGCGGCATAAGGAATAGAGAGGACTCCAGCACCGATGTTGGTGCCGAAGATGAGGGCGATGCCCTGCACGAAGGACAGCGCAGGCTTGAATTCCTTCGTGGATTCATCCTTCTGCGGCACAGAAATGTTGTTGGACAAAGACTTCTCCGATGACTACTAAACTGCTACTAAAACGTGAACTCACCCGGCCTTCACCGGGTGAGAACTGTATTCGCCTTACTTGTATTCGCTGAACTGCTTGACGACGACTTGCAGCGCCTCACGCCACAGGTCTTCCGGGATGGCTAGGGAAGGCAGGAATCGGATGACGTTGTGGTCCAGGCCGCAGGTCAGTAGCAGGACACCTTCGGCCTTGGCAGCGTCGGCAATTTTGTGCACCAGCTCAGAATCTGGCTCGCCATCAGCAGTGACGAACTCGAGTGCGAGCATGGCGCCGCGGCCGCGGAACTCGGCCACGCGGTCGTCGCCAAGAATCGGCTCCAGCTCCTCGCGGGCGACCTTCTCCAGGTTCTGGGCGCGCGCACCGAAGTCCTTCTCCTCGAATTCCTTGAAGGTTGCCAGCGCAGCGGCACACGCTACCGGGTTACCGGTGTAGGTGCCTCCCAAGCCGCCTGGCTGCGGGGCGTCCATAATTTCCGCACGGCCGGTCACTGCGGACAGCGGCATGCCGGAGGCAATACCCTTCGCGATAGTCACCATGTCTGGAACGATGCCCTCGTGGTCAGAGGCAAACCACGTACCGGTGCGCATCATGCCCGCCTGAATCTCATCAACGATAAAAACGACGTCGTTATCGTTGCACCATTTCTGGATTGCTGCGAGGTAGCCCTCGGCCGGGACGACGAAGCCGCCCTCGCCCTGAATCGGCTCGGCAACAACACAGGCCAGGTTGGCTGCACCCACTTCCTGCTCAATCATGGTGATGGTCTTCTTGGCAGCCTCGGCGCCGCTCAGGCCGTCACGCAACGGGTAGGACATCGGAGCGCGGTAGATCTCCGGAGCAAAGGGACCAAAGCCGTTCTTGTACGGCGACTGCTTAGCGGTCATCGCCATGGTCAGGTTCGTACGGCCGTGGAAAGCGCGGTCCATGACCACGACCCCGCGCTTGCCGGTGTAGTTGCGGGCAATCTTCACGGCGTTTTCCACAGCCTCAGCGCCGGAGTTGAAGAGCGCGGTCTTCTTCGGGTGATCACCCGGCGTAACCTCATTAAGCTTCTCTGCCACGGCAACGTAGGACTCGTATGGGGAGATAGTGAAGGAGGTGTGCGTAAAGTGTGCCACGGCCTCCTGGACCGCGGCCACAACGGCCGGGTTCGAAGCGCCAGCGGAGGTCACGGCGATGCCGGAGGCAAGGTCGATGAAGCGGTTGCCGTCGGCATCGGCAAGAATGCCGCCATCGGCATCCACTACGTAACCCGGAAGCGACGGCGCCATGCCCGCGGGGAGGGCGTTCTTCCGGCGCTCATCCAGGGCGGCGCTCTTCGGGCCCGGGACCTGCTGGCCCAGGTGGCGAGACTGCTCAATGTGGTACTGAAGTTCCTGCATGGTCTTCCTTTTGTGCTCGGATGAATAGTGTGCCCCTTAGTGTGGTCTCCACCACCCTCCGCACACTATGGACAAGATGTATAAATTTCCTCCCCATAGCTGTGTACCCTGTCCACCATGCGTGAGATTTCCTTCCGCTGGCTGCTCAACCAGCGCTCATTGAACCTGCGAAGCATCGTCACCGGTAGCGCCACATTCAACACCATCCACGCTTCCGAGCTCGCGGACCCCAGCGAGTTCACCTCCCCCGGGGCGCTCATGCTCACGTTGGGGCTTGCCTTCCAGGAAGAACCGGAGGGCTTCGAACGCTATGTTGCGGCCCTGGCCGCGGCCGGCGTGCAGGGCATAGGCTTCGGCACCGGGCTAGCCTTTGACGAGGTCCCTACAGAACTTATTCACGCCTGCTCGCAACACAGTCTCGCCCTCTTTGAGGTCCCGCGCGCCACCCGTTTCGTGTCCATCACCACGGCCGTGGCTCAGGAACAGGCCCGCCTGGACAACAACGCACAGTTTGCGCTCCACCGCCAGCAGGAGCGTCTCAATCAAGCTGCGGCCACGAGCATAGGGGCGCTCGTCATGCAAGCAAGCAAAGAACTCGGCGCCGCGGTAGCGGTGGCCAGTTCCTCCGGGGTGGTGGTCAGCCGCAGCGATCGCGGCCAGCTCAGCGCAGCCGACGCAGCGGTGGAAGCCGCGAAACAAACGGGGCGGGGAACGGGAACCTCGACAAGCACTGGCGCCACCATCACCAGCATCTTCGGCTCGGCGGGACGGCGATGGGCCATCGCAGTAACGCGCGCGGAGAAGTTTGATTCCTACTCCCGCGCGCTTATCCGACACCTAGCGGGGCTGGCCAGCCTGCTCTTGGATCACCCCGACACCACTGCGCATACGATCCTCGGGGCATTGGCGCTTGACGCCCAACTCGCCGGCATTGACTCCCCCGCCCTGCAGGCGGCCTTTCATACGGTCGATAGCCATGACCTCATAGATATCCTGTTCCTCACGGCACCATCCCCCTCCCGCCTCGCGCGGGCTTTAAATGAGATTGGAAAGACCAAACCACTCAGCCTTATCCGCCCGGAACACGATTCGGCACTTATCGCCCTTCCCCCGGGCACCGCAAACCCGAACTTAAGCGGGAACCATACGCGCTTCCTCCGGACGTCCATCCTTCAGCGCATCCAATGGCAGGCATTAACACCGGCGCTGTTGTCCTCACTCCAGAGCCACGCACGCAGCTTGCCCCTCGGTACTGTGGCCGCTTTCGATTCCGCTGCTCCCACCTGGCTGGCAGAACCCGGAGTACCCGAAGCCCTCGCTGCCCGGCGCGCGGCAACGGTCAGCCGCCTCATCGAGCACGATGCACAACACAACACCGAGTTGTGCGCCACCCTGCGTTCCTTCCTCGTGGGTAACGCCAACTTGGCCACCGCCGCCGCGGAGCTCGGCGTTCACCGGCACACGGTGCGCGCCCGCTTGGACAAGATCGAGCAACTCTGTGGCGTGGACCTTACCAACCCCGTCACCCGCGCGGAGCTGCTCTTGCTCAGCCTTGATTCTTAAGAACTCAGTCCGGAACGCTCACGCCCAGGATGAGAAGCTCCGCCGCCACGAGAGGATCCTTAAGGTCCACCTCCAATAATTCCTCCAAGTCCGCGATACGCTTTCGCACGGTGTGACGGTGCGATTGCAACTCATCAGCGGTGCGGCTTACATGCCCGCCTGCGCGCAGGTAAACCTCCAGGGTCTTCGCTAATTCGGTGCCGTGCTCCGTGTCGTACGCGCGCACCTTGCCCCAGGTCTCCCTCGCGCGGTCATGCACCGCTCCCTTGACCCTGGGATCCTTGGTCCAGCTCAAGGTGCGCGATTCCGGGCCCGCGAGCATGCCCGGCTGCAGTCCAAAGGCGAAGGACTCCAGCTCGCGGACAATCCCCACCCCCAGCTCGGCCCACGGCATGGGTTGGCCTACGACGATGCGCTTGCTTCCACGAAGATCGCGCAGCAAATCCTGCAGGTTCTTCATCGTTCGGTTTCCCCTAAAGAGCAGAAGGCTGGAGGATTTGTCCAGCGCATACTCAAAGAGCAAACGCCCGTGGTCCTGAAGGCGAGCATCCAGGGCCTGGATGAAGCGCTGGTGGGCGCGCTCCCCTTCAGATTTCACCAGGACCGGCCGCACCCTCCCCTGCGCATCGCCCACGAGGTGGAAGATGCGCCGCATGGGATCTTCCGGTTGGTCCAACCCCAGCTGGATGGCCAAAGCCATGGAGTTGAGCTCATTCTGCGTGCGCCGCAGCTCCTGCGGGCGCTTCACGCTGAGCTCCGCTAGGCCCGCGGCCTGCTTGAGCAGCGCGCGTTCGTTCACACCGAAGCCATCACGCGACACTGCCAAGAGCCCGAAGGAACGCGCACCGTGGTCGGCCAAGCGCTGGGCCAAGACATTCCAACCGCCCACGCGGCGCGCAGCGTAGAAGTTCTGGGCGCGAGTATCGGCGATCACCGGCGCCCAATCCACCGGGGGCAGCCCCGGGTAGCTCGACTGCGCAAAGACGCGCCCGTCTTTATCGACGAGACAGGAATGCGCGCCCAGGAGGCGACTGGTCTTATCCACGAGGGCATCAAGGCCGGCCACAGCGGCGTCGTTCAGCGCGCCCTGCTGGGCAATGAAACGCTCCAACCCTTCCTCACGCTGGCGCTGCAATTCGTCGTGCAAACGCGCGAGCACCGAGACGAAAGGGACGCGCCGCGCCACCGTGAAGAGCGAAATATTGCATTCCCGAGCGGCCTCCAGCATGCCTGGCGGAACCTCGGCAAAGGCCAGCCCAACGCCGAAACCCACCCCCGTCACCCCACCCTCGGCCACCTTGCGGATGTACTCTGCCAGTTCCTCAGGCTGTCCTTCAAATGCCATGCCGGTGAGCAAAATGACGGCCCCAGATCCCACGAATTCGCGCGGATCGCGCAGTTCACACGGGTGCATCACGGAAAAGGAACGCCCGCAATCGTGCAGGATTTCTATCCCCAGATCGGGTTGATTGGCCAACCAAGTAAGGGACACGCTTCCCTCTTCCAGCCCGGCCGCTACCCCCTTATCCACTGTGGACAATTTCTCACCATTCTTTCACCAATACGTCTGTGGCCCTCCTGAAGTTTAGCCATCAGAATGACCTACGTCATACAAAATCTCGAACATTAAGGAGCAGACAGCATGCAGGATCTCAAGCACCGTCTCCCCCAGGAGCGGAATGTCTCCACCGCAATCCCTGGCCCCCGCAGCCAGGAGCTGAATGCCGCCCGTGAAGCAGACGTCGCCGCTGGCGTCATCCCGGGCTACCCCTCCTACATCACCGATGGCGACGGTGGCGTGCTTGTCGACGTCGACGGCAACACCATCGTCGACTTCGCTTCCGGCATCGCCGTGACTTCCGTCGGCGCCTCCAACCAGCGCGTTGCCAAGGCCGTCGCCGAGGCTGCTAGCCACCTCACCCACACCTGCTTCCTCAACGCTCCTTATGAGGGCTTTGTCCAGGTAGCCAAGAAACTCAACGAGCTGACCCCGGGCACCCACGAAAAGAAGTCCTGCCTCTTCTCCACCGGTGCTGAGGCAGTGGAAAACGCCATCAAGATCGCTCGCCGCTACACCGGCAAGAACCGCGTCGTGGTCTTCGACGGCGCCTTCCACGGCCGCACCAACCTGACCATGACCATGACCGCCAAGAACAAGCCGTACAAGTCCGGCTTTGGCACCCTGGCCGCTGACATCTACCGCGCGCCGATGTCCTACCCGCTGCGCGACGGCCTCGACGGCAAGCAGGCAGCAGCACGCACCCTGCGCTACATCGAGCAGTACGTCGGCACCGAAGAACTGGCTGCCGTGATCATCGAGCCGGTTCAGGGCGAGGGCGGCTTCGTCGAGCCGGCCAAGGGCTTCCTCCCGGCACTGCAGGAATGGTGCACCGACAACGGCGTTGTCTTCATCGCCGATGAAATCCAGGCCGGCATCTGCCGCACCGGCTCCTGGTTCGCCTGTGAAGACGAGGGCATCATCCCGGACCTCATCACCACCGCCAAGGGAGTGGGCGGCGGCATGCCGCTCTCCGCTGTGACCGGCCGCGCCGAAATCATGGATGCCCCGGACCCGGGCTCCCTCGGCGGCACCTACGCCGGTAACCCGGTGGCCTGCGCTGCTTCCCTGGCGGCCTTCGAGGAAATGGAGGAGTTGGACCTCAACTCCCGCGCCCGCGAAATCGAGGCCATCATCCGCGAGGAGCTGGAGCCGCTGCTCGAACTCACCACCGTTGCTGAGGTCCGCGGCCGCGGCGCCATGATCGCCATCGAGCTGGTCGATGACAACAACCAGCCAAACACCGACCTCACCGCCAAGGTGGCCAAGACCTGCCGCGAGCAGGGCGTGCTCATCCTCACCTGCGGCCTCGACGGCAACGTCATCCGCCTCCTGCCGCCCCTGGTCATCAACGAGTCCACCCTGCGTGACGGCCTCCAGGTTCTGGCTGAAGCCATCCGCGCGAACTAATCCGAAACACTAACACCTCAAGGAGACACACCACTATGAAGATCTACGACTGCATCATCCTCGGCACCGGCTACGGCGGACTGGGCATGGGCGCCCAACTTGTTCGCGACGAGCAGCAGGACTTCCTCATCCTCGAAGCAGCCGACGAGGTCGGCGGCGTCTGGCGCGACAACACCTACCCGGGTGCCGCCTGCGATACCCAGGCGCTCATCTACTGCTACTCCTACTTCCTTAACCTTGGCGTCTCCCGCATGTTCGCCGGTCAGGACGAGATGCAGGGCTACCTCAAGGCCCTCGCCGAGGAGTTCAACCTCTACGATCACATCAAGTTCAACCACCGAATCACCAACGCCGTGTGGAAGGAAGACCTCAAGGCTTGGGAAATCGAGGCCAACGGCGAGACCTTCTACGGCCGTGTCTTCGTCGGTGCGTGGGGCCAGCTTTCCAAGCCGAAGATCCCGAACTTCCCGAACCGCGAGGCTTTCCAAGGCGTACAGTTCCACTCCGCTGAGTGGAACCACGACGTCGACCTGAACGGCAAGAAGGTTGCCGTCATCGGTAACGCAGCTTCCGCAGTCCAGCTGGTTCCGGAGGTAGCCAAGGAGGCGGAGAAGCTCTCCGTCTTCCAGCGCTCCGCCAACTACATCCTCCCGCGCAACCAGGTCATCTTCACCGAGGAGGAGCTCAAGGAGTTCCAGGAGAACCCGGATTCCTACCGCGCCATCCGGCAGGAAATCCACGAGGTCCGCGAGGAGGGCTTTGACCGCACCCGCAAGGGCACCGATTCCGCTGCCGAGGGTGTCGAGCAGGCTATGGAACACCTGCGCTCCCAGGTCAACGACCCGGAGCTGGTAGAGAAGCTCACCCCGACCTTCGCCTTCGGCTGCAAGCGCATCCTTCGCTCCGATGACTTCTACCCCACCTTCAACCGTGACAACGTAGAGCTTGTCACCGCTGGCATCGAGAAGTTCACCGAGACCGGCATCCGCACCGACGACGGTGCCGAGCACGACTTCGACGTCGTCATCTACGCCACCGGCTTCCACTCCCAGGAGTTCCAGGGTGACCTGCCGATCGCTGGCCGCGACGGCGTCGACCTGCGCGAGCGCTGGGGCAACTCCCCGGAGGCTTACCTGGGCATGACCGTGGACGGTTTCCCGAACTTCTTCATGCTCTACGGCCCGAACACCAACCTCAACCACCACTCCGTGGTGGCCATGCTCGAGGCCCAGGACCGCTACATTTCCCAGGCCGTTGCTTACCTGCGCGAGAACCCGGAGGCAGCCCTCGACGTGAAGAAGAACGTCATCGACGAGTTCAACACCCGTATCCAGAAGGAACTTGAGGCATCTGCGTTCTCCGCTGACTGCTCCTCCTGGTACAAGAACGAGGAAGGCCGCGTTATCAACAACTGGTCCGGCAACGTTGCTGAGTACTACGAGCTCACCGACGAGCTCGAGCTCAACGACTACGAGCTGGTCTAGGAGGTAGTTTCACAATGCACACGCTGCACGACGAATATTCCGGGCGTCCCGTCGCTGAGGATGCGTGGAAGGCGCTGAAACCTTTCCGCGATGGTGGAGCGAAGTCCTTCCACAATTTCCCCATCCCGCAGGTGCGTGAGAACTACGTAGCCTCAGCCCACACCAACCCGCTCCATGAGGAGAAGGAACCCGCAACCACGGATTTCCAGGTCGACGAGTTCCAGGTTCGCCTCTACGATCCCCGCCCGGAGGAGGAGCGCGGCCAGGACACCCCTGCAGTGCTCTACATGCACGGCGGCGGCTGGCTTATGGGAAACCTGGAGACCCACCACTCCTCGGTACGCCGTATCGCGGTGCTGACCGGTCTCCCGGTCGTCGCGGTGGATTATCGCCTCGCCCCGGAGCACACCTACCCGGCGGCTATCGACGATTGCCGCGCCGCCTACCGCTGGCTGTCCAACCCGGAGGCTGAGCACGGACTGACCGTGACCTCCATCGCGGTCGCCGGCGACTCGGCCGGCGGCCAGCTGGCTGCCACGTTGGCGAATGAGTTCGCGGTGCTTGATGACGTCGCCAAGCTCAGCGCCCAAATCCTCCTCTACCCGATCACGGATTGCTCCCGTGAGCGCACCGAGAACGGTGCTTCCTACAAGCGCTTGGAGGAAGGCTTCCCGCTGGCGTCGGACACCATGCGCTGGTTCATCGATACCTTCGTCACGGAGGAATCCCAGCGCACCGCCACGGATCTCTCCCCACTGTTGCTGGAAGAGCTACCGGAGGGCCTGCCCCCGTCACTCGTCATCACGGTGGACAACGATCCGCTGGCGGATGAGGGCATCGAGTATGCCGGCAAGCTGGCCAAGGCTGGTGTGGATGTCACGCACAAGCACCTCGTGGGATACCACCACGGCTTGTTTACTTCCGCCGCCATCATTGACCGCGGCGAAGAAGAGCTCGCTGGAATCGCTGAGTTCATCAAGGCGGTGACGAGCTAGCAGCCACCACTGACCCACGGGGCAGGCTCCCATTTTTTAAAGGCAGCCTGCCCCGTTCGCATAAGCAAAAGTTTCAATCCTTTAACAGTTAGGTTTATCATGCTCAAGCGCTCATTCGGCATCGCGATGGCCTTTATCGGCGTGCTCGCAGGTGCGTCCTTTGCCTCGGGACGCGAGGCCCTCCAGTACTTCGTTGCCTTCGGCAACATGGGTGTTGTCGGCGCCATCGTCACAGCCCTCGCCATGACTATTTCCGGCATCACCATTCTTCAATTAGGTTCTTATCACCGCGCCAAGGAGCACACCTCCGTGTTCAATGCGGTGTCCACCCCCATCGTGTCGAAGATCCTCGATGTCGCCACGCTGACCTGTCTCTTCTGCATCGGCTTTGCCATGTTTGCCGGCGCCGGCACCAACCTCAATCAACAGTGGGGCTGGCCGGTATGGATCGGCGCGATCCTCATGCTGGTCCTCACGTTGCTGACTGGTCGGCTTGACGTGGACAAGGTGACTATCGCCATCGGCGCTATCACCCCGTTCATCATCGTCCTGCTGACCATCGGCACCGTCTACACCGTGTTGACGTCCAACCCTGATTGGTCGCATCTCAACGAGCAGGCGCAGAACATTCCCACCACGCTTCCGAATTGGTGGGTCTCCGCTATCAACAACTTGGGCCTGAACGTCATCGTGGTGGTCTCCATGATGATCGTCATCGGCGGCAACTTCCTCGATGCCAAGGAAGTGGGCTACGGTGGCATTCTCGGCGGCCTGTGCTTCCTGTTCCTGCTGGCAGTCCTAGTCGGCGGCCTCTACGTTTCCGTGGGCCCGATCACTGAGGCCGAAATGCCGACTTTGGCCATGATTGAGCAGATCCATCCATGGCTTGGCTTTGCCATGTCCGTTGCTATCTACGGCATGATTTATAACACCGCCATCGGCATGTTCTACGCCTTTGCTAAGCGCCTGACCCGTGGCAAGCCACAGCACTTCTACAAGGTCTACGTCATCTCCGTGCTCATCGGCTTCGTCCTTTCCTTCATTGGCTTCTCCAACCTCATCGGCTGGGTCTACCCGATTCTGGGCTACATGGGCATCGCCATCATGTTCATCATCGGCTTTGCCTGGCTCAAGAACCGCAAGGACCTGCAGTCTGAAGCGGACCTACGCCGCCGTGCACGCGAGCTGCTCAAGAAACGCTTTGAGAATGACAACCACCTCTCCGACGAAGAGATGCAGGAGCTCACCGCCATCGCCCGCAATTCCTCCATCCCTGAATCTGACTTCATTAGGGAAATCATGACCGAGGTCGACTCTGCGGACCTCCCGGAAGAAATGCAGATTGGTGACGGAAAGCTGCACGCACTCATTACGGGCAAGCCCATCCCGCGTGCGAAAAAGCCCGGTCCGCGTACCAAGAAGAAGGTCTAACCCTAATAAGCTGTAGGCATGTCTCTCCTCGGCCCCGTCCTCTTCCACCTCGCCAGCGGCACCCGTGTCCCCGACGAGCTGCGCGAGCAACTGGCGGCCGAGGAGCTGAGCGCGCTGCGAGCTGTGGAAGAGACGATGCGCGCCAACCACACATGGCGCGTGATGTCGACGAAGCTTCTCGACGTCTCCCACATGCTCAACGCTGGCCGCGATTCAACTGACATTCTCCAAGCTATCGTGCGGCATGCGCGCACCACTATCGGAACCGATGTTGGCTACCTCAGCCTCAACGATGAGGACACCGGTTTCACCAAGGTGCTGGCGACCAGCGGTGTGGTCACCGAGGAATTCCGCACCATCAACATGCCGATGGGTTCGGGAATCCTCGGCATTGTGGCCGCCACCAACCGCCCAGCGTGGACCTATGATCATTCGGCTGATCCTGATGTCACTCATGTGGACTACGTCGACCGTGCGGTGCAAGCGGAAGGCATTCGGGGCATCCTCGGGGCCCCGATTCGCATCGGCGGCACAACCATCGGAGCGCTCCTCGTGGGTGATCGGCACCCACGCCACTACACGCACGAGGAAATCGCAGCCCTGGAGGTGCTCGGCTCTATCACCTCCGTAGCACTGGAGAATGCACAGGTCATTGAGAGCCAGGGCAAGTCCGTAGCGGAGCTGACCCGCTCCCAGATAGCGCTGAGCCGTCATATCGAAGAGCTTCAGTGGCTCAATGAGGTCAACACGCAGCTGCTCCACGTGCTTATGAACAACGCCAGCTTCGAGGAACTCGAACGCGTGCTAACTAAGAGCCTCGACGCGCCAGTGACGCTATGGACCACGGAAGACACCCCGGATACTCCCCCGGCCAGCACGTTCCCTGTGGAGTTTAATGGCCGTGAACTGGGCACAATCGGTGTGGACAAGGAGCTGAGTGATACCGAACTCCGCGTCATCAGCCATGCCTCCGCGGCGTTTACCTCCATCGCGTTGTTCGCCGAAGCGCTTGTCGACGCCACCGCGCGCAAAGTCGACGACCTCGTCTACGCCGTAGCACTCGGCAACGCTGGACGCGAGGAAATAGCCCGCCTACGACACCTCACGGGCATCAGCCTCACGGCATCAACTCAGCTCTACTTCCTCGGTTTAAACTCCGAGAAGGGCCTGCCAACTCGCCCACAGCTAGAGCACCTCCTGCCTGGTCATGCCGCCATTACGCATCATGACCAACACGTGTGCGTACTGTATCAGCCGGAAAGAGCCATCGAAAAGGCTCTTGCTTCCTTACTTAAGACCTATCCTGACCTCGCTCTATCGGCCATTGGTTTTAGCGGGGTGGATTCTGCACGCAGCGCCCATGATTCGGCTATGGCCTACCTTGACTCTGCCATCGCACTCGGCCTGCGCGGACAGCTCGTCACTGAATCGACCCTGGGCACAGTGGGGCTCATCTTGGGAGCAGACCCGCATGCCCTCGAGCTGCTTTCTACGCACACCATTGCCCCACTCCTTTGCTACGACGAAGAGAATTCCACCGAGCTCGCTAGCACTGCTCACCAGTACCTGTTGTCCGGCCACAGCATCCCGCAGACTGCGCGCATCATGTTCATTCACCCCAATACCGTGCGTCAGCGCTTGGACCGGATTGTGTCGTTGATGGGTGAGGACTGGGCCGTCGGCCAGCGCGGTCTCGACGTGTTCCTTGCACTGCGTGCCCATTCCCTACGTGGATAGATCAATCCACACCAACTTCGCACTACGGTGTAGTTTCCCACATGTCATTGTGCCTTCCACGCCGAGCTAGTGACGTAGATTTCGAGACATTAGCTCATCCCACGTTTGGAGGTAACCATGTCTGACACTCTCACCATTCGCGGCGCCGTCTTGGAGCGCTCTGGCGACGAGCGCCCCTACGCCGACTCGAAGCCCATCACTGTAAGCGAACTTGAGCTCACCGGCCCCGGCGAGGGCGAGATCCTGGTCAAGATCACCGCTGCCGGCCTGTGCCACTCTGACCTTTCCGTGGTCAACAACAACCGCCCGCGCCCACTTCCGATGCTGCTGGGGCACGAATCCGCTGGCATCGTCGAGAAAATCGGCCCTGGTGTCACCAATGTCAAGGTCGGCGACCACGTCGTCATGACCTTCCTGCCTCGCTGTGGCGAGTGCGCTGGTTGTAAGACCGACGGCAAGATGCCGTGTGAGGTTGGCTCCAAGACCAACAATGAAGGCACCCTGATTCGCGGCACCCGTCACCTTACTCGCAACGGTGAGACCATCCAGCACCACCTCGGTGTCTCTGGCTTCGCTACCCACGCAGTTGTCTCCGAACTGTCTGTGGTACCCGTCGGCTCTGATGTCCCGGCAGACATCGCCGCCATCCTTGGCTGCGCCATCCTCACCGGCGGCGGCGCCATCCTCAACGAGATCGATCCGCAGCCGGAGGACAGCATTGCGGTCGTCGGCCTCGGCGGTGTGGGGATGGCCGCCATCATCACTGCTGCTGCACTCGGTGTGAAGGAGATCGTGGGCATCGACATGCAGAAGGATAAGTGCGAGAAGGCCATCGAGATCGGCGCTACCTCTGCCATGACCCCGCAGGAGGCAGAAGAGTCCGGTAAGAAGTTCACTGCTGTGGTTGAGGCCGCCGGCCACCCGAAGGCACTAGAGACTGCCTACAAGGTCACCGCGCCAGGCGGCTTGACCGTGACCGTGGGCCTGCCTGCACCGGGCTCCACCATCACTATCGATCCGCTCATCATGACCGCCGAAGCCCGCCGCCTCCATGGCTGCTACCTAGGCTCCTCCGTTCCATCGAAGGACATCCCGAAGTACGAGCAGCTGTGGCGCGAAGGCAAGCTCAACGCTGAGGCCCTCATCTCTGACCACATCAAGCTCGAAGACATCAACACCGCAATGGATCGCCTCTCCGATGGCGTGGCCCTGCGCCAGATCATCGAGTTCGACTAATCCTCCCTGCCCCCTCTGAGCCCCGCGCCACTGCGCGCGGGGCTTTAGCCCTTTGAAAGGAGGCCACTATGGCCGAAACCAACGTAGCTGCCGAGCCCGAAGATCAGGGTATTGGTCAAGCTTCACCGCACTGGAAGATGGGGCCCTTTGATGTCCGTCTTCCCTTCGTTCACTACCGCATGGAGTGGCCCGACTTCGCACAAGGTCTTTTCATGTGCGTGGTCGATCTGGGTGCTATCCCATTGATGACAGAGGCCCTCGGCATGCCTTACGAAGCAGCATTGGCCGTGGTCATCCTCAACGGTTTGCTGTACCTCACTCACCACTTGCTCGGTGACCCTGTGGTTCCCGGCTGGATTACTCCAGCCATCCCACTGCTGACCGTCTACATCCAGACCTTCCCAGAAGGCGAACAGCGCGTCTGGGCGCTCATTAGTTTCCAGCTCATGCTGGGCATATTCTCCTTAACGCTCGGCGCAACAGGATTAGCATCGAAGGTCGTTCGCCTCATTCCATCAGGCCTGCGATCGGGAATCGTGCTGGGCGCCGGTATTGCCGCCATTATCTCGGTCTTCAAAGACGACGGTCGCTTCCACTCCTTCCCCATCACCATCACCATCGCAGTGGCCGTGGCCTTCTTCCTCATGTACTCCCGTGGATTCCAGTCCCTGCGACAGAAGGCCTCTGGGTGGCGTTTCCTAGCATCCCTCGGCATCTTGCCGGCAATCTTCATCGCGGTCTTCGTCGCCCCACTCGCCGGTGAGGCTCCTTGGCCGGACGTGGAGTGGGGCTTCTCCAAGCCGGACTTTATGACGCTGTGGTCTGAGTACACGGTGTTCGGTGTGGGCCTGCCACCGACGCACATGTTCCTCACCGCTATCCCGACGGTGCTGGCCGCCTATATCGTCGTCTTCGGTGACGTCCTGCAAGCCAACGCTGTGCTCAAGGAAGCTGACCATGTGCGTACTGATGAAGCCGTGGTCTACAGCCCATCCCGCGCCCACCTGCTCTTTGGCGGCCGCAACATTCTGATGTCCATCATTGGCCCCGATGTCGCCATGTGTGGTCCGCTGTGGGCCGCCATGCACGTGGTTATTGTGGAGCGCTACAAGCAGGGCAAGCGCGCCATGCGCTCCATCTTTGGCGGTGCAGGTTCCTTCCGTTGGGGTACCAACGTGGGCCTTCTCCTGCTACCTATTACCTCATTTGTTGAGCCCATCCTCCCGGTCGGCTTGGCTCTGACGCTCATCATCCAGGGCTTCGTATCTGTGCGCGTGGGCATCATGGAGGCCAAGAATCAGAAGGATCTTGGCATTGCAGGCGTTACTGCTGGTGTCCTCGCTACCCAAGGCGCAGCCTGGGGCTTTGCCGCCGGCATCATCATGGTCTTGGTTATCTACGGCAAGGACTTGTTCAAGGACGAGCGCGACGGCACCATTCGTAACTTCGACGAAATCGATCCGGATGAAGGCTTCGCCGATGCCCAGGCGGACTTCACGGAGCTGGCCGAGCTCAACGATGTGGATGTCGATGGCCGCCCCATCGATCCCAACGCCCCGAAGACGAAGGACAAGAGGAGCTAGCCAGCGCACCCTAGCGGACAGCAGGTTCGCAGCACTCCTCGTTTCCGCTGTTTTTAGATGGTCCCTTTACTTTGGTCCCACATCAGAGTGAAGGGACCATCTTTCCCTGTTTTCTGGCGCACAAATGGTCCCCCATCTGGGATGAAGGACCAAAGTAGAAGGACCACACTGTTGGGACCATTTACCAAACCTGCAGGAACCACCTTTCATGGTTCAACAGCCCAGACCCGACCAACTAACTAAACGCCTGCTCCCCCGTCAGCACGCGGCCCAGGATCAGCGTGTGGATCTCATCGGTGCCCTCATAGGTGCGCACTGATTCCAGGTTCGCAGCGTGGCGCAGCGGCGAGTAGTCCGTGGTGATGCCGTTGCCGCCGAGGATGGTGGGGGCCTCGCGGCAAATCTCGATGGCCGTGCGGCAATTGGCCAGCTTGCCCACGGAAATCTGATAAGGCTCCAGCGTGCCCGCATCTTTGGCGCGACCAAGCTGAAGAGCGAGAAGCTGGCCCTTGTTGAGCTCCACTGCCATGTCAACGAGCTTCTTCTGCGTCAGCTGAAAGGACGCCAAGGAGCGGTCAAATTGTGTGCGCTCCTTCGCGTATGCCAGGGCGGCTTCGAGTGAATCACGTGCCGCCCCCAATGCACCAAAGCTGATGCCGAAGCGGGCTTCGTTGAGGCACATGAACGGCCCCTTCAGACCTGGATGCTTGGGCAGCAGTGCATCCGCAGACAGGGTAACCCCTTCCAGTTCAATATCGCACTGAATGGACGCACGCATGGACAACTTGTTCGTAATCGGGGTCGCTGTAAACCCCGGTGTGGACGTCGGCACGATGAAGCCGCGCACACCGGGCTCCACGCCGGCAGCGGCAGCATCCTCCTCAGCTACCTTGGCCCAGATGATGGCCACTGTGGCCACGCTCGCCAGGCCAATCCAACGCTTGGCGCCATCGAGTACCCACTCGCCCGAGCGGTAGCGCGCCACCGTCGCCATGCCCGCCGGGTCCGAGCCCGCAGTCGGCTCTGTTAGCCCAAAGCAACCAATAACATCACCCGCGGCCATTGCGGGAAGCCACTCCTGCTTCTGCTCTTCGGAGCCGTGCTTGTAAATCGCTGACATCGCCAGCGAACCCTGCACGGAGACCACCGTGCGCAGGCCTGAGTCGCCTGCTTCCAATTCCTGCATGGCCAACCCGTACTCCACTGCGGAGCGCCCAGCGCAGCCGTAGCCCTCGAGGTGCATGCCAAACAGACCGGCCTCCGCAAGTACCGGGAAGATGGTTTCTGGCAAGACGGCATCCTCGTACCACTGGGCAATGTGGGGCCGAATGTGCTCGTTGACCAGCGCAGCCACCCGATCCCGCGTGGCCTTTTCCTCATCGGTCAACAGGGATTCAATGCCGAGCAGATCCGTTGTCATGGCACTCTCCTCTCAATTAGATTTACGAACCACAATTCGTATGTATAGTGATACGCAACACTTTACCTTTCAAGGAGGATGAATGCGCGCCCCCGCCAACGCCATACCGGTAACCCTCGCCCTGAGGTGGTCCGACCAGGACGCGAATGCCCACGTCAACAACGCCACGATGGTCACCCTCATCGAAGAAGCTCGTGTTCGCGCCGCCAAAGATCTCACCGGGCCTTTCTCCACGGATACCTACGCTCACGTGGTCCGATCCCTCGAGGTGGTCTATGACGCCGAGCTCACCTATGCCGATTCCATCGAGGCGCGCGTGTGGGTCTCGCGCATTGGAAATACGTCCTACCAGGTCTCCCACGAGCTCATCCAGGACGGGAAATCCTGTGTCTTTGCCACGGCGACGCTGGTGCTTATCGACGTCTCACGGCGCCGCCCCATCCCCCTCCCCGAGGACCTTACAAAGCGCATGAGCGCCCATTATTCCGAATAGCCATTCACCTAAGGAGTTAGACATGATTTCCACCCGCGTTACTGACATGCTTGGCATCGAGCACCCCATCGTCCAAGGCGGCATGCAGTGGGTCGGCCGCGCCGAGCTCGCCGCGGCCGTATCCAATGCCGGCGGCCTCGGCGTCATTACGGCACTGACCCAGCCCACCCCAGAAGATCTGCGTCAGGAGATCCGCCGCGCCCGCGAACTTACTGACAAGCCTTTCGGCGTCAACCTCACCATGCTGCCGGCGATTACCCCGCCGCCTTACGCGGAATACCGCGACGTCATCATCGAGGAAGGTATAAAGATTGCCGAAACCGCTGGCAATAACCCGAAGGACCACATGCCGGCCTTCAAGGACGCTGGTGTCACCGTCATCCACAAGTGCACCTCGGTGCGCCATGCGCTCAGCGCCCAGAAGGTCGGCGTGGACATCGTCAGCATCGATGGCTTCGAATGCGCTGGCCACCCCGGCGAAGATGACATCCCGGGCCTCGTCCTCATTCCGGCGGCTGCGGACCAGCTGAATATCCCCATCATCGCCTCCGGTGGTTTCGCTGATGGTCGCGGTTTGGCCGCCGCACTCGCCTTGGGCGCCGAGGGCATCAACATGGGCACCCGCTTCGTTGCGTCCACCGAAGCGCCGGTGCATGAGAACGTCAAGCAGGCCATCGTGGAGCGCTCCGAGCTCGATACCCAGCTGATTCTCCGCGAGCTACGCAATTCCACCCGTGTGGCCAAGAACGCCGTCAGTGATGAGGTTGCCGAGCGCCTGGCCCAGGGCGCGGAGTTTGGCGATATCCGCCACCTCGTCGCCGGCAAGCGCGGCCGCGCAGTCTACGAAACCGGTGACCTGGATGCCGGCGTGTGGACCTGTGGCACCTCGCAGGGGCTTATCCGCGACGTTGCCTCGTGTGCCGACATCGTCTCCCGCATCACTGCCGACGCCGAGCGCATCATCTCCTCCCTCACCACGCTTGTTAAGGACTAACCCATGACCGAAGCCATCCTGACCCGCCGTGAAGGTTCTGCCCTCATTGCCCAGATCAACAACTCCTCGCGCCGCAATGCCATAGCCAAGGAGCACTGCGTGGCACTGTCTGCCGCGCTTTCCGACGCCTCCCAAGACCCCTCCATCCGCGCCCTCATCATCACCGGTGATGAGACCGCCTTCTGCGCGGGTGCAGACATCGTGGCGGCGGCCCAGACTGCGGCTGAAGCACAGCAATCGGACGAGGCCCCCAACCCAGCCGAGTCGACGATGCTGCCGCAGCTCAACGCCCTCATCTCCGCGATTCAGACGGCTGAGGTGTCCGTCATTGCTGCCGTTGAGGGCGCTGCCGCCGGTGCCGGCGCCTCGCTGGCTTTTGCCTGCGATCTCATCGTGGCCGGCGAGGAATCTTACTTCACGCTGCCCTTTGGAAAGATTGGCCTCATCCCCGACGGCGGTGTGAGCTTGACTGCTGTCGCCTCACTAGGCCGTCATCGGGCGCTCGCGCTGTCCCTGCTGCAGGACAAGCTGGGGGTTGAGGAGGCTGCAGAGGCAGGAATCGTCGCTAAGCGCGCGCCCCAAGGCCAGGCCCTGGGAGCCGCACTCAAGGTAGTCGAGCGCCTGCACATTGCTCCGCGCGATGCTCTGACCAAGGCTAAGGAGGCCATCAACCGCACTGCGTTAAGTCAGCTGGACGAGCAGCTGACGTGGGAAGAGCCCACGCAGTACGCCCAGATGACCTCTGCTGGGCACAAGGAAGGTGTCATGGCTTTCTTGGAGAAGCGCCCAGCAAAGTTCGACTAGAAAAGACGTACAGACGATTGCCAGGCTGAGTCCATGGCGATGCCAGCACGGCCCGCCATACTCATTCTTGTGCGTTTGAGAGAGCGCATGCGAGAGAGAGAACCCCTCCCCCTCCGGAGGGCGGCTTAAGCCGATATACGGAGGGACTTGATAGAGACGCCGACGAGCCCCCTAATTCCCTGGGGGCTCGTCGACGTTTTCGGGTTAAGGGCCAAATCTGTGTCGTTTTCTCGTCCATCCAGGAACGGTAGATCGTGGAGAGTTCGTGCAGTTGTGCACCCCCATACTGCTGCTTCGTCCGAGGTGGTGCTCTGGGTCAGTTTCAGCGCAAGTGTGTAGATGGTGCGCCCAGCATCAGTGCGAGGCTGCGCGATGGAGTAGCGGCGTACCACGCGTTGGGCGATGACATGGTCGATAGTCGCTGCAATGATCCTTGCCACCACGGAAGAGCTTCTGCTGCGACCCGACGCGTTCGCCTACATGATGCAGATGAAGAAGCTCATCATCGATGACTTCTAAACCTGGCTCAGCCTACAATTGCTCTACAACGCGGGCATTTCCCAGCTGGTAACCGCCTGCACTTGTCGGTTAGTAGCTGCATCCGGCATACGTTGGAGCACCCAATTGCGCGCTGCTGCTATCCGAGCACCACCGGTGTGAACAGTGCGCCCAACGAGCCCGGATCGACGCGCAATGTTCTGGCTTCGGCGGAGACGGTGCTCGTCGTAAGCCCCGAAATCCACATTGCCGTTCTGAAGAAGCGCGGCAAGAACTGCGGCATCCTCAAGACCCTGGCATGCCCCCTGCCCAAGGTTCGGGGTCATTGCGTGGGCCGCATCGCCCACCAACACCACCTTGCCGATGTGGTAACTCGGCAGGGGAGACGCCAACTCCTGGATCGGCAGGTACTGGATCGACTCCTCCGGCGTCGAGTGAAGCAAGGCAGGAATGGGTTCATGCCACTGACCGAAGGTGTCCCTCAACTGGCTCAGGCCGGTCTCGCTTGGCTGAGCTTCCGGCCCGGAGAGGACAGCGAACCAGTAGACGCGACCGTTGTGAAGCGGGACGGCTCCAAATCGAGCGCCCACGCCCCAGGTTTCGAAGCCAACGTTCAGAGCTGGGGCTTCGCTGATTGCCCGCCACGCGTTGTAGCCTGCGTAGCTGATTCCGGGGTCGTTGAAGCAGCTGCGGCGTACCGAGCTGCGGATCCCGTCTGCCCCAATCACCACGTCGAACTGTTCCTGTGAGCCGTCGGCGAAGCTGACGACGCCGGAGCCCGCGTCAACGTGCACGGAATCGGCGGACGTGTGAATACGCGCCCCGGGAATATCCTCTAAGAGCAGCGCGTGGAGCTCGGATCGATCGAGCGCAAGTGAGGCCTTGGTAATCTCGGCCGGGATGTTCGTTAGCCAGTTTCCCTGCGGCCTACGCAATCCACCCTGTAAGGGGACTTGGTTTTCTTGGAGTTCACGGAAGCCCGCCCCAATACCTAGAGCATCGAGAGCGGCTAGGCCGTTCGGGGCGAGGGTGATGCCGGCGCCGCCGCTGCGAACTCGCGGGTGACGTTCGTAAATTTGCACGTCTATACCGTGGCGGTGAAGGGCTGCCCCTAGTGCAAGACCGGAAATACCAGCGCCGATGATTCCTATTCTCATGGCTCCCGAGATTACCTTAGGTCTGCCTTACCCCCGTTTCTAACCCCGGGGACAACTCCCCATCCTTATGCCCCGCAGCCTCAATAGCCCTTACCTGCACAATCGTTCACTTGCAGGGAACACACAGCTCACACACTCTACCCATCCCGGCCACGAACGAGCATTTTTAATAAAAAAGTTGCATACTGAGTTTCGTGCGTTGGAGAGAACGCACACAGAGAGAGATAGAGAGACTTCAGCGCTCGTGGCCCCCTTCGTGTGTGGCCCGGGCGCTGAAGTTTTGTTTCAGGGGCGACCACCATCGACCCGTCCTCCCCGCCGACCCAGGATCGGCAAAGCCCCCGCCTCAGTTCAATGAGGCAGGGGCGCAGGAACCTAGGAACCTAGGAGCTTCCTATTTTAGAAAGGGAGCTTGATGTTCAGGTTCAGGGTCTTGGCGATTACCGGGAAGGCAGCAGCGACAGCGGCCAGAACGCCAGCAACGATGCCGAAGATAGCCAGCGGGGTCGGCTTACCGTCCTTGGAGGACAGAGCGTCGCGAGCGGAGCTCTTCTTGTCCTTGGACGGGGTCGGCTCAGCAGACTTGGAAGAAGAAGGAGTAGTCGTTGCGGAAGCCGTCGTGGAGGAGTCAGAGGACTTGGTGGTGGTAGCGGACGCAGAAGTCTCGGAGGACTTGGTAGCGGAAGCGCTCTCGGATGCCTTAGCGGAGGTGGTGGCCTTCTCGGAGGTGGTTGCCTTAGCGGAGGTGGTCTCCTTCGGCTCGGAAGTCTTCTCAGACTCGGAAGCAGTGGTGGTCGCCTCCTCAGAGCTGGAGGACTCAGATTCCTGCTCCTCGGCTGCCTGACGGTTTTCGACAATAACCTTCACCGCCAGGTAAGGCAGGGTCTGCTTTCCGTCTGCGGACTTGTAGTCACCCTTACCCTCTTCGGCGGTCATGTCCTTGTAGTAGGTGACGCCGTCAACCTCAATGGAAGCCGGAAGTGACACGACAGTGCTGTCAGCGGACTCCGGGATCTGAGCGATTGCGGCGGTGGTGCCACCAAGAACGAGGGCGCCGGACAGGGCAGCTGCGACTAGGGAACGAGAAATCTTCATGAGTATCTCCTATAGGGATTCGAATACTAGGGAGCCAAGATTTGACCGACATTAACGATAGTCACATCCATCTGTCGCTTCGTAGAAATTTCGCTTTATACCCCCGTGGACGAAAGAGAAAGAATGCTCAACCTACGTGCGCGGAACCAGAAGAAATTCGTGACCATCTGGGATTTTTCTTGCCCACAACTGACTGACAATGTTGTAGCGAATACCCCGAAGAAATTCGATTCGCTACCCCCATCGTGCGGCCTTCAATCCGCCGAGGGGGTCGCGAAGGGCAAGTTGAACACCCTCAATGGGGCTCAAAGCGACTATTAGTGCTGCCTATGAAAACCGGTTGCGGCCACCAGTCTAAAACTCTTACGCTTAATCGCGTGGCTGATAGCGAAAAGGTTTCGGAGACTATTGCAGAGTGGCGCAGGCTAGAGCGAGCCCGCGCGCGGTTTGATGCGGAAGCACGCCGTGAATACGGCATCTCCGGTTCCCATCTCAATCTTCTCCGGCTCATCGATAAGAAGGGTCCCATCCCGATTCTGCAGCTGCGTAAGGAGTTAGGCTGGCAGCCGGCCACCATTGGTCAAGCGGTGAAGCGGTTGGTGCGCGATGACCTTATTTCTCTTGTCGATGACCCCGCGGACCTTCGTCGCCGCCTGTGTGATATCACCGAAGAGGGCCGTCAGTTCCTGCTTCACGTACCACTCACCGGCCCAGCGCGTCTGCGCACCTATGAGGTCAGTGAAGAAGAGCTCGAAGCGATGAAGCGCGGGTTTGAGATCGCGCTAACCGCCTTCGGTTATGAGAACTGGAGTGATGACGACTAGTCCTCCCAGCTCTCGCTACCGTTGGCTTACTCTTCCGCGCACCCGGTGGTGACAAGGCGCTGTGCCACGTGGGTAAACACGTCGAGGCCCGCTAGGCAGTCAGCCTCAGTGGTGAACTCCTTCTCATTGTGAGAGATGCCGTCAACAGACGGGATGAAGAGCATCACCGTTGGCACCATCTCCTTGAGGTTGGTCGAGTCATGACCGGCCACCGTATAGATCTCTTGGTAGGGGTAGCCACGCTCTTCAACAACGTCACGCGCCAGTGCCACGCCTTCGGCTGGGTAAGGGTTCAATGCCCACTCGTGGGTCGGGGTCAGCTCTACTGAGGTGCGGGATTCTTGCTCCGCGGCGGAGATGATCTCCTGCAGGCGCTTGTAAGCAGTATCAAGAACTTCAGTGGAGGGTGAGCGTACATCGATGTTGAAGCGCACCTCGCGGGCAATGGTTACCGGTGAGTTCGGTTCCAGCGTGAGCTGGGAGACCGAAGCCTGCAGCTGGCCTTCGGGGAATTCGTGGGTAAGACGCTCTACCTCCGCGATGATGAGGGAGGCACCAAAAAGGGCGTCTTTCCTATCCGCCATGAGGGTAGAGCCGGTATGGCCTTGTTCGCCGGAGACCATCGCTTGGAACTTCTTTGCTCCCCACGTGGCGGTGACCAGCCCGATGGTGTTGCCGTTGGCTTCGAGCTCTTTGCCTTGCTCGACGTGGATCTCCGCATAGGAGGCCAGCGTGGGCGCCTCGCCGCGCGGAGCCCAGCCTGCGGCCTCCTGCGCTTCGGCGACGGTGACGCCGGCGAGGTCGGTGACCGAGTGGGCGTCGGCAAGCGCGAGCGTTCCGGTGAATACAGAACTTCCCATCATGGACGGCGCGAAGCGTGAGCCTTCCTCATTGAACCAGTTGATGACCGCAAGGTTAAAGCGCGCGTCCATACCCGACTGGGCCACGCGGCCGGCTGCATGCGCTGCCGCAAGCACGCCATAGGCACCGTCGAAGCGGCCGGCCAAAGGTTGGGAATCTAAGTGCGAGCCTAAGCCGACGAACTCAGCGCCGGGGTTAAGTTCGAAGAGCCCGTATTGGTTGCCAATCTCGTCGTAGATGACACGCGCGCCAAGGGATTCGAGGACCTCGTGGAACCAGGCACGGTTGAGGTTGTCGCCCTCGCTGGCGGCCTGGCGCTCCACGCCGCCGCCGGGGGTGGCGCCGTTGGCGGACATGGCCTGGAAATCGGCTAGAAACTGTTCATCAGTGGTTGCTCGCATCGCTTTTCTCCTTAGAAGCTTCCGTAGCGCAGCTCGCCGCCCACGATGGTGGCGGCCACGTCGATGGTGGATAGATCAGTCGTCAGTGGGTCGGCGGACAGCAGCACAAAATCCGCAAGCTGTCCTGGAATAACCTGGCCTTTTCGGCCTGCCCAGCCTGTTGCTGCAGCGGAACCGGCGGTGTAGGCATAGAGCGCTTCGGCAGGCGTGAGGCGGTCGTCGGGTCCAAAGTCCTGGCCGGTCTCAGTGCGGCGTTCGATGGAGGCTTTCATAACGTCGAGCGGCACGCCGGGAGCCACGGGTTGATCGGAGCTGCCGGGGAGGATGAGGTCGGCGGCGAGAAGCCGCTTGCCCGGATAGCTCCACGCCGCACGTTTCGGACCCAGCGCCTTTGCCATCGCATCACCAAACGTCGAGATGAACAGCGGCTGCGGCACCACCACGATGGGTTGTCCGCGCAGGCGCTCAATTTGATCTGGGCGCACAATACCGCCGTGCTCAATGCGGTGCGGCATAGCCGGAATGCCATTTTTCTCCACGGCCATCTCTAGGGTCTCAATCGCAAAGTCCACGGCCGCATCCCCGATGGCATGAATCGCCAGGGACCAGCCAGAAGCCGCAGCCTTGAGGGCGCGCTCGCGCATCTGCTCAGGATCTCCCTGGAAGTAGCCGTGGTGCTGGCAGCAGGCATACTCTTCCGTCAGCGCAGCGGTGGTGCCGAGGATGGAGCCATCACTGAACATCTTGACAGGGCCAATCTGTAGCCATTCATCACCAAAGCCGGTGCGTAAACCACCATCGAGTCCCCATCCGGGCCCATCCGATTCATGGCCCTCAATCTTGTGGAGGACATCCATGGTCACCATGATCTGCATGCGCGTATGCAGCGTGGCGTTCTGGTAGGCCGCGATTTCACGCGGGCTGTGGCCGATCCAGCCACCCGCCACGCCGGCATCCGTCACTGAGGTGAGCCCGCGCTCGAGATAGCGGCGCGTGGCCAGCTCCAAGGCGCGCGCAATCTCCTCCCCGGATTCCGGAAGCGTGACGTTCTGAATGGCGCGCATGGCGTTTTCATCGACCAGTCCGGTGCAGTGGCCCTCATCATCGCGGACGAATTCACCGCCCTCCACCTCTGGCGGGTTGGCCGGGTCGATGCCCGCTGCACGCAAGGATGCAG
Source organism: Corynebacterium sp. MSK218 (assembly GCF_030232655.1). Lineage (NCBI taxonomy): Bacteria > Bacillati > Actinomycetota > Actinomycetes > Mycobacteriales > Corynebacteriaceae > Corynebacterium > Corynebacterium sp. MSK218. The sequence continues at coordinate 143,305 of NZ_JASPGN010000006.1, forward strand.
TATTCACCGTGTAGGCATGCCCCGAATTGTGTTTGATGAGCAGTGGCTTGCCGTGTGTGGCGCGGTCCAGCTCCGCAATAGTCACCGCAGCATCCAGACCCGAGGGCCTAAAACCAGAGGCAATGATCCAGCCATCCGGGGTGGGCTCGGCACTGGTGAGGGCAGAGTAGACGTCGTCAGGCGTGGCGACCTGAGAGAGGTCCACCTCGAGCAGCGTTTGCCCAAACCACACGGTGTGCGAGTGCGCATCGTTAAATCCCGGGGTCAAGGTTCGCCCGCCGGCATCCCACGTCGTATCCGCAGGGAGAGCGCGTGCGGCATCATCCAGCGCGAGGATACGGCCGTGAGCAAAAGCCACTGCACTCGCCACTGGGTGGGCGGGGTCCTGGGTAAGAATGTGGGCGTTATCGATGAGCGTAATCATGAGACCTCCTTGTGTTGTTCACCACATACTAATGTGCGCCGTGACGCGTGCCGCAAGGGTAGGGCGTTGTCCTACCCTCAGCGGTGTAAGGTTGTGCATATGCACGAGGAGCGGTGGCGTGAGATTGTCGCAGAGGTCCATAGCGATATCCCCCGATTAGTGGAGGATTTTCTCACTGCTTTCACCGCGGCTGGCCGCTATGGCGATTCGCTCGTGAGCGAGGATGAGCTGCGCCTGACAGCCTTCGAAGTCTTTGCTCGGATTACAGAAGTGCTGGTAGGCGCCATGGACAAGTCGGAGTTGCGCACTCACGCGCAGAATCTGGGCCGGCGGCGCGCAAGGCAGGGAGTGGAGTTGGCCTCGCTTATCGACGCCATCCAGCTCGACTTCGACGTCCTCTGGGCCCGCCTGCGCGAGGCCGCCGGAGCGGATCAATCCACCCTAATTGAGCACGTGGCCCACCTGCATTCCGTTGTGACGTTGTACAACCTTATGGTGCGCGATGCTTACCGCGTGGAGGAAGCCCGCGGCCAGCATGACGTGCGCCTGGCCCATGCGCGCCACTTGGAGCGCCTCCTCGCCGCCGACGACCTTGACCCACTCGGAGTCACCGAGATCGCCCGCGCCCTCGACGTGGTCGCAGATACCCACTTCCACGTCGTCATCGCACACCCCACCGCCGCTGTGGAATTACGCGCGCTTCTCGACGCCCCCATCGCCTCCGGCACCGCCTTCGGCCACGGCACGCGCGGCATGTTCGTGGCCTTTTGGCCTGCAGGAACACCCGCAGGGCCCACCGTAAACCGCGATGAGCTTGCCGCGATCCCCGGCGTGCGCTTCCCCACAGTAAAGGGCCTGGCCGGCGTCCGCGCCGCCGCCCGCCAAGCCCCACGCCTCTTCGCCGCTGCCGGCACACTCCCCCACCTCGTCGACGTATCCGATCTCCTCTGGGCCGTGGCCGGCGATGCCATCGCTGGCTTCGAAGGAAGCCCCATTACCCAGGCCACGGAAGCCATCGCGACACTGCGCAGCACCAACCCTCCGGTCTACGACACCCTCACGACCTACCTCGACACCGGCTCCATCAAAGACACCGCTGAAGCCCTCCACTGCCACCGCAACACGGTCATCAACCGCCTCCACCACGTCACCACAGCCACCGGCTTGGACGTCACCCAACCCAAAGGCGCGGCGCTGGTGCTTCTCTGCCTCTTTCGCGCAGCGCCACCTGCCACGGCGGACTAGATCGAGGGGCGACCGTTAGGCCGTAAGCCCCAGCCAAGTAGGCTCGAGAGTTGTGTCTCAAGAGCTCTCATCGTCCACCTTGGATCAGCGCGCCCGCCGCATCGTCGCGTGGGTTGCAGCACTAAACCTCATTGGCTTCTTTGGCGAGTTCATCATCGCCTGCATCATCGGCTCAGCGTCGCTGTTTGCTGACGCAGCTGATTTCCTCGAAGACTTCCTCATTAACGCGCTGGTGCTCGCGGCACTGAGGTGGTCGGCGGAGGGGCGTCGAAAAGCGAGCTACGGCCTTGCAGGGCTGATTCTGATTCCTGCGGTGGCGTCGTTTGGCATGGCGATATGGAAAATTATCAACGGTGCCGTGCCCGAGCCGCTTGCCCTGTCGGGCACCGCCATCGCAGCCATGGTCATCAACCTCGTGTGCGCGGTACTACTCATTCAGCTACGCCATGGAGGCGCCCTGACACGCGGCGCATGGCTAGCGGCCCGCAATGACGTGGCCGCCAACATCCTCATTATCGGCGCGGGTCTTCTCATGATGGTGTGGGTAAGCCCCTGGCCGGACATCGTGGTGGGAATTCTCATTGGCGCTATCAACCTGCGCGCAGCAGCTGAGGTTTTTGAGCAAGCGCGCGCTGAGGATCCAGAAATCGAAGAGGACTAGACGACGTTAACTTCAGCATGTTTTAAGCAGAGAGTGTCAAAAACTGCAATTTTGCTTGCACCTTGCGGCATGAAAAGTAACTTCCCAGCCGCTCTCTTTGAACCTTTTTTACCCCCTGATTGGGTCAAACTTTAGTTGATGTCCAAACGGTCAAGAAGACGTTTCCCCAGAATACGGTCTAGATGACAAGACCAAGGTAAACGCAATTTTCTTAGCCAATTGTTCACCTGCGTGTCACCCTATCGATATTTGCTTTGCAGCCCAAAAATATTAACAATCCTCAGGATGCGGGATCCTGAAAGCCCCCCTTAAAGTGGCTTCTCGTCACACACTGAGCAATACAGCGCAGCACAGCGCAACCACAGTGCGTCACCACATTGCCCCAAACATTTTCATCCAGGAGAACAATCATGACCATGCGTCGTCGTACCGCTGGCCTCGTGGCCGGCCTCGCGATTGCAGGCACCGCCCTCATCGCACCGGCTGCATCCGCAGCAACCCACACCGAGTCCTACCCGGAGACCCCGGCTGTCAACGCCAAGCTCCCCATCGTTCACACTTCCCACGGTTCCGACCACATGAAGGCCAACGTCCTCAACCCGCGTCCGGTATGTAACCCGTGGGAGGACCACCGCACCGTGGTCTACAAGGTGACCGACAACTTCATGCCGGCTGGCACCATCTCCACCACCAACCAGACCAAGAAGGACATTCCGCTGCAGCAGAATCTGTCCAAGTCCCAGTCCATCACCCTGTCCGTCAACGGTGACCGCACCGAGACCACCTCCATGAACATGGGCGGCAAGGGCTCCGGCAAGGGTGCTGAAGGTTCTTTCGGCGTCTCCCACCAGATTGCCACCAAGCTCGGCGCTTCCGCTTCCTACTCCCTGTCTTGGGAAGCTGGCCAGTCCATCGGCCCGTACGACGTTCCGCCGAACCACACCGGTGAGGCTACCTACGGCTTCCGCGTTCTGAACATGACCGGTACCCAGCAGTACTGCAAGCCGAACGGCACCTGGTCCACCCCGACCTTCTGGTCCGCTATGCAGCCGATGAAGAACGAAGTTCGCGTCAAGCTCTACGACGACATCGCTGACTCCTACGCTCCGAACAAGAACGCTCAGAACACCACCGACGTCAACGACCCGAAGGTTGTTGAGGAGGAGAAGTCCCCAGAGGCTGACGCTGAGGTTCTGAAGGACAACGAGGTTGCTCCGGAGGAGCGCGCCGTATCCGAGGCTGAAGGCAAGAAGGAAGAAGAAGCCGACAAGAAGCTGCAGGACAAGGTTGACAAGGGCGAGGCTACCAAGGCTGACCAGAAGCTCGACCTCAAGCCGGTTCTGTCCACCTCCGGTGCAAAGCACGCTGGTTTCGCTGGCACCGTTGCTCTCCGCCTGGAGAACGTTGGTACCGAGCGCTACTACGGCGACTACCCGGCTGTTCAGTACCGCGTTGACGTGAAGACCGCTGAGGGCCCGAAGGGCGTTGACCGCCTCATCACCCCGCGTTCCTCCAACGGTGCTCACATCCGTGACCTGGGCTTCGACGAGAAGACCTCCACCCGCTCCTTCGAGGTCACCCTGGCTAACCCGATTAACGCTGGCGAGTCCGCTCGCGTTGCCAACCTGGACTTCGGCGACGGCAACACCAAGGAAGGCCGCATCAAGAACTACATCGAGGTCACCCAGATTTCCCGTCTGAAGGGCGACAACTCCACCGACAACGACCAGAACGTTGACTCCCGCGAGATCACCGTGAAGGACACCGGTAAGAAGGCTGAGGGTCTGTTCTAAAACAGCCCCCTCTTCGCCGCCCCCTTGCAGCAGAGAGAGTGCAGCCCGCCGGCGCTTAGTCCGGTAATGAGAGAGTGAGTAAACCCCGACCGACAAGGTCGGGGTTTCTTTCTGTCTAATACTCCTCTATTACCCCCTCTGCAGCGAACCATTCCTCATTTATTAACACCACACAACCTTCGCGCCAAAGGACGGCAGCACACGGGCTATTTACGCTGCGCACCCCTAGTTGGCTATTGTGAACAAATGCATTTCTCTCGTTCCGCACTCGCGGGCCTTCTCTCGGTGGGGCTGATCTTCTCCCCTACCCACGTGCAGCCGGCACAGGCGCAGGCACCAAATACGATGAGCAGCGCTCTCGCCAATATTGATCAGTACGCCTCTGCATTCGATCCCACCGCGTTGGGCCCTTTGGCACCAGTACTCTTCAGCGAGAACGTCTTCGCCACCTGGGGCCACGTGCTTCAGCAACTAAAGCTTCCCGTCGTGCCACCGGAAGCCACTCGCCCGCCAGCAACCACAGCACCAGCACAGCTGCGCGAGCTGAGGCACATCCAAGACAATGTGTGGGAGCTCAAGGCCTATTCGCCTGCGATGGACCGCGTCATCACCAACGACATCATTCTCCCTGCGGGAGGAGTGGAGAATACGCAACCCCGCCCGACCTATTACTTGCTGGGTGGCGCGGGCGGCGGTGCGGAGGCAACGTGGTGGGATGGCGGCGGTGCCTCCGAGTTCTTCCGCGACAAGCACGTGAATGTCGTTTCACCACGCGGTGCTTATGGCTCGATGATGTCCGACTGGGCACAGCCCCACGACACCCACGGTAGATACAAGTGGGCCACCTACCTCACCAAGGAGCTCCCTCAACTCATTGACGCTGAATTTCATGGCACCGGCCGCGACGGCATCGCGGGCCTGAGCAACTCTGGCGGCCCCGCACTAGAACTGGCCACATTTGATCAGCGGTTCACAGTAGCTGGTTCCTATTCCGGTTGTCCCTCGACCACAGGTGTACTCGCGCAGGGATTCGCGTGGGTCAGCGCGGCGTACTACGGCACGGACCCAGCACACTCCTTCGGCGCGCCATGGGATCCGGCGTGGGCACAGCACTCACCGGTTCTCAACCTTGATCAACAAAAGGGACGGAAGACCTTTGTCATCGTCTCTCGCGGTGCCCCAGCAGACTTTGACGTCGACATTGAAGACTCACCCCTACCCGCGTTGGGCCTCAACGAGCGCTTGGACTATTGGTGCAGTGCCTTTTATGCCAGGCGTGCCACCGCCGCTGGCGTTGACCTTGACTACTACGAGCTTCCGGCGGGACGGCACACGTGGGGCCTGTTCCGCCGTGAGCTATCCATCACTTGGGCCACGGTAGGCCCAGCACTCGGGGTGGAATAACGCCTTCACCCCACCCCTCACGTGAAATTCCACACCGAGGAAACGTCTAGATCGCCACACACTGCCGCAGTAAAGTCAGTGGTTATGAATGTTATGGATACTTGGGAGCCCACACTGGGCACCGGACCACTGTTAGGGATTGCGGTGGCGGCCATCGCCGTCATCCTCATCCTCGTCATCCACTTCAAGGTGCACGCCTTCGTCACCCTTGTCACTGTCTCTGCACTGACTGCCCTCGCCGCTGGCATCCCGCTGGACGGCGTGGTTCCGACCATGACAAGTGGCTTCGGCTCGACCTTGGGTTCGGTGGCTTTGCTGGTCGGCTTAGGCGCCATGATCGGACGCTTGGCGGAGACCTCCGGCGGCGCCAAAACGCTTGCCGACGCCCTCGTGAAACTCTTCGGCGAAAACAAAGCACCCCTAGCGCTGGGCGTAGCCTCCCTCATCATGGGCTTCCCCATCTTCTTTGACGCGGGGCTCATGGTGATGCTGCCGGTCATCTTTGCCGTCGCCAAGCGCCTAAATGGCCCAGTCCTGGCCTACGGTATCCCCGCCGCCGGCGCGTTTTCCGTCATGCACGTCTTCGTGCCACCGCATCCGGGACCTGTCGCCGCCGGTGAGTTCTTCAGCGCGGACATCGGCCTGATCCTCATCTTCGGTCTCCTCGTTGCGCTGCCCACGTGGTATCTCTCCGGCTACCGCTTCGGACTCCACCTGGGAAAGAAGTACCCGTTCCGTCTGGAAGAAGCCGTAACCGGTGCGCTCGTCAGCGATGCCGAGCTGCCGGATCGCCCGGCCTCTGCGGCCTCGGTTATCAGTGTTTTGCTCATCCCGATGGTGCTTATCTTCGGCAATACCGGGTTGACCACACTGGGCACGGCTGGTGTTGTCGATCCTTCTGCCACGTGGGTCCGCTTCTTCATCTTCTTGGGCCAGACCCCAATCGCTTTGCTGATTACCACTCTGATGGCGATGGCCGTGCTGGGTCTTCGCCGCGGTGAGGGCAAGAGCGCAATTGAAAAGACTGTGGAGTCTTCCCTCGGCCCCATTTGTTCCGTCGTTCTCATCACCGGTGCCGGCGGCATGTTCGGCGGTGTGCTGCGCACCAGCGGTATCGGTGATGCGCTGGCAGATTCCATGTCCGGTCTCGGCATCCCGGTAATCCTGGCCTGCTACCTCATTGCGGTTGCCCTGCGCCTAGCACAAGGTTCGGCCACCGTTGCTCTCACCACGGCCGCCGCACTGATGGTGCCCGCCGTTGAGGCCGGCGGTTTCAACGAAATTCAGCTGGTCCTCATCACGCTTGCCACCGCGGCCGGCTCCGTCTTTGGCAGTCACGTCAATGACTCGGGCTTCTGGCTCGTCGGCCGGCTCATGGGCATGGACGTATCGACCACACTGCGCACCTGGACGGTAAACCAGGCGCTGATTTCCTCCATCGGCTTCGGCATTGTCCTTATCTTCTACGGCGCCGCCGCTTTGCTGTAGTCCTTATTAGCTCGTTGCGATGAGCGCGACCACCTCCCTTCGCGCTCACCGACAATCCGTACTGACCTCCCTTCGCGCTCACCGGCAACCCGTGGGGCAGCCTCCTAACGCTCACGGTGAGCGCGAAGGGTGCAGGCACGTAGCACGAGCCCGACTTAACTCACTATCAAGTGCTGAAGACGCAGCCACCCTTGACAATGCAGTCTGCGGGTTGAGCGTCTGGGTAGTTGTTTTCGGCACTAATGCGGCTCAAGTCAGAACAGAGCAGGTCCCCTGGCGGACACCTACCTTCGCGCTCACCGGCAGCCCGCTCGGCAGCCTCCTGACGCTCACGGTGAGCGCGAAGGGCGGGGGCGAGTTGTGTGAGCGCAAAGGGCGGCCCCGCGATGCCTCAACACCAAGCGGGAAAGTCTTGTAGCTACAGCTAGCTCTGGAGGTACTGCGCCGCCTCAGCGGCCAGCTCCTCCGGCGCGGCGCTGACATCCAGCACCAGCCCTGCTTCTTCTGGGTGCAAGTCCTCCAGCGTCTCGAACTGCGAATCAAGCAGGGACACCGGCATGAAGTGACCAACGCGCTGGCTCATGCGCTCCTTGAGTAACTCATAAGAGCCGTGCAAATGCACAAAAACTGTGTCCGGCGCTGCGGCTCGAATGATTTCGCGGTAGGAATACTTGAGCGCAGAGCAACCGACAATGGCTCCCTCCTCGCGCTCCGCAAGGAAGCGTCCGATGGATTCGAGCCAGGGTTGCCGGTCGGCGTCGTTAAGCGCCTGCCCCGAGGCCATCTTCTCGATATTCGCCGCTGGGTGCATATCGTCCCCATCCCGAAAGGGCAGGCCGGTGCGCTGTGCCAGCAACTCCCCGACCGTGGACTTGCCGCAGCTCGAGACTCCCATGATTACGACGTGCTTGCGCATCAATCCTCCTTAAGCATCCCACGCGCTACCCAATGCACGCTGCGCGCTTAGCGCAGCGGGGCGTAGCCAAACTCGCCGCGCTGTACTTCGCCACGGGCGTTGGGTTCAAAGGTTGCACACAGTGCGGCCGCCACGTAGCGCACGCCGCCTTCCGGTGCGGAAGAACCGACGCGCTCAGCGCAGTTCTGCAGCGCGGGCAGGCCGATGTCCTGCCCCGGCCTCGTCATGGAGAAGAAGGACGCAGCCATCATGGTGTTGCCATCGGCGCGCACGTATTCCGAGGAACCCTTGATAGCCTGCCAGGCAATCGCCCCGACGGGATCAGTGCGGAATTGGTCCCGCTCAGTCTGGGTCAGCTCAGCGTTGGCGGCGGGCACGGTGAGAGACGCAACGAGTAGCGCAGCGCCTGCGGCGAGAAATCGAAACTTTTTCATAGGAATACTGTATCCCCACAGCAGAGGGATTGTCTCAGCGTTTGCTATTTGCTGTCTACAGGGATAGCTTCACGTATCCGCCGAATCCCAGCAGGACCCACGCGGCAACAACCACCCAGCAGGCTAACCCCAGCCGCGCGCAGTTCCACAGCAGCCTCGGGCAGGCTCAGCGTCTCGGCAGGAGCCGGCCGCCATTCGTGGGCGCCATAATCCCAAGACTCACCGCTGTTAGGACAAGCCAGCAGCGGCTTATCAGTGCCTGCACGAAGCGTCTTCACCACCGCGAGCGCCTGCGAAGGACTCACGCAGTTCACACCTATAGCACCCAACCGCGGTGCGTGATTGGCCAGTTCGATAACGCGCGATAGCTTCGCCGGGTCAGCAGCAATGGCACCGGTAATGCTCAGCGCAAAGGGCTTGGGTTGATCCGAGAGGAGTTCCAGTAGTGCTGCGACCTCATCAACGTTGGGGATGGTTTCCGCAAGGAGGAAATCCGCGTCTGTATCCGCGAGCACCGCTACCCTGCGAGCATGCCAGCACTGCAGCTCACCGCGGGTAAGGCCATAGGCCCCGTCATAATCAGTACCTCTCTCCGGACCCGCACCATAGGGGCCAATGGATGCGGCGACCAGCAAGCCAGGCTGGGCACTGCGCTTATCGACGACCCCACGAGCCACCCCAACACTGCGACGCAGAAGCGCCTCCGCCTCCTCGCCTAGAACATCGAAGGTGACTTGATAGGAAGCTGTGGTGGCCACCTGGGCGCCAGCGGCGAAGAACTCAGCATGAGCGGATTCAATAAGCGCGGGGTTTTCACGCAGCACTCGTGCTGACCACAGCGGGCCCGAAATGTCGTGTCCCTGGGCTTCAAGAAAGGTTCCGAGGCCGCCGTCGAAAAGCAGCGGCGCATCAAAAAGTCCCATGCCGCCCGAGCCTAACAGCCAGCCTTACCCAGCGGTCTAGCTCAGCCCCTTCTTCTCAATCCACGACACATAAGTGCAAATTATCCATTCCCAGGAAGAATCCATAAATTTCCATAGAAACACCCAAGGTTTTGGACATAGTCGACCCGTCATCAACCAAACCCCAGGATGTGAGAATGTGACCCTGAGCGACCACCCCCAATCGTCACCCCCGATCGACGTAGTATTCGGCCCAAACTATGCAAGTTCAGGCAAAAAGAGCCCGAAAGCCAAAAGAACCTTAGAACTGGGGCGAGAAGCGTCGCAAACCTAAGTGAAATCCTTAAAGCCACTGGTCAGTTAGGATTTCCAGGGCGCAACGAGCTTTAATCTTAGGCGAAAACAACCGCACGCCATGCGGGATTCACACCGCCGATAAGGCCCGACATAGAAAGGGGAACCACAATGTTCCGCCTTCAGCTTAGACGCACCACCACGAAAATTATTGCTCCGGTCGCAGCAGCCGCCACACTCCTCGCAGGTTCCGTTAACGCCCCTACTCAGGCTGGTAGTTCCTTCGGCGCCTTCAATCCGGCTTCCTTCGGCGTTGCTACCCCAGCCGCCGCTGGCACGGTTGCTCAGGCACCCTCTACCTCCGCAAGCATCCAGGGACTCATTAATCAAACTAATGCACACCGCAAGGCCAACGGCCTCGCTCCGCTGCGCGTAGATGCCAACCTAACCAACCTGGCACAGGACTGGGCCAACACCCTCAGCCGCGATGGCGTTACCCGCCACCGCCCGAACTACTGGACCTACTACCCCGCCAATCTGCCAGCTGGCGGCGAGAACGTCCTCCAGGCATGGACAGACTACAGCGATGCCCGCCTGGTACAGCTGTGGATGGACTCCCCGGGCCACCGCAAGAACCTGCTTGACCCGCGCGCCAAGTCCGTAGGCATCGGCCTGGCCACCACCCCCGAGGGCAAGCTGTACGCTGTGCAGAACTTTGGCCGTTAAGCGCTAAGCGCAAGCCAGCCGACTACCGTTATGATGCGTCCGTGAGGATATAGCCTCTCGGCGCATCTTCTAGTTTTACGTACTTTGCGTGGGACTTTTCGCTCGCCCACCAATTTCAGGATCCGCAAACGAAACAGCTCATAACAGAAGAATGCGAACCATCCACTGAGCTTGGAGACCATACTGCGAGCCCTCGTCGCCGATCCTCCTCTAAACTTGTCTTTAACATTCAACTAGCTGCACAGAACGTAACAAAAGGAGGGGCTATGACCGTCCGCGTTCCGATGTCCCCTCCTGTCCTCGAATGGGCTGTTGAGAGAACGCGACTCCCCATCAATGAGCTGGAAAAGAAATCTGACTTCCGTTCTTTGCGCTCTTGGCTAATCGGTGAAAGCACCCCAACGTTCAGGCAAGCTCAGAAACTAGCCAAGCTTGCGGGAATCCCTTTTGGCTATCTGCTTCTCGAAGAACCTCTCAAACGCACCCCTCAACTTCCTGACTTCAGGACCCCCGGAAGCTCTCCGTTGTCCGAATTCAGCCCAGCACTTGAGCAGACGATTTATGCCTGCGAGCGGCGCCTAGAGTGGTACGCAGAAGATGCCCTTGCTAACGGTATTCCGTCCCCGAGCTTTATCGGCCGCTTTTCTACGAATACTCCCGTATCTCAAGCTACGAAGTGGGCATACGGTCTGCTGGACTGGGGTCCGGGTAAGCAAGAAAGAAGCCGAGATCGCGTGGCAACCCTCGCTGATGCCATTGAGCGCACCGGGATTTTGGTCATGCGTAGCTCCATCGTGGGCAATAACACTCACCAGAAGCTTGACGCTGATGAATTCCGTGGATTTACGTTGATCCGAAATTCATACGGCCTCATTTTCATCAACGGTGCGGACTCTGGTGTAGGAAAACTGTTTAGTTTGGCCCACGAGTTCGGACACGTTCTTCTAGGTGAGCAAGGAGTTTCCGGTGGTCCTTTCAACCAGCGCGCCGTCGAACGATGGTGCAATCAATTCGCCGCTGAACTTCTTGTCTCTACCGAGGACACGCTCAAACAATGGTCCGAAACCAAAGACTTGGAAGCAGTGTGCCGGTGGGCGTACAAAACTTTCGGCGTAAGCCGCGACGTCACAGTATGGATCCTCGTAGGTAATGGTGTGCTCCCCCGTGAAGCTGGTCAGCGATTCCTCCAGGAATCTCCACGCCCAGCGACAACACAGCAGTCTGGCGGCGGCGACTTCACTCTCGGTCTGCGTTCCCGACTGGGCGGGCGCTTTCTCGAAGCGGTCACTGGAGCGCTCACCGAAGGCAGAATCGACGAACGCGAAGCATCCCGTCAGCTTGGAATCAAGAAAATCAGCACTATCAAGGCATTGGTTGACCAGTACCAGGGACTGCCATGACGCGCTACCTCATCGATTCCAATATCGTCATCAACGCGGTTCGAGTGTATCCTCGCGACGTATTTCCAAGCTATTGGGAGTCTTTCGAGAATTTCGTGACCACTCAAACGTTTTTCTTTCATGACACCGTTCAAGAAGAGCTGGAGCGGAGAAAAGATTTCGTCTCGGAGTGGTTCCAGGACTTTGTCCCTCATGACCAAATTCTGCACGTAGACAATGCCGAGGTTGAGTCATACCGTCTCCTGTCTACATGGGTAGCTTTCGAGCGTCAGCCTCAGTTCGAAGAAGCGGCAGTACAAGAATTTCTCAATGATGCTGCGGACTCATGGCTCGTGGCCTCTGCTCATGCCCGAGGCCTCTCAATCATTACCGATGAGAAATCCCAACCGCGCAGAGTCAACAGAGTCAAGCTCCCTGACGCGGCTGCCGCATTAAGCGTTCACTGCTCCACTTACTTGGATTTCCTTCGGTCGCAGGGAATCTGTTATTGATTAGAGGCTAATAACCGCGCCGAGGTGTAAGTTAGCTCTGCCCCCTCAGCAGGGTGAAAGAACAGATTTATACCGTACTACGGCGCGTGTACTCAAGGTTCTTGCCATAAATGGTCAACCCTGTGATGTCATGTTCATCAGCTTTCCGGAAGATGAAGGATGCCAAATAGCCGATAACGAGAGTTCCTACGAAGGCGACAATCGAGACCAAGAATGGGCCCTGGTCCAGCTTTCCAGCACAGTACGCAGCAATCGCTCCGCAAATGAGCCCAGTGAGAACGCCATTGGAATTTGCGACCTTCGTAAAGATACCCAAGACAAATACCGCAGTGAGCGGAACTCCAAAAAGACCGGTAATCGCAAGGAACAGGTCCCACAGGTCCGACTGGTTGGTGATGATGAGATACAACGCGACGGCCAACCCGAAGGTTCCGGCAATGATGATGACTAGGCGAGAGAAAGTAACCGACGCTTCCTTTGCCGAGAAGCGGTTATAGATATCTACGACAACGCACGCGGAAATCGAGTTGAGCGAAGAAGAAATAGTCGATTGCGCAGCCGCCAAGATGGCAGCAATCAATAGTCCGGCAATGCCTGCAGGCAGCTCCGAAAGAATGAAATACGGCACGACAGCAGAAGTGTTGACTCCTTCAGGCAGGCCACCCTTCGCTTCGTAGAAGTTATACAAAGCCGTTCCCATTCCGTAGAACAGCGGAATTGTTACCAGCGCCAGAATTCCGTTGACGATGAGAGACTTCTTCGTCGCTTGAATCGTAGGAGTCGTTTGGTAACGCTGAACGACGTCTTGGGAGGAGGTGTATTGGTGCAAGCTGTTCAATACATTTCCGATAAAGATGAATGGTATCGAGGTGAAGACAGCATTCGTGGTGAAGTTGTCCGCTGAGTAGAATTTCCCTTCTTCAGCAGCGTTAACCACCGCACCGCTAAATCCATCAGGAGTCATAGCCATGGCCGTCAGTACTACCGCTGCAGCGCCAGCCAACAGCAAGATACCCTGAATCACATCAGACCAAATCACGCCTTCCATACCTCCCAGGAAGGTGTACACAACACAAAGAACGCCTACAAATGCAGCGACGACCAGCGGGTTGATATCTGCCACCGACGTAATCGCCAATGTCGGCAAATAGATAACGATAGCGATGCGCCCAACGTGATACAGGACGAAGAGGAGCGAGCCAAGAACTCGGAGGACAACGGAGAACCTCTCCTCAAGGTATTCGTAGGCCGTCGTTATATCCAGCTTCCTAAAGAATGGGACGTAGTAACCAATCAGAATTGGAACAATGGCAAAAATAGCGAGGTTACCGGCCGAGTAGGCCCAGTCAGTCAGATATGCCTTTTCCGGCGTGGACATAAATGTGATGGCAGACAGCGTCGTGGCATAGATTGAGAATCCTGCCGCCCAGCCAGGAATCCTGCCACCCGCTTTGAAGAATTCGTCCTGATCGCTTCCGGCCCTGCGTGCAAAAAAAGCGCCGACAAGAAGCATTCCCAGGAGATAGAGGAGCAGAACTATCCAGTTGAGCGTTCCGAACGATTGCATTTGGCCTTCCCTTCAGGGCTTTCAATATAGAGAGATAAGTCACTCTCTGATTCGTCTGTGCAACAAAGCATGTTGAAAGCTACGATACATCAGACGTCTGATGTGTGAAAGGATTTAAGATAAAGCCGTCTGTCTTTTGCCCATCAGTGTGAAGAATTTCTCCCCAGCAGCTTTCATTTTTCATAAATCCAGCCGAGGTGGGAGGCTTAAGATGGTTTGAACAGAAAAGAGGGAAACCAGTGGACACCGGAACGTGGGGATTCAGCGAAGCCAAACATCGCCCTGCCTCAACCACACAACAGGCTGTCGAAGGCATCAAACAATTCATTCGGGACAACGCCCTCAAGCCTGGGGACAACTTGCCAACAGAATCAGAGCTTTGTGCGGAACTCGGCTTCTCTCGCTCCTCCGTCCGCGAGGCCATCAGGATCCTGACGACGTTAGATATCGTCGAAGTCAGGCATGGAACAGGAACATTTGTTTCCAGCACGACACTCAAGGCCTTAGTTCAAGGCCTCATTTTTCGAGCGACTCTCGACGCTGATGACAACCTTGAAACACTTCGTAACGTGGTGGAGATTCGGCAGGCAATTGATCTAGCTATCGGACAAGAAATCACAACCAAACCCGACCCCTCGAAGCTAGATCAGTTGAGCGCCATCGTCGAAAAGATGTCAGCCAAGCGGGAGCAAGGTCTCAACTTTGCCGAAGAGGATCGGGAGTTTCATCAAGTTCTTCTTTCCGAAGTAGACAACCCGATTATCCGTGAGCTCAATGATGCCTTCTGGCAAGTGCACATGAACGTCATTCCACTCCGCAAGTTGGAAGAACCCCAGGACTTAAGCAGAACAGTTCGCGCACATCAAGACATCATCGATGCTCTACAGAACAATGACCTCAAGAAGTACCAAGAGTCTGTGCTCAGGCATTACGAACCCCTGCTGACTTCGCTGTGACAGTCCGCGTCAGTTATTAAAGCTCCGTGTAATCCACGCAGGGTCTGTAATGGCAGTGCCAATGATGATTGCATTGGCGCCAGCGCGCTTTCCTGCAGCCACATCATCGCGCGAGGCAAACCTGCCTTCGCCGATCACAAAGGCATCCTCACCGCAGAGCCGTCGTCCCTCTGCCAAGCATTCAAGATCTGGGCCTTCGGTCTTGCTCCGGAACTCTGTATAGCCAGCCAGCGTCGTTGAAATGATATCTGCTCCTGCTTGGTGGGCCCGCTGCATTTCTTCCGGGGTAGAACAGTCAGCCATCGACAGAACATTAAGTCGGTGACACTCCGCGACAAGGTCAGAAAAGCTTGAGCCATCAGGCCGAGGGCGATCCGTAGCATCCGCACAGATAACAGCTGCACCTGCCTCAGCCAATTGGCGTACGGACTCAACGGTAGGGGTGATATAAACCCCCTCACTCCCCTCCTTTGTCAGACCGAAAACTGGTACATCTACTGCGGTTGCGATTACCTCGACATCCTCAATGCCGCCATACCCGCCACACCGGATCGCGCGGCTTCCGCCCTCAACACACGCACGAGCGACATGCGTCAAGGTGTGAGTATCGCGCATTGGGTGACCATCTGGCGCTTGCACCGAGACAATCACCGAGTTTCGAATCATGTCGTGAACTTCTTCTCGGCGGTCCGCCAGTTCACTGCTCTTATACCTAAACATATGCCTGAGCCCTCCTCTGGATATATCGCAGATAAACGGTGCTAAAAAGCGTTATCTCGAGCAAAAGCCGCTGCGCCTACTAACGGGGCTGTCGCCGGGGATTCAGTAACCTGAACTGCAACGGAGCGATTCGGCTTCAACGCGAAATCCTCTATGGCCTGACGGAATGGTTCTTCGACAGCGGCCCCAATCTGGCACACACCGCCGCCTAAGACAACGGCATCGAGATCAAGCCCTGAAACAAGACCAGCCACCGCGCGGCCGAGGCCATAGGAATTCCCTCGAATAATCCGGGAAGCGAGCTCATCTCCCTGGTTCATTCTTTCCACGACCTTTTCGAGGGGAAGCGTTAACTGATCTCGCTGCTTCCACTGCACCCGTTCGCTTGCGGGGTTCGCAGAAAATTCTTCATAATACGCAGCCAGGCTATTGCCGCTCATGATGTTCTCGGCGCGGTCCGCACAGCCCCGGAAATCAGCGCACAAGAGCTCCGAGAACTCTCCGGCAGATCCGGTAGGTCCGCTAAGCAAAACCCTGTTATCGCTTACTGCCCCACCGACACCAGTTCCCAACGATAGGTAGAGAACCCTGCCTGACTGAAAATCCCTCGCGGCTCCGAGCATTAGCTCTCCGTACGCCCAAACCCTCACATCGTTATGAACAGCACACGGGAGATCAACAACCTCTTTCGCGACCTCACGAAGGTTGGTGCCAGCCCAGTTCTTAATGGTGTCTCCGTTGTAGGTGACGAGCCCTTCGGGAGCTTTAATGACTCCTGGCGAACCAATGCCTATTCTCGCCGGGGCAATGCCCGATTCCTCCAAAGCCAGTTGAATGGCTCTCTGGATCTGCTCCTGTGGTGAAGCCCCGGCTGGCTGGGTAGGAATCTTTCCCAGCGCTACTGTTTGTGTTGGGTCTTCATCAGCCACGAAGCCCCAACCAATCTTTGTTGCACCGACATCAAGCGCAAGCGTACTAGTCACTCTTCACTCGTTTCGTCGTAGTTCAGCGAAATTAAGGCTCGATCACCTGAGCGGCATCGACGATTTCATGAATCTTAGCCAGCTCCTCTTCGTTCAGAGCGACATGCGGGCGGGACATAAGCCCCGACGGGAAGACGCCCAAGTGGTGAAGCGCTGCCTTGAAACTGCCGAGGCCCTGCGAGCTTCCGCCCATGCGCGCGCCATCACCAACACCAACGATGGTGAAAAGGTCACAAATCTTAGACTGCAATTCCGCAGCCTCTGCATACGATCCGTCAACTAGGAGCTCATGCAACTTCACGTAGGAAACCGGATCCACGTTGCCCAGACCAGGTACCACACCATCGGCACCTGCCAGGTAAGCAAAGTCGACCGTAGTTTCCGAGCCAGTCAAGACCACAAAGTCTTTCACCCCAGCCTTGTTGCGGGCACTAATCAGAGCACGCGTGTATCCATCATTGCCGCCAGAATCCTTAACACCAGCAATAACGCCTTCCTTGGCGAGGGAAATAAGAGTAGAAATATCCAGCACCGAGTGAACACTGACCGGAATGTTGTACGCGTAGATGGGAGTCTCTGGCGCGGCTTCGTGAAGAAGCCGGAAGTGCTCTGCAATTTCTACATCATGAGTACGAACATAAAAAGGTGCAGTAGCAACTAACCCTTGCACCCCGAGCGCGACGGCATCGTCAATGTGCTCGATGACTCGCGGAGCCGTCATATCAATCACGCCGGCGATGACCGGAACGCGTCCTTGAGCCTGTTCCACCACCGCTGTGATGACTTCCTTGCGCTGCTCTCGAGTGAGGAAAGCTACCTCACCTGAAGAACCGAGAACGAACAGTCCATGAACGCCAGCTTTGATAAGCCGCTCTGCCTGGCGCTTGAGGGTATCAATGTCAACAGAATAGTCCTCATTAAACGGAGTTAGCAGCGGTGGCACCACGCCACGCAAGAGCTGTGTATTTGCAGTCATGTTTAGGAACCTTCCCATTCGCCTTCGTATTGGAGTCATAAGACATCATACGTCTCCTAGGATTGTGATGCAGTTCCTTCTGGCGAAAAGAAGCGTGAAAGAAAGCCGACTAACCTACCCCGGCAACAACTCCGACGCCTCCCCCACCACGCTCACCACGAGCACATCGCGGGCGCGGGAGGCCGCCACGTAAAGCAACGCGCGTTCCCGCTGCAGCGCTTCATCGGCCTCAGCCGGCGCTAGCCCCTTCATGAGGTAGCGCTGCGGCAGCGCCTCACGGCTTACATCCAGCAAGATGACGTGCGTGAACTCCAGGCCCTTGGCATTGTGCATCGTCATCACCGCCACCGGGCGCTCCCGGGAGGTGCGCCGCCCAGTGCTCACCGCCACACCAAGCTCACCCAACTGCGTGGCAATCTCATCTTTACGAGGGTTGGTGCGGGTCAGCACGCCAATGGAGACATCTTCCTCCCCGGAGGCCCAGTCCCGAACATGCGCGGCCAAAGCCTCGGCTTCCTCCGCCTTGCTGGCAGAACTCAGCACCACCGGTGCCGGGCCCTGGCGCACCGAACGGTAGCCGTGAAGATCATCGAGATCCTCTTCCGAGTCAATCCACTCGGTCCCCTCCAAAATCGCCGTGGCATAGCCCAGGTTCTGCCGGGTCGTTCGGTAGTTCACCCGCAGCTTCCTCGTGGCACGGCCGCGGGTTTCAATCCCGTAATCACGCAGCACCAAACGCTGGCCATAAATGCGCTGGTGCGAATCCTCCGCAATAAAGATGTCATTCGGCTCACGCTTAGCCACCGCCCGCAGGAATTTCCAATGGCCGGCGTGGAAGTCCTGGGCTTCGTCGATAAGCACGTGGTCAAACATGCCTTCAGTGCCGGTGCGGTGCTCCACGATGTGCGCGGCCACCACCGCCGCAGCCGCATACGTCAGCTTCCCAATGGACGCGCACGCCGCGTGGAAGTACTCCACAATCGCCCACACCGCCTTGCGCTCAGCGCGGTTCAGCGGAGTTCCCCGCCCGGTGCGCCGCGCACGCAGGTAGGTCTTCTCATCCGCGATCCCCTGCGTGAGGATCACCGCCGAGTACTCCTGCGCCAAAAACGTCGGGTGGGATTTCTCCCGCGGGAGTGAGCCGCCTTTCAGCTTTTGTACAGCGGCACCGGCGTGCGGCGCAGCGTGGACTCCAGTCACAGGCGGGTGTGGACTCCAGTCACAGGCGGGTGTGGCGAATTTGCGGTGGCCCCGGGCGGACGATGACGATGGCAGTGGTATCGCGCACGTAGTCGCTCACGCCGCGGGCGCGGATGCGGAAGCCGTCGGTGGTGCGCGCGACGTTGCTGACCAGCCAGTGCTCATCGCGGCAGGAGATGGTCACGCCGGGGCGAGCTAGGAGTAGTCGGTAGGACTCATGGCGTCCAAGTCATCAGTGGGGATGGACTTGGCATGGCAGATTGTGGCTCAGGCGTTCTAAGGTCTCCGACAAACTAATTTCCAGCAAGGCAATGGTTCATCACATTCATTTCTCATTCAAGAGCGACCGCTCAACCACGGCATCCAACTGCTCTTGAACTTCCCTCCACGACGCGTCAAGGTTTAATGTCTTCGCAGCGATACGGTGACCAGAAATTGATGCAGAAAAGTCGGGGGAAATTTCCTCGTTAGTTTTTGCGTACAGCAACAGACCTGAAACCTCCCTTCCGCTGTTTCGCGCAAAGTTAATCACGTAGCTCAGCAACTGGTAAAGATGCCGAGAATCAAGCGTTGCCTTGCCAAAGCGTGACCACTGCATCGCCGAGCGATAATACTTCGCATCGATGACTAGAGCGGAAGAACCATTCGACAGCACCACGTCGGAGCGCATGATGGGAAGCTGTTCTTCTCCCCATACTTCCCCACTCAAATCCCAAGAAATGTGAGGAGAGGATGGTTTCAGTTCCGGATAGTGCCTCTGATAGTAGCGAAGTAGAAATCGCTCATACAGCCTACTTTCTGCTTCTTCTCCCAACCACGAGGCCAAGGTGATTCCGCCTTCGGATTCCCGTTGCATGAGCCCTTCAACGACCATCCAACACACACCATGCAGGAGTTTGTATTCAGTAGTCAGACGTGTGTAGTGCACATCACGCCAACGGATTGATCGCGGTGCGATTGAACGAACTTCAACGAAACGGTACAGAATATCCCCGAGCCTGCGCCGACGGTGTCGGCTCAACTCTCCCTCCGTTAGAAGCAGTTCCACCACCGACTTAAGAATCCTATTGTGCTGGGTATCAAGCAGATACTCATCAAACTCGCACTCAATCGCGCCTCGGCTACGCGCAGCGGTGGCTATCGTGCTTGCAAAATCAATTCGTCCACGTACCGTCCGTAGTTCTTCTTGCACGCGCTGATAGTCGTGATGCAAACCTCGCTTAACTTGATCTTCGATTCCTTGGATGAGGATTTCTGCACACAGCTCGTGAAAGTTTTCAAACTCTTCTCCAAAGAATGAAGTAGTTTCTATGCGACTTATAGAGTCAAAGGCATAAGCCAGCATGACATAAATGTTCCGAAGAACAAGCGAACTCTTCGGCTTTGTGGAGCCTGCTGGCACTATTCCACCGCCTCGCGCAGACGATTCGACCACGAATCTACAAGCGCAGGTTCATCAAACCAGTATTCTTCCAGCAGCGGAACAAGGTCATCCTCAACGACTGAGTAAAGCCAATCGTCTTCGGTTTCATCTCCACTAGAGCCTTGGACGACATAACTGTGGCCAATCAGAAAACCTCGTCCCAACCTCGGATCATCTGCGATTACTTCATTCAGAGCCCTGATAACCTCCACCAGCGCGTCAAGTGATTCGCTTTCTTGTGATTCCTTCCAAGCCTGAAAACCAGCAGATTCAAAAGCGGGCGGTATGTTGAAGAATCCAAAGCGCCGGCGCAGAGCATGATCCATTACCGCGAGACTGCGGTCCGCAGTATTCATTGTTCCGATGAGATACACGTTCTCGGGAACGCTAAAGATCTCGTCGTTGTAGATAAGCCGAAGTCCTTGTCCACGTTTGTCAGATTCAATGAGCATCAGTAGCTCTCCAAAAATCTTCGATACATTGCCGCGGTTTATCTCATCAATAATGAAGAAGAAATGACGGTCGGGTTCCTCTCGGGCCTTCTCGCAGAAAGCGTAGAAGGGCCCGTTCACTAAATCAAAGCCACCATCTTTATTGGGCCTGAAGCCCATCATAAAGTCCTCATAGGAATAGCTTTGATGGAACTGAATCTGCTCAATTCGTGAAGAGTCCTTTTCCCCCATATCTGCAAATGCGATCCGGCGCGCGACGTATGTTTTGCCAACGCCAGGCGGACCGGTCAAGATGACATTCTTCTTACGACCAACCAATGACAGCAAACGATCAAACTGGTGTCTGTTGAAGAAAACTTCATTTAAGAATTCTTTATCAGAGTATGCCTTAACTGAGGAAACGGGACTTAGCTCGTCTTCTCGCTCTACAGCGAACAAAGCATCGAGCTGATCGATCAAGCCGCGCTTATCGGTGATCCGTGTCAGTGATTTCTGGATAGCGTTTAAGGTGTATTCCCATTCTCCAGTAAACTCCCACTCCACATTACGTACATTCTTGAACTCGCTGCGGTTCTTTTCGTAGCGCGGGCCAGAGGCAACAACGCCTCGTCCAAGAATTTTGTTCTTGCCACGACGAGCAAAAACAATGTCTCCGACTTTAATCTCACGTTGAAACTCCCAAACGGCCAGTGGCTGGTTGCGAGAGATTTTTACAGAATCATCCCTCTGCATCTCAGCTTCAATAGCTGCACGATCTGGATACGCACCAAAATCCCCTAAACCATCCCAGCCGAGCCCGATGAGCCCCTCGCTCATAAACTCGTCCCACCGTTGCTGGCTATCACCGGGATCGTAGAGCCAATAGTTCCGGCGTTGAGGTTCTTCTGATTCCTCCTCGTTCCACAGAGAAAAGACAGCCGGGGTCCAAAACCCAAACTCGCCCTCGACTTCCTCTGCTATAGCCGCTCGAATGGAATACAAGTCACGGTCGATGGCCTGCGGCGTTTCTCCCGTTCGACCATCGATCATCGAGCTGAGCTCACCAACTATTTTTTCCTTCAATCCTTGCGCCGAAATTGCTTCAAAAGCTTCTGGGAACAGCAGGAACTGCATTATATTCCTGATATCTGATCGGTCATCAACAGCCAGGTTAAGTATGAAGTCCTGCAGTTTTGCTGGATCGCGCAAGATAGCTCTTCGTTCGGTTTCAGACTGCTGACGGAATTCTTCTACAAAGCCAGCCATCCATGAAACGTGCCGCCACATTTCCCCGTTGAAAGCTCGGCCGGCCTTAAGTCCAGCGATACCGGACTTCCTGTTCATCAACTCAAGCAAGCTGTGTGGGATCTCTACTTCCCCTCCAAGACGCTCAAGCACAAGGTCAACATGTTTAATTCGAGTCGACGGGCGAGCGTTAATGAGGGCATGTTCTCGGAGAAAGACAAGCTCGGCCGCTAGAAGGGTTACTTCTTTCGAAGCACCTTTCAGCTGCACGTCGAGTTTTTCCCATTGAGTCATGCTGGTTCCAACGATCGGGTCCTTGACCAGCCTCTCGCGGACTTCAATAGCTGCTTCAGGCGTCCAGATAGTTACAGAAGGGTCGATGATAGATCGCCCTCCGCCCATGAGGTTCTGCACGATCGGTGCGATTTCATGAGCGATCCTCAAGTCATGAGACAAGCGCGAAGCCGTAACCCGAGGCTCTAACTCAAACTCACTTAGTTTTCCCATACGTCAATTATCCAGTAAACAGTTCTGGTTTCTAGGTATCTCCCTACAGATCAGCATTAACGCTAGCTGTTAGATTTCTCCGCAGGTCTGCAGAATTCGGTCACATCTCCAGTCCCCATCAATACAGGAATGTATACTCCTGATGTTCTTGTTACTCTCTTTCTCTCGTGAGGTTCCTGATATGGGATTTTTCAAGGTTGTCGCTGGGCTGTTGGCTGCCGGCGGCGTAGGCTACGGCGCCTATGCCATGTTGGGGCCGGATTCCTCTGGTGACGTAATTACGGTCCAAAACGTCATCGATGGCGACACCATCGATGTAGCGCAGGGCGGTGAAACCAAACGCGTTCGCCTGCTCAATATCGATACTCCAGAGATTGGCAAAGAATGCTTGGCCGAGGAAGCAAAGCAATACTTGGCTGGCCTGCTGCCAGCGGGCACGGTGGTGACACTGGAGTACGACGCCGAACGCGAGGATAACTATGGCCGCACGCTGGCCGGTGTATTCAAGGAGGGATCCTTAGTTAATGCTTCCGTTGCTGAGGAGGGCCTAGCCATTCCGATGAAGGTGGGCGGAAACACTCGTTTCTTCTCGGAGGTCTCTGCCGCCGCGGACAGGGCCCGTGCTGCGGACAAAGGCATCAACTCGGCCGGCCCCGAGTGCGCTTTTGGCGACGACAGCGCCTACCAGTCCTACCAGGACGCACGCTCCGCTGTGGATGAGGCGCAACAGTTCCACTTCGATGACATGTGGAACGACGAACAGCTCGACAAGGCTCGTAGCCATGCCACCCGCCTAGTCATCGCGAAGTTAGCCGTAACCAAGCTGGAAAAGGCTATGGCGGAACAGTCTGAGTTCCAGAAGGAAGCGTTTGGCAAAGAGCAAACAAAGCTTCTCGACGAACTAAAGAAGGACGCCACTGAGCGAAAGGAATCTTTGGACCACGAAATTTCCACCGCCAACGAGGAACGCGAGAAGAAGCACGCCGAGGAAGAAGCAGCGCGCGAAGCTGCGGAGGCTGCACAACGTGAAGCAGAAGAAGCAGCCCGCCGTGCGGAACAAGAGGCCGCGGAGGCTGCCCGCCGCGCGGAGCAGGAAGTTCAGCAAGCCGCACCCGCCTACCAAGCGCCGGCCGCACCAGCGCCCAGCAATCCGGTTGACAACTACACCGGCTGCCGCGCCTACGGTGGAAACTACGCAATGACCAGCATCGACAACAAGGGTCGTCCGTACGCAAAGATTGACTGCACCACACGCGCGCAGATTGGGTAGCCTTGGCAGACCGTAACTTTCGACGTCAGGACTCACGATGAATGACACCTATGCTCTAAGCACTCCGCGACTCAACCTTGCGGTACCGACGGATGCCGATATTGACGCCATCTTTACCATTCACTCGGACGCCCGTACCTACGAGCACCGCCCTGAACTTGCCATGAAGACCAGGGAGGAAGCCACGGAGCTGGCACGCGCATGGCAAGCCAATTGGCGCGAGAATCAGCTGGGCTACTACGTGGTATCCACGCTCGATGGCACGACCATAGGTTTTACCGGTGTGCGACACAGCGAAGAAGCCGGTGAAGAAGTGCTCAACCTCTACTACCGCTTCGCGCCTGAATCGCAGGGCAAAGGCTACGCCAAGGAGGCCGCAGCCGCTGCAATTGCCAGCGCGCGTGAGCGTTTCCCGCAGCTCCCCGTCGTCGCCATCATCGACCCCACCAACGAGGCGTCGATTGCCCTAGCCTTGAAGCTCGGACTTCAACACGTCCCCGGCGCGGGAGTGCCGGATGATTATGAGGTGTACCGACTGGGCTGATAAAAATATCTGGACACTCGCAGCTCAGCCACTCTTTTGATACGTGGGGATGACTCCGTAGAACTGAAATGCCCTGGTTATTGATGCAGTCCCTGCAAGGGGAAGTGATCCGAAGGAAGATTTAGTTGCCACGAGCCCGGCAAGAAGGTCTTCAGATAGCGAACAATCCCATCCAGTAAAGACTTGGGAGTAAACGCGACGAAAGCACCCGCCAGTGCAGCAATCACCCCGATGGCAATGGCCACTGCATGCGAAGAGCCAATCGACGATTCTTCTGTCTTTCCACCGTTTGCTGGACCGTTTGGCTTTTCAGGAGTCTGCAAAGGTGAAAGTTCACCGTGCCGCTTGATGTACTCGGAGAAGACATCGACGTCGATTGCCGTGCCGGTAGAAGTAACATGTGCATCGCTGAATGAATCGATCTTGTCGCCACCGTTCACCACGTAGTTGCTAATGGCCAGTGAGTACGTGGCATTCATATCCATTGACGTACCATCATCGAGCTTTATCGCCGTGACCCGCTCACCAAATGGCGCAGATGCGTCGAAATCAAACGTGAATCCGGCAGTTCGCGGGAAGCCGTTTCCACCGTCCGGGTTGGATTCAATACCTTTTTCCAGTGCATCTTTGATCTGAGCTCCGGTTGCTTGAATTGAGATTGGTGAGTTACCAAAAGGAAGCACCGACTGCGCATCGCGACGGGTCAGGGTCCCCTCTTTTATGTCGGCACGCTGGCCACCACCGTTCTGCCATCCAAGCTGTGTACCAAAGTGTTCACGATATGCATCCGCTACCAAGGGCCCGAGTTCTGCCTTTGATAAGGGCTGAGTCGCAGTACCGAGTTCCTCACCCAGTTGGCGGTCTAGCTCCCCATAAAGTTCCTGGGAGCGAGCCTTCCACTCTTCGTTAGCGGTGAGCGATGGATTGACTGGGTGATTCACGACCTTCACTGTGCGCTTCTGCGTGGAACGGTCAACAGTAATGTCAAGGTGAACCAGCGTCCCGTAATCAGCGCGCGGTGCAACAATCGGGCGTTTGTCGGCCGTGTAGGTTACTTCTTCTGGTGATTGTGCCTCGTTTTCTTCGCGCAGCGCTGCTGCAAGCTCGGGAATCTCCTCCATCACCAGAGTGGTGTCATCTTTTGAAATCTGACTCAGCAGAATGATTGCATCTACGTCTTCTTCTTGAAGCCTGTTGACCCCGGCGCGCGCGGATTCAACAAAATCCCCCGTAACAACTTCCTTGGCAGCTACGGTCCGATCAAGGTCTGCAGTAAGGGACACAAACCCGACGGTAAGTTCACCGGACTTGGCGATAAAGGTGGTTCCATCCTCACTGATCGGTTCGCCATTCTGGGTAGTCAGATTGCTGGAAATCCACGGAAACTCAGCCTTTTCAATAAGACTGCGAGTGTGGTCCAAACCGTAATCAAAGTCGTGGTTACCAAAATTACCGACGTCCACACCCAACTCATTAAAGGCCTCTACGAAAGGCTCACCGCGAAATACCGAGCCGAATAGGCTTCCAGCGGCCAGTTCCCCACCGAAAGCGACGATGGGATCGCCTTCTTTTTCCCGGAGAGTGTCGAGTGCAGTTGCCAAGTAAGCGATACCACCCTGGTGGCTTCCATCATCCCACGAACGCGGTTCAAACTCCTTCATGTCTTGGAAGTAGACGACGTCCCCAGAAGCCACAGCCCGATCAGTGGGAACAGCTTCAGCTGCAACGGCATTTGCTGCGTTAAGAGAGAAGAGGGAGGCCAAAGCAAGAAGGATATGACGATTACGCATGGAAGAATTTTCTATTTCTTGGTTGGAGAAGTTCAGACATAAGGGGAAAATCGAAATGAATTTTGGAAGTCTAAATGCTTACTTTCTGCCCCTGCTCCTAGACCGTCAAGCAGCACTCACTTAATCCTCAACGACCTTCCGTTCCTTAAACCGAGTGAGATGTTTGAACCGCATGTTCGAATCAATCACATCGATGTCCGCCCCGATCCCTACTGTCAAAGATACCCCTACAAGGAAGGCAGGAAACCTGCCCTTCTTCCCTATCACTCTGGGGCCGCGTTGCCACTTCCCACCGACAGCGGCGCGGCCCATTCTTCAAACTTCAAAGCTCTTTGGGTTGGATTCGGTCAAAGGGTCATAGGAGATCATGAGAAATCTCCCCTTTTCTACTATTCGCGTAGAGTTTCATCCCCTCCGCATTTATTCATCCGTTCACGGGCTGGGGCGCGATGGCCGTCGGTGTCGGCATTACCGCAGTGGCGGGGAGGTGAGCGTCGGCAAGCACGGCGTAGAGCTTCGCCGTGAACCTGCCGGCAGCGCATGAATAAACAGCGATAATAGTATGCACCCCGCCGCAAAAACTACATCTACGTGGGATTTCTCCTCCGTGTGCGAGTTTGAAAAAGTGCGAATCCCCCATAGAATTGTCGCCTAGTTCACATTAGCCAATCTACGGTGACTCTATTCACCAATTAAAGAAATGGCGCGACTCACCGAGGGCTAGGAAAGGTTCAAACATGACAACTCCCCTACCAGGCGTCTGGTCCGAGGCAGGCAAGCTCCACCAAGTGATGGTGTGCGCGCCGGGGCTCGCGCATGAGCGGCTGACACCGAGCAACTGCAAAGACCTGCTCTTCGATGACGTCCTGTGGGTTGATGAGGCTAAGAGACACCATGAGGAATTCGTCGCCAAGCTGCGTGAGCATGATGTCGACGTTCTGGACATGCACACGCTCCTGGAGGAAACCCTGGACACAGAAGGTGGACGCGATTTCATCCTGGATTACAAGCTCTTGGATAGAAACGTCGGCGCAGGAATCGGCGGCGAGCTGCGTCACTGGTTCGAGGAGCTGCCCACGAAACGGCTCGCGGAGCTGCTCATCGGTGGAGTGTCCTTTGCTGAAATTCCCGAGGGCCTCGGCCACGGCATCATTGATACGATGCGCGCGGTCTATGGCCCCACCGCGTTTGCGTTGCGTCCGCTGCCCAATACGCAGTTCGCGCGCGATAATTCGGCGTGGATTTACGGCGGGGTGACTCTCAACCCCATGCGTATGCCGGCGCGGCACCAGGAAACGCTACTGACCCGCGCTATTTACAATTTCCATCCGCGGTTTGCCAACGCAGATTTCAAGTTCTGGTACGGCAATACTGACGAAGACCAAGGTTTGGCCGCGCTTGAAGGCGGTGACATCATGCCGATTGGAAAAGGTATCGTGCTCGTCGGCATGGGTGAGCGCACCACGTGGCAAGGAGTCAGCCGATTGGCCATGCGCCTCTTCGAGGAAGAAGCGGCCACCCAGATCATCATCGCTGCCATGGCCAAGGATCGCGCATCGATGCACCTCGACACCGTCTTCACTTTTCTGGATGCAGATAAGGTGACGGCCTACCCCAAGGTCGTTGACACCATTCGCCCTATCGTGTTGCGGCCTTCAACGAGTACGGCGCCTTTCGACGTCGAACTTCCCACCGAACCCTTCCTCACGGTCACCGCCAAGGCGCTTGGCATTGGAGCATTCGAAGTCATTGAGACGGGCGGCGATGCCTACACCGCTGCGCGTGAGCAGTGGGACGATGCCAACAACGTCGTGGCCATTGAGCCCGGCGTGGTGGTGGCTTATGACCGTAATAAGCACACCAACAAGAAGCTGCGGGCCGCGGGCGTGGAGGTCGTGGAAATTGGCTCAGCAGAGCTCGGCCGGGGCCGCGGTGGCGGGCACTGCATGACGTGTCCCATCATTCGGGATGCCGTGGATTACTAAGGTCTCCTGGGAACATATTTTCGCACTGCTCACCGGACGCTCCTTTCGGCATGCAGAAGGGGTGATGGTGGGGATGAGGGGGACGTCGGCAAGCGTGGCGTAGGACTTACCGAAGTGGCGGCCGCGCGTTCCCTACCCCAAGGGTGAGGAATGTGGACGTGGGCGCGACGGCCAGTAGCGCACAACCCCAGCAGTACACATGCGACTTTAAGCTCACTGCCAGCACCTTCGGATGAATGGTCAGAATGTCAACACCTCCAAACAGGGTTAATCGAACGATGGTGCACGAACGATCAAAACGCTGGTCTCCAGGCGCTTAACATTGCTAACTTTCTTGCAGGTGTACAAAATATTTTTCCCTTTTTATTGAGGCGTAAGTTTCCGACGCTTAAGATTGTCCCAGGTTTCAAGAAGTTACCCATTATTCTTTAAGTTTCTTTAAGGACGGTATCCAGGTGCATATCAAGGGACTCCGCGCGCTCGCGCCGCTGGCGGCTACAGCCGCGATGGCGAGCGCGGCCATCATCGCGCCCGCAGCACAGGCGGCCACTATTCCGCCCATGCCGCAGGCTTACCCCATCACGAACCTCTACAAGAGCTGCAGCGCGGCCGGCGAAGACAACGCCACGCCGGAGTGGCGCTTTGCTGAGACGGGACGCCGCTACGTCAGCGACGGCACCCTGCAGTTTAAGAACACCACCAACCAGGAGGTGCCGTACACCGCCTCCGTGGAAACGGGCACCAACCACAAGATTGAAGCCAACTCCAAGGCCGCTATGCCTTCCGGATGGGACACCACGGCTAAGTCTGACATCGGACTGAAGCTGAGCAACGGTTGGCACGATAAGGAAACCTTTGGCCCCATCAAGCTCAAGCCGGGTGAGTCTTTCCGCGTGGAGTATGGCGTGGTGGAAAAGGACTTCATCTCCATGTTCGTCGGTTGTAACGACGACCGCCTAGAGAATATGCCAGGCGCCAACGTCATCCGCGGCAAGGGCCCAGCCGAGCGCTATGCCTTTGCCTACATCATCAAGGCAGACGGTTCCATTTCGGACCTGGCCATGGAGATTCCCTCCCGCTCCCCGGGCGCGAACTCCAAGCCCATCGATGGCACCTATACCTCCGTCTCCGGTCCTAGCCTGGAGAAGATTGCGGACCCGAAGAAGGACGAAATCATGCAGCCTTCCGAGGATCTGCAGCGCGATCCGTCCTGGCCCAAGGAGGGCGAGACCTGCGAGGGCCGCGATAGCTCCTGGTACCCGCTGGACATCACCGCAGTGACCCCGACGTTCCGCAAGCCGGGCTACTCCACCGACTTCCTCAACTGGTCTAAGGGCGACTACGAGTACGCACCAGTCACGGACTTCGTCGTCGGCGCGGAGCACGCGCCGTACACCAACTGGCAGGGCAACCGCGGCGATATCCCGAAGGGCTGGCTGGAATCCGTCGGTGCGGTCAAGCGCGCCTACATGCCGGTGGGAACTGAGCTCGAGCACATCGACCTAGCCCCGGGCGAGCGCGTCCGCGTGGAGTACGGCACCACCATGACCCGCATCAACTACCGCGAGATTCACTGCGGTAAGGACGGAAAGTACAGCCTGACCTCCAACTACAAGCAGACCACCGCTCCCAGCGGCTTCTGGGCGGAGGCCACCATCACGGGCAAGGACGGCTCCACCCGTACCGAGGACGTCACCCCGGACGAGTACCGCGACCTTCCGGTTCCTACCCAGACCATCTACTAATTCCTCTCAAGTATTCAAGGAGAAAACACCATGTTCAAGACCAAGATTGCTTCCACCACCGCTGCTCTGGCCGTTGCTTCCGGCCTCATCCTCGCTCCGGCTGCTAACGCGCTGCCGGCTCGCGACCTGGGTCCGGCTAACCCGACGACCATCGGTGAGCACTGCGCCAACCCGGGTGACACCGGCCAGACCGTGAACATCAAGCGCACCTACTTCGACGGTTCTGCTGGTTCCTGGACCGTGTCCAACTACAACGACGAGCCGCTTCCGGTTACTCGCTCCATCAAGGAAACCAAGACCAAGACCTGGAACGTTTCCGCCGGCGTTGACTTCAAGCTGCTGGATCTGATCAACTTCACCTTCTCCTCCAGCTACACCGATTCCCAGTCCTACGAGGTCGGCGAACAGGTCGGCCCGTACAACATCGCCCCGGGTAAGACCGCCGTGCTGCGTGCCGGCTGGGTTGTCTCCGACTTTGAGGGTCAGAAGACCATCTGCGGTTCCGATAACACCTGGCAGCCTAACGGCGAGACCTTCACCGCTACCCTGCCGAAGGAGCGCCACATTGAGGTCTCCACGCGCGATAACAACGATTGGGGTTAAGGCGTGCTGAAGAAGTCCATCGCGAGCACCTTTGCCGCACTGAGCCTGCTAGCGGTCGCTCCCGTTGCCCACGCCGCGGACTTCGGCGGGGACTTCGAGCTGCCCCAGCGCTGGAACGAGGACCACAAGCCGGGCACGCACTGCTCGACGCCCGGTGAGAACGGCACCTACGTCACCGCTACTCGCCGCTGGTTTAAGCAAACCGACGCCACGAGCGTGGCCAACCGCAACGATGAACCCGTACCGGTCAGCCACACCGTGACTCAGGCCCGCACGCAGACCATCGAGGTCTCCGGCTCCATCAAGGGTGTGGGCGAGCTGGCGAAGGTGCTGACCCAGACCTACGGTTTCACTTACGTCAACGAGCAGCACTGGAAGCTCAACCAGAAGGTCGGCCCCTACGAGCTGCCGGCCAACTCCCAGGGCAAGCTGGTGTGGGGCTTCACCATGCTCGACACCGACGGCCAGGACGTGCGCTGCAACTCCGACCAGGAATGGGAGGCTGTGGGCAAGCCCTACTCCGCCACGGTTCCGGAGGCGCGCTACTCCGAGCTGCAGCTTGACGACGCCCCCGTCTGGAACTAACTGAACTAGCTCACCTCCCTGAGCCCCACCACAGAGGGCACCCTGACGCCGCTTTACGACGGCCGCGGGTGCCCTCTTTTTGGCGTTTTACGGCATGATCAAACGGCAACGCGGGCATTGCAAAACGGCAACGGAACCCTTGCAGAATGGCAACGCAGGGCTTGCAGAATGGCAATGAACTCTTTGCAGAACGGCAACGAGAGCCTTGCAGAATGGCAACGGGTCCCTTTCGCGCGGCCCTAGATTGTCGCAAAATTGCGCGCACTACAGATCGCATGTGCTGGTTATGCCACCCCAACCAAGCCCCTCCCCAAATAGGGAAGATTGATGAACAATCCGCGCTGAATTTTCCGGATTTCCCGCCCCATAGGGACATTGGGAAAGAAAATGTACCCCCATTTCACGGTTTTCACATCGACCGGCCTTCCGGGTTGCTACATTTCCAAAACAAGAAGTTGTGCGATAACGCACAGCTCTCACTTACAGGTGATTTGATTCACCATACTCACTACCTAACTCATAACCAGTACCGAAAAGGAAGTCCACCATGCGCATTCGTTCAGCACTCGCAACCGTATTAGCCGCTTCGCTAGTTCTTACCGGCTGTTCTTCTTCAGACTCTGGATCTGGTTCAGGTGATGGCACTGTTGACTTCGTGACTATCGCTGCCGGCGGAACTTCCGGCCCCTACTACCAAATTGGTGCTTCGATGTCGCAGGTGCTCGGTGACAAACTCGGCGCGGATTCTTCGGTACAGGCCACTGGTGCTTCCGTTGAGAACATTCAGTTGCTTACCGACGGCGACGCTGAAATCGCTTTTGCAATGGGCGATGCAACCCGTCAGGCAATCGAAGGAACTGGCCCATTCGCAGACAAGGAGGGTCTTAAGGAGCTCACCGCCATCACCGCCCTCTACCCCAACTTCGTTCAGATCGTGACCACCAAGAAGTCCGGAATTCAATCTGTGGAGGATCTCAAAAACAAGCGCGTAGGTGTTGGTGACCAGAACTCTGGCGTTGAGCTCAACGCTCAGATGATTCTCGAGGCCCACAACATGTCCTATGACGATATCAACGAGGACTTCCTCTCGTATGCTGACTCCATCGACCAAATGAAGAACGGTCAGATTGATGCAGCTTTCGTCACCTCTGGTCTTCCAAACTCTTCCGTCATGGATCTTGCCACCACTGAAGATGTGGTCATCGTTCCTATCGAAGGCGAAGGCATGAAGACGCTTCGCGAAAAGTACCCGTTCTTCAACGAAGACGTTATTCCTGGTGGTACCTACGATGAGGCCGAAGATGTTCCGACTGCATCTATCACCAACCAACTCCTTGTCTCGCCGCATCTCGACGACGAGCAGGTCTACGAAATCACCAAGGCGCTCTTTGAAA
Source organism: Corynebacterium sp. MSK218 (assembly GCF_030232655.1). Taxonomy (NCBI): domain Bacteria; kingdom Bacillati; phylum Actinomycetota; class Actinomycetes; order Mycobacteriales; family Corynebacteriaceae; genus Corynebacterium; species Corynebacterium sp. MSK218. The sequence continues at coordinate 175,407 of NZ_JASPGN010000006.1, forward strand.
ACCTCGATGCAATTCATGCTTCCCACAACGCAGCAAAGCAGATCACCTTGGACTCCGTCGAAGATGGACTTGCGACTGAGCTAAACCCTGGCGCCCGCAAGTACTTCGAAGAAGTAGGGGCTCTCTAACGAACTCTGCAATAACGCTGAACTGGGACCTGCCATGGCCAAGCGCTCAACGATTACACTTTTCGCTGTACTCAGCGTTGTTGTCCTTGCGCTGACTGTTGTGGGTCCCGTCGCCTTTTCCGATACGTCAGACCGTCCTCAAAAATCGCAGCTTATCGTGGCAGACGCTCGTGGCGACGTCGTCTTCCTCGAGGTGCCCACTAGCCAGATTGACCACGTTGAACTCGAGTGGATCCACTCTGTGGAAAAGGAACCGTGGCGCGAAATATATCGAATAGATTCCCACCATCTTCTTCTTACAGATGTCTACCTCAAAAGCTTTGGTGCAGGAGTCCCCAGTGATTTAGAGGGGGTCACCGTCAATGAGGGAGGCATCGTCCATACCTCGAAGATTGATCGCCAGATCGAGGAACTCAATTGGGTGCACTCCCACGAAACCGATCACACTTTCCGAGTCTTCTTCGTGAACCGTTCAGAACCATTAGTTCTGCAGCAAGAGATTCCCCATCACACCTTTGCCACTGCATTCGTCGGTACAGCTGCTGATATCGGCACATAGTTAGAAAGAAAGACCATGGTTAAAGAAACAGAGACAGCCCACGTCGATACCCTTTCACAAAAAGAGCTGGACGACAAAGGCCGCATTCATATTGACACCGAGCCCAACAGTGCCGAAACGCAGGAAATACTAGAGAAGTTTGACCGCGAATCGCGCCTTAGGGATTTTGTCTCCACACCGGTGAACGTCATCGTGACGGCTTTTGCAATCATCGTATCGCTGTATCACATGTATACGGCCTACTTTGGCTCCCCGCCGGTTCTGGTACACCGAGCTGTACACGTTGCGATGATCCTGGTACTGGCATTCGCTTTGTACCCGCCCTTCATGAAGGCTTCACGCGAGAAGATCCCGCTTTACGACATACTTCTCATCCTTGCGTCCATCTCCACCGCGGTCTACGTCATTTTCAACTATGAGGACATAGTCCGTCGAGCCGGTATACCTACAACTCTCGATATTGTCTTCGCGGCGATTCTGGTTGTGTTGGTCATTGAGGCCGCTCGTCGAATTACCGGTTGGGCGCTACCGGTGCTTGCCATCCTCTTCCTTCTCTATTCTGTGTATGGACGTGAGATGCCGGGCATGTTGCGACACCGTGGCTACGACTGGGAAAAGACCCTCAACTTTACTTATCTGACGACCGAAGGAATCTTTGGTACGGCAATTGGCGTTGCCGCTTCGTACATTTTCCTTTTTGTCCTCTTCGGAGCTGTGCTTCAGAAGTCAGGCATGGGACAGTTCTTTAACGATATTGCTCTTGCCCTCGCTGGACAGACCAAAGGTGGCCCAGCAAAGGTAGCTGTCGTGGCATCCGGTTTCTTGGGCTCCATTAATGGTGCTGCAGTCGCAAACGTTGTCACCACCGGTGCTTTTACTATTCCGATGATGAAGCGTGTCGGCTACAAACCGGTTTTCGCTGGTGCTGTGGAATCCTCAGCCTCAGTTGGCGGTCAGATTTTGCCACCGATTATGGGCGCAGCTGCATTTATCATGGCTGAGACGTTGGGCATGCCTTACAAAGAAGTAGCTATCGCAGCGCTCGTTCCCGCTCTGCTCTACTACCTCGGAGTCATTGCCCAGGTGCATCTTCGTGCAACCCGCCAGGGACTCAAAGGAATCTCTCGCGACAATCTCCCTGCAGTAACCGAAGTCCTCAAGGAGCGCGGTCACCTTACGATTCCGCTCATCTTCCTCGTCTACATGTTGTTCTTTACCGGACGTACCATCCTGTTCTCGGCGTTTCTGACGATCATCGTCACCCTTGTCGTCGCCCAGCTGCGCAAGACCACACGTATGAGCATCATGGAGATTCTGGATTCCTTCGCTCTCGGTGCCAAAACTGCAGTGTCGGTATCCATTGCCTGTGCAGCCGTTGGCATCGTCGTGGGTGTCGTCACCCTCACTGGCTTCGGAGTTACTTTGGCAAATGCCATCGTGACCATTGGTGCAGGCAACCTCCTGCTGTCCCTCGTCTTGACCATGATCGCTTGCATCATCCTTGGCATGGGTCTGCCATCGATTCCGACTTACATCATTACGGCAACGATGGCTGCGCCGGCTCTCGGACAGCTCGGTGTTGAACCGTTGGTTGCCCACATGTTCGTGTTCTACTTTGGCCTTTTCGCGAACATCACTCCGCCAGTGGCACTTGCGGCATTCGCGGCAGCGGGTATCTCCGGAGCCGATCCCGTCAAGACCGGTTTCCAATCAATGCGGTTGTCTCTCGCCGGCTACATCATTCCCTTCATTTTCGTCTTCAATCCCGCGATGCTTCTTCAGGATGTTTCTGCATTTGAAGCCATTCTCGTAGCGATTACAGGCACTGTTGGCGTGCTTCTTTTATCTGTTGCAGTGGAAGGACACCTGATGGTTCGCGCTAATCCGCTTCTCCGCGTACTGTTCGCCGCAGCTGCCCTCACGATGATGGCTCCGGACCTCATTACGGATCTCATAGGTGCCGGCGTGGGCCTTCTGGCCATTGCAATCCAATGCTTCGCTGCGAAGAAAGAAGGCGCATTGTCGATACGAAATATTTGATGCCCTGCCCCATCGCTGCTTCTCGTGTGCTGTTGGAGGCAACACCAAGCAAGACTCCAACAGCCCCGACACCGGCGACAGCGGATAAACTGCTCACATGTCCCACCGCATCTTTTCCGTGCCCTTCGCCGACATCTACCCGCACTACGTCAACAAGGTAGAGCGCAAAGGCAGGACTGTTAGCGAGCTCCACGAAGTTATCTCCTGGCTCACTGGCTATTCAGTTGAGGGCTTAGAGCGAGCGCGAGAGGAGGAGGTCACCCTCGAGGAATTCTTCGAACAGGCACCACATCTCAACCCGTCCCGCTCATTTATCACTGGGAGCATTTGCGGGTACAAGGTCCAGGACATCGAGGACCCGCTGATGCAAAACATCCGCTACATGGACAAGCTCGTTGACGAGCTCGCCAAAGGCAAGGCCATGGAGAAGATCCTGCGCAGCTAATCTCTTCTCGCTGCGCTGGCTTAATCCTTAAGCCTTAAGCCACGAAAGGGTACGGCGGCGCGGTTTTCTCACGGAAGAAGTAACGCGCATGCGTGTGCCGGACGGATTCCAAGTTCTTAGCACCAATAGCAACGATCTCGACATCAGGATCCTTATTCACTTGATCCAATTCATGACGAGCGCGGGTTCCTTCAATCAGGGATTCGTACTCGGTGACTTCGAGCGCTCCCGTCGGGCGGTGATATTTGATGAGATAGGCCGGCATCGAACTATTCTCCTTCCATGTCACGATGAATTCGACGTTCCTCGAATTCACGCATCAGTTTATCTAGCATCCTATACATGCGCCGCCGCAGTTGACGTGCTTCATTTTGAGTGGTTCCAACAGTTCCGCCGCGTTCAAAAGGTTCAGTAAGAATATCAACGAGCCTTTCCACCCTGTTGACAACTTCTGATAGTTCATGCAAAACACGGGTCTCAGTTTCAAATTCTGCAGGAATTTCTCCTCCGAATTCGAGGTATCGAATTTCTCTTCCGTACAAGTCTCCAGCCATTTCATAAAGGTTCGCCCATTGAGACTGAAGTGCCGTGCGCAATTGAAACTCCGCACGGCCCGCCTCCGAAATCACATGCAAATGAACAGCTCGATAGCCTGAATGCGGTTCATCGCGCATGTCGCGGATCTCAATTCTCTTCGCACCAGCCGCTTTTAGGGACTTAGAAAGGAGGTGCGCTAAAACTGTCTGTTCAGTCAAAGTCACATCAAAATCCATTCGCACCCCGGAAACATCTTGAATGTTCTCCAATGGAAAACTGGGCATGCGGCGTAGTTTTTCTACAAGGGTATCCCTCGTCTTTACGCGTGAACCTAAAAAATAAGTGTCGGAGTCAGGCTCGACGAAAGAGTTTGAAGCCAGCTCCAGTGGATTCTCAAGACCTGCCATCGTCTTACCTGCTTCGCGAACCACCACATCACAAAGCGCCGATTGCTGATCTAGGAATAGCCCGAACCTCTCCTCATCAATCGCCTCTCCATTTCGCAGCGCACTGCCTATTCGATGTATCTGCCCTTTACTAAAAGTTGTCGGCTTTTGTTCTAAGAACCTCATGGCTCCCCCTCGTGAGTTGTGCAGCAGTCCGTTTTGTGAACTGCATCCTGTGCTGTAGACACCTTTGCGTCCCACAATGAACCGATTCCCCGACGCTTCAGATGTCTGCTTTACACACTAGAAAGAGGCTAAGACAAAAACTCACATACCCGCTCACATGTTCGATTGAACCGATCGATACCACACGAATACTGGCTATACAGGTAGGGAAGAATGGTTTATTGATCAATAGAATCCTCCCAATTTTCAGCGCTCCGACGCGTCCCGCGATACAGTAAGGACACTTCCCTACCTCCCCTATTGAAGGAGACGTCTATGAATTCGTGGCATCGCCGGTCCAGCCTTGGAATGGCAACAGTCATCGCCGCAGGCCTCGTAACGGTTCCTACTGCGACAGCACAGGAGCTCAACGTGGAATCTTCTCGGTGCTTGCACGAGGACTGCTTCAGCGCTTTCAGCAGCAAGGCCGACGAGGCCGAAGAGTACAAGCCATCTAAAGAAGATGAAGCACGAGCCAAAGAGATGTGGCAGGAGGCTGAAGACGCCCGCCTCAAGCTAGAAGAATTGAAGAGTTCCGGCGCTTCAGCGGAAGAGATAAAAGCAGCCGAAGAGGAGTACCGGCTCGCCTCCCAGAAATGGGGCGAGTTCCTCATGGACATCAACGTCAAAGACGCGCTGCGTGAGGAGAACGAGCGCGAACTTGAACAGATTGACACGAAGGAAAAGCGTCTCTCCCTGCTGGCGGCCGGCGGCGTCGTTGCTCTCGTCACCGCGACGCTGGTTGGGCTTGTCAATGCAGCAGAGTTCTTCCTCCCGCAGTTGAAGGCTGCACTTTCCCTGTAGCGAACAACCACGAAACTGCAGGCCATAATAGATGTCCGGGGTCTCTGCCATACTTGATTCATGACAGAGTTTGAGACCATGGCTAGTGTATGGGCGAGTGGGATTGCGGGCGTCCTCGAGCGCGAGTTTCCCGCCGCCATGCACCATACGAGCGCGTCCGCCGATGATTGCCACGTGCGCCCGCGGGAGCTGCACCCGAGTTTCTATGGGTGTTTCGACTGGCATTCCAGTGTCCATATGCAATATTCAGGGGTGCTTCTGGACACAACTCTCGGCCCAGAGTCCCCGGCCGAACTTGCCGCGCTTCTCGACGAACGCCTCAGCCCCAACGCCCTCGCCGTGGAACTTGAGTACCTTACGCAGCATCCGGGCTATGAAATGCCTTATGGGCGCGCGTGGCTGCTCCAGTTAGCGTCGGTCCGACCCAGCGATGCGATGGATAAGCTCGTTGCGCTGACCGCGCAGCATTGCCAAAGCTGGCTCGCCTCACTTAACCAGCCGGTACGCCACGGCATGCATTCCAATACCGCTTTCAACCTCTTCCTCATCCTCGAAGCAGCAGAGAAACTCGGGTTGGATTCACTGGCAAATTCGGTGCGCGAAGCTGCTGTTCGACTGTTCGGTAGTGACCGTAACTATCCGCTCGAGTGGGAGCTTTCCGGACATGACTTCTTGTCCAACGGGTTATCAGAAGCACTACTCATGTCCCGCGTGCTGCCGGATTTCGACGAGTGGTTCGATGGATTCCTTCCCCACCGCGCCGAAGCACTGGATTTTCTGACAACGATCCCGGAGGTCCTCGACCCCACCGATGGCCGCCTGGCCCACCTCTACGGCCTAGCGCTGTCGAGGGCGTGGATGCTTGTTGAACTCGCCGAGCATTTCGACGCCTCTGCCCTACCGCGCGCCCAAGCGCTGGCGACTAGTGCGGAGCCTCAGCTTATCGACGGCGACTTCATGTCTACCCACTGGCTCATCACGTATGCGCTGCGCTATCAGCTTGCCACGAAGTAGTACCCTATTTCTTTAATCACCTCACCATCAGGAGCTTGCCCATGGATTCTCGCTACTCGGCGCGGCGCGACGACTACCGCCTGCCGGAAGAGGGGATCCGCATTGATCTTCACAAGGAACGCGCTAGGCGTCGTGACCGCTCTCCTCAGGACCGCGAGGGCTCTGCTAGGCAGCGCGCACCCTACCGGCCGCGTCGGCGTCCCGACCACACGCGCATAGCTTCTTCCCCTTCTACTCCAACCACGTCGACCTCATTCAGGCGCACTGCTTCCCAGTCGGCGTCCGCTCGGACAGCGTCCAGCCATGCGGTGCCGGACAGGGCTAGGAGGGGAACTGGGGGACGTCGCCAAGCAGCACGTCATCGCAAGCCCAGCAGTCGCCGCGGGATGGGGGTACTCCTTATTCTGACGCTGGTGTTCGTCGGTATCATTGCCGCGCTCAACCTCAATCAGGAATCAGATGCGCCGGCACCGCAGCCAACGGAGGTGGTGGCGGAGCCCGCTGCCGTCATCGAGCCCTCCCCCGCAGTGGAGATGTACATCCCAGCGATTGATGTGCGCGCAGAATTCGAGGAAGGTTCCTGCAGGGTCAAGGACAATAAGATCAACCCGGATTCGATGAATAAGGCCTGCACCTATACCGCAGACGATAAGCCTTATGCGCTTCCCGGCACGGACTCGCCAGACATCGTGGTCATTGCCGGGCATACCGGCGCGGGCGTACCAGCAGTGTTCAATAACCTCTACGACGGTCGCGCCGATACGCACAAGGCCTCCGTGGGCGACAAGCTGTTCTTGCGCACGCAGAACTCTGGCGAACAGTGGCTGGTATACACCGCAACGGATCTACATGACCCGTCCAAGGAAGGCCTTGAGCAAGATGAAAGCATCTGGGGCGCCGATGCCAAGCCTGGCCGCCTGCTCACCATCAGCTGCATCCAACCGGCCAATCCGCTGGCTTCCGCCGTGCGCAATGCGGTCGTGGGCTGGCAGTTTGAAGGCATAACCGCAGCACCAGAAACTGCCGCTGATCAGAGCTAAGCTACCCCTCGGCCATCCCCCCATGCAGGGGGATCCCGACTTCCAGGGGCCTTTGTCGAACATTTTCGCAGGTCATGGTTTCAAATACTGCCGCATTCCCGCAGTGTAAGCGGATTATTTGTGCTCTATCCGAAAGCTTCACTGCATCGAACACGCTGCGTACATGACTCCGCGTATACCTAAAAAGTTACGGGAAGTCACACCATAACTCCTGTGACTAATGTGAAAGTTGTGACTATTGTGGTTCAAGTCGGGTGAATCCCTCTCACAACCCCACAAGGAGAAACACATGAAGCACATCAACCGCACTCTGACCGCAGCTGTCCTGGCTGGTTCCCTCGCACTGGGCGGCACCGCCGTTGCCTCTGCGCAGATCCCGGCCCCGGCCGTGTTCGAGCTCGAAGGCACCACCTACCAGCGTCAGGCTGACGGATCCTACAAGAGCACCAACGAACTTGGCTCCACGTCCCTCACCGCTGAGCAGGCTCAGGCCGCTTGGGAGCGTCTGCAAGAGAAGGAAGCTCCTGCAGACAACCAGGAGGAAGGCCCTACGACCACCATTCAGCTAGGCGACGAGGAGGAAGCCCCGGCACCGGCACCGGAAAACCCGGATCCGGCTCCGGCTGGCCCGTCCAAGGTTGACACCCCGATCGACAACGGCACTGGCGGATCCGAGCAGGGTTCCGCAAAGCCGGAGGCCCCGGGCTCTAAGAAGCCTGAAACCCCGGGCTCTGAAAAGCCGGAGGCTGGCAAGGAAGAACCTACTAAGCCTTCCGGTACCGAGACTGCTCCGACGGGTGGCTCCCAGGCCCCTTCCACCCCTGCGGATGATGCTGACTTCGACACCGAGAAGCTGGCATGGCTGGCGCTCCCGGCTGCCCTCATCATCGGTGGCGTGACCTGGTACCTGGCTAAGGACGGCAAGACCTACGTCAAGACCGAAGAGGCTGCTCAGAAGGACGCTCCTTCCGCTGAGGAGAAGGCAGCTTCTGAGCAGATGCTCAAGGAGAACAAGGACGAGGTCATCGCCCAGGGCGGCAAGGTGGCTGAGAGCACCGCTGAGAAGTCCCAGGCTCAGTCCCGTGGTATCTCCGCCGAGACCGGTTCCAACACCGTGGCCCGCGGCCTCGCTGCACTGGCTATCGCAGCCATGATTGCTGCCGGCGCATTCGTTGCTCGCCGCAAGCTCTTCATCTAAAACACTCATAGGCCCACTCCCGCGCTAGGACGCGGGAGCACCGCATGCCACCCCCTTTAATCGGGAGCGGTGGCATGCGGTTTGTGTGTTTTTGATGACACCTTGGCGCTCAGAGCACAACAAGCCGCCATTGAGCACACCATTCACATCTGTATCAGCTAATCTAGAATCGTCTCATTTTCCCAGCGTCTATCGCTGTTATTCCCAGGAGAAGAATATGAAGAAGACTTCGCTCACTCTCGCCACTACCGCTCTGACCGGCTGCCTCGTCTTGGCCGGCACCACCATCGCTTCCGCTGATGAAGAGGCTACTCAGGAGACTGATACCAAGATCAACTTCTGCTGGGCACCAGCCGCAGAGTTCACCACCACCATCGACGAAGAAGAGCACACCTTCACGCAGGAATCCTTTGGCCTGTGGCGCGCTGCTGACAACAAGGAACTAACACTCAACCGCGCTGAGGTCATGGAGATCGCCAAGGCTGATACTCAAGCCTGCGGTGTTCAGGATGAGGCTGCAGCACTAATCCAGGAATCCATCATCAACAACCCGCCGACCTCCACCACCACGACGACGACGGAGACCACGACATCGGCGACCCCGGCACCTGAAGCTCCGTCAACGCCGTCCGAGACCCCCTCTCAGATTGAGACCCCAACTGCGGAGTCCAGCTCCTTCGATGAGGAACTGAGCTCCGCCGATGGCGAGCCGACCGACCTGGGCATTGCTGCCATCATCGCAGCTGTCCTCGGCGTCGTGGGCGCAATCGCCGCTGTCGCTCCGAGCGTGGCAAAGTCCCTCGGCATCAAGCTGCCTTTCTAACAGCTGCTAACGATCACGACGAAGCGCTCCTCAGTACTAATCGTTGAGGAGCGCTTTTCGCGTAGCAGGGCGTATGGCGATCTACTTCAACGTCACGTTGTAGTACAGCGGCTTCGATTTCCACGTGAAAATCACGTTGTCGACACGCTCGGAGTAGCCACCGGTGGAGTTGGTGTACCACAACGGGATTGCGGGAAGGTCCTGCATGAGTACTGCTTGGGCATCATTGACCCGCTCAACGCTTTCGCCTTCGTTGGATGCCGCAGCAGCCTTCTTCAGAAGCGAATCAAACTCGGGGTTGGAATAGTCGGCGTCGTTAGTCGCAGCTCCTGTGGCATACAGCGGCTCCAAGAAGCTCGACGGCGACGGATACACCGACTGCCAACCGGTGCGGAAGGCGCCCTCGATCGTCTTGTTTGTCACTTCATCGCGCAGCGATTTGAAATCCGGATACGGCGCTGGCTGTGCATCGATATCAAGGGTGTTCCGGATAAAATTCACGACGGCATCGACCCACTCCTTGTGGCTGCCATCGGAGTTATACGCCACGGTAAACGGCCCCTCAAACGGTTTCATCTCTTCCGCCTTGGCCCACAGCTCACGAGCCTTGTCCGGGTTATAGGTCAGGACGTCGTTGCCGGGGATGTCCGTGGCGCCGTCGTTAAGCACGGGCGAGGTGAAGTCCACCGCCGGAATGTTCGTCCCTTGGAAAATGGTCTTAGTAATCTCGTCGCGGTCAATGGCCATGGACAGTGCTTGTCGACGCAACGCCCCCGCCTCCCCGCTAAAGTTCTCATCCCCTGCGGGAATAGTGATGGACTGGAAGATAGCAGCAGGTTCATTCACTGCACGTTCGCCGAGATCCGTTTCAAAGTTGGCCATGGCCGAGGACGGAACCGAGTCCAAAACATCCAGATTCCCCGAGAGTAGATCCGCATATGCTGCGCTGGCATCGGCATAGAATACGAAGTTCAAACCATCATTCTGCGCCTTGCGGTCACCTTCATACTTCTCATTGGGAACGAGGATCGCGTTTTGGTTATGGTTCCATTCTTGCAGCTTATAGGGGCCGCTTCCTACCGGGTTTTGGCCGTATGCATCGATGTCATCGAAGGCTGATTCGTGCATTGGGAAGAAAACGGAATAGCCCAAGCGCGTTTCGAAATCCGCAGTGGGCTCATCGAGCTCAATGGTGAACGTCTTCTCATCGACAACCTTGAGCCCCTCCATGCTCGCTGAACCTTCTTTGTAGCCCTTGATGGGCTCGAAGAAATAGGCAGAGAGCATGCTGTTTTCTACCGCGTTGTTCCATGTGTCGACATAGTCCTGGGCACGCACCGGGGAGCCGTCGGAAAACACCGCGTCCTCCTTGAGCGTGACCTTGTAGGTCACATCATCGGTCTTCTCAATGCTTTCTGCCTGATCATTGTGAACCTCGCCGTTCTCATCGAAGTACACGAGTCCTGAGTAGATGAGGTCAATGAGCGTTGCTCCCGGCACATCGCTGGTGTCCGCGGGGATGAGCGGCTTTTGGGGTTCGGTGGAGTTGGTACTGATGAAATCAACATCCGCCGCGTCACCGGAACCGTCTCCTCCGCAGGCGGCCAGGCCAGCCGCTGCGACAACTACGGCGAGGCTCGCGCCTACTTTTGTCCATTGCATGAGTTCTCCTTAGGGGGTTGCAGGTGTGTGAATTGTCTCATAACTATGCGTAAATATGTTGCGCTTCACCCATTAATCACACTTCCGACGCCGAAACCATTCGCACATTTCCTACATAAAGCCTGTCAACCCCCTCGGCGGCTTCCCCACGCCTTCTCCCCAACTGCACCACCACCTTGCAGACCTTTTCGCTTTTTCGTAGCACCATAGCGGCGACAGCGAACATTATCGTGCACTGATAAGCCCTTGGCAGCTGCCGTGGAATACCCATATAACCTTTCACAGCTTGGCAAATCCTGCGCCGTCCTTCGTTAGCATGTGTGAAGTCGATTTCAATACGCGGTCACGCTACTGATGTCGACATTGACTTTTCATACAACGTCCCCGAATTCCCTAGGAGAAGAAATATGAAGCGCATTTCCCGCAACCTCACTGCTGCCGCTCTGGCCAGCTCCCTGACCATGGCCGGCGTTGCAGCTGCCTCCGCCGAGGAGAACACCGAGCTCAACGGCAACGACCTCGTTGACGCCGTAGTAACGGCCGGCGAGAACGGCGAGGACCCGATTATCCCAATCAATGCCCCTGCCGAGGGCAACAATGAGAAGCCAACCGGCGAAACCAAGCCAACCGGCGAGAACAAGCCAACCGGCGAAACCAAGCCAACCGGCGAAACCAAGCCGACCGGCGAGAACAAGCCAACCGGCGAGAACAAGCCGACCGGCGAAACCAAGCCGACCGGCGAGAACAAGCCAGGTAAGGGCGAGGACAAGCCGGGCAAGGACAATGCAGGCAAGAAGGAGAAGAGCTCCTTCGACGACTTCAAGGCCAAGCTGTCCTCCGAGGAAGGCAAGCCGACCGGCTTGGGCATCGCCGCCATCGTCGTCGGCGTTCTTGGCGCAATCGCTGCTGCTGTTCCGGCCGCTGCCCAGGCTCTGAACATCAAGCTTCCATTCTAATTCTGAAGCTTGAGCGTCCTGAGGGACGTTGATAGGCGTAGGCACCCCCACCACCATCGCGTGGATTGGGGGTGCCTTTGTGAATTCATGGGGAGTAGTCCCAAAAGTCGCGGGTTTTTCGCCAAACACCAATCACCGGCGTGGGAACTGGGTTACACTCCGAAGCCAACCGATATCGGTTAACGGAAAGGCTCAATCCACCTTTCACGATCTTTTTCACCTACTACCTATCCTTGGAGTTTTTATGTCTACCTTCTCTCGCGGCCTGCTAGCCGCTACCTTGACTGGTTCCCTCGCCCTTTCCGGCACTGCTGTCGCTTCCGCCAATGACTGCGGCTCCCCGTCTGCTGAGTTCACCGCCTCCGTTGAAGGCAAGGAGCACACTTTCAAGAAGGTCTCCGAATTCCTGTGGCAGGCCACCGACGATGAAAATGTCACACTGAACCGCGCCGACGTTTTCCAGATGGCTAAGGACGGGGCGGACGTGTGTTCTTCTGAGCCTATCGACCTCGACGAATGGGGGACTGGCAACAACGACAGCGGTTCCGAAAGTGACAAGCGCGAGGATGATGACGCTGATGCTGGCAAGGACAAGGGCGACGCTGATGCTGGCAAGGACAAAGGCGACGCTGATGCTGGCAAGGACAAAGGCGACGCTGACGCCGGCAAGGACAAAGGCGACGCTGACGCCGGCAAGGACAAAGGCGACGCTGA
>NZ_JASPGN010000006.1:188037-193573 GCF_030232655.1 Corynebacterium sp. MSK218
GGCAAGGACAAAGGCGACGCTGACGCCGGCAAGGACAAAGGCGACGCTGACGCCGGCAAGGACAAAGGCGACGCTGATGCCGGCAAGGACAAGGGCGATCAGAACAAGGACAAGAAGAGCTCCTTTAAGGACGCACTGTCTTCCGAGGACGGCAAGCCTTCCACGCTGGGCATCTTTGCAATCGTCGGCGGCGTACTCGCTGCCATCGCAGCTGCCTTCCCGTTCGTCAAGGACGCTCTCAACATCAAGCTTCCTTTTTAAAAGTTAGCGGCTGATACTCCCCGCCCGCTCCCGCACACTGTCCGTGCGGAGCGGGCGTCTTCTTCTCTCGATATGGCAAGGATGGAGAGCATCTAGGTCGCGTCATACGGTTCATTTGGGCCAGTCAAACCTGACGAGTGACACCTTGTGACGAGAACCATCAGCGAAGTGGCGGCGGCACAGCGGGCACACCTCTCGACGAAACACCACAGTGAGAGCCTTTGGTGCACCCCGGACGGCGCAGGTCACTCCCCCATCCTTACGCAAATGAGGGACACACTTCACAAACCTACGTGACGCGGGCTACACTAAACACCCTAAGATTGTTCAACAATTTGGGATTTAGGGAGAACCATGAGCGCGCTGCACATAGACCTCAACGCCGACCTCGGCGAGACCACCGCGGGCAATCCCGTCGCCGACGATGCGGCCATGCTCCAGCTGGTCTCCTCCGCCAACGTGGCCACCGGTTTCCACGCGGGTGACCCGCACTCCATCGCAGGAACACTGAAGGCGGCCGCGGAGGCTGGCGTGACGGTTGGCGCGCACGTCGGCTACAACGACCCGGCCGCTTTCGGCCGCCGTTTCATCGACTACAACCCGGCTGAGCTGGCAGACGAGGTCACCTACCAAATCGGTGCTCTGCAGGCTTTGGCCCGGGCCAACGGCACGAAGGTCGCCTACGTTAAGCCGCATGGCGCGATGTACAACGCCATCGTTCACCACGAAGCGCAAGCACATGCGGTCATCGACGGCATTAAGGCCTTCGGCGATCTGCCGGTCATGCTCCTGCCGGGCGGCGTGGCTGTCGATATCGCAGAGAAGAAGGGGCTTACCGTCATCCGCGAGGCCTTCGCGGACCGCAATTACAACCCCGATGGCACGCTCGTCTCGCGGCGAGAGGCGAATGCGGTGATGGGTGATGAGGGGGACGTCGTCAAGCGCGTGCTCGACGTCGCCGAAACCGGATCCATCACGGCCATCGACGGCACCGTCCTCAACGTGGATGCGCACTCGGTATGTACGCATGGAGATTCGCCTGGTGCGGTAGCACTGCTGCGCGGCGTGGTGGAGGAGCTGAAGGCGCGCGGTATTGAGATTCGGAGCGTTGTCTAATGCATATCCACCCTGTGGGAACCCGCGCGCTGCTTATTGAACTGGAGGATTTGTCCCAGGTCATGGCGTGGCATGCGGCGCTGGATGCCCATCCGCTCAAAGACCAGGTCGACGCCATCGCTGCAGCGACCACCCTGCTGTTAACGTTTGCTACCCCGAATTCTGCTGCGGCGGCTGCCGAGAGGTTGCAGGATTTCCGCCCCGCCGCGCATGCGGGTGAGGATCCGCGCTTGGTGGAGATTGACGTGCAGTATGACGGCGAGGATCTGGATGAGGCCGCCGAGCTCATGGGCATGTCTCGTGAGGGGCTCATTGAGTGGCACACGTCGACGGAATGGCTCGCGGCGTTTGGTGGCTTCGCGCCCGGCTTTACCTATTGCACCCCGGCGGACCCGGCACAGAACTTCAACATCGAGCGCCGCGCTACTCCGCGCACCGCGGTTCCGGCCGGTGCGGTGGGTATCGCTGGTGGTTTCTCCGCGGTGTACCCGCGCGTTTCTCCTGGCGGCTGGCAGCTGCTGGGTACGACGACGACCCCGATGTGGGAGTCCGACGCCCAGCCACCTGCGCTCGTGCAGCCGGGTGACCGCGTGCGCTACCGTGCGGTGAGCTCGCTGCCGGATGTTGTGTCTACCACGCCTTTTGGTCGCCGCACCCCGGCGCGCCTGCCCCGCATGGAGGTCCTTGATGCTGGTTTGCTCACGCTTTTCCAGGACCAAGGCCGCCCGGGCCGCGGCAATCTGGGTGTCACACCGTCGGGCGCAGCAGACCAGGCAGCTGCGGCCACCGCAAACGTCGCCGTGGGTAACCCGCGCGGTGCGACGGTGCTAGAGAACATCGGCGGCATTCGCCTGCGCGCGCTAACCGACGCCGTCATGTGCGTCACCGGCGCACAGTCCCGCGTCCTGCTAGACGATATGCCGGTGGCCCTCGCCCGCCCGGTTCTCGTTACGGCCGGGTCCACGGTGACGGTGGAACCGGCTACGGTAGGCCTGCGCAATTACATCGCCATCCGCGGCGGCATTGTGGCGGATGCGGAGTTGGGCTCGGCCTCCACGGACGTGCTCTCCGGGCTGGGACCTCAGCCGGTGCGGCTGGGCGACGTCATCGGTGTCCTCCCCCGCTCCACCGCCATGACCGATGCGCAGCTGGCCAATCCGCTGCGTGTGGGTGAAGGTGCACAAGGCCAGACTCAGGGCGTCCTGCGCTGCGTGCTGGGACCGCGCGATGACTGGTTCACGCCCGATAGCCTCAACGTCTTCGTGTCCACCGAGTGGACGGTGACCTCGCAGTCCAACCGCGTGGGCGTGCGCCTGCTGGGTCCTTCGGGTGACAGCGGCCTGGAGCGCTCCCGCGAGGGCGAACTGCCGTCGGAGGGCATGGTGGCCGGTTCCGTCCAGGTTCCGCCAAGTGGCGAGCCGGTCATTTTCCTCCGCGACCACGCCGTCACCGGTGGTTATCCGGTCATCGCTACCGTCCTCGAAGAAGATATTGATATTGCCGCACAGCTCCCGCCGGGGGCTACGGTCCGCTTTGAACTCGCTTAAACATCCAGAAGGTTAACCATGATTTCTGCAGTCCTTATTGCTAACCGCGGCGAGATCGCCGTCCGTATCGCCCGTACCGCCCGCGACCTGGGCATTCGTTCCATCGCCATCTACTCGGAGGCCGATGCCGGCGCCCTGCATACCCAGGTGGCCGACGAAGCCTATGCTCTGCCCGGCAACACCGCAGCGGATACCTATATGAACGTGCCAGCGCTGCTCGATATCGCTGTGCGCGCCGGTGCCGATGCCATCCACCCGGGCTACGGCTTCCTTTCGGAGAACGCCGACTTTGCCCGCACCGTGGCCGAGGCCGGCCTGACGTGGATTGGCCCATCGCCTGAGTCCATCGAGTTACTTGGTGACAAGATTGCTGCGCGCCGCGTAGCCGAGGAGGTCGGCGCACCCCTGGCACCCGGTACCTCCGATCCCATCGATGACTGGCAAGAAGCCCGCGCCTTCGCTGAGGAGCACGGCCTGCCCATCGCCATTAAGGCCGCCTACGGTGGTGGCGGCCGCGGTCTCAAGGTAGTTGAGAATCTTGAGGACATCGAAGCCGCCTTCAACTCCGCTGGCCGCGAGGCCAAGGAGGCCTTCGGCCGCGCAGAATGCTACGTGGAGAAGTTCCTGACCCACCCGCGCCACGTCGAGGCGCAGATTCTGGCCGATACGCACGGCAACGTCGCCGTGCTGGGTACCCGCGATTGCTCCACGCAGCGCCGCTTCCAAAAACTCATCGAGGAAGCCCCGGCGCCCGCGCTTTCCGACGACCAACGCCACGGCATCCACGAAGGTGCCCGCGCCATCTGCGCGAAGGTTGGCTACACCGGTGCCGGCACGGTCGAATACATCGTCTCCGAGGACGGCACCATTTCCTTCCTCGAGGTCAATACCCGTGTGCAGGTGGAGCACCCCGTGACCGAGATGGTCACCGGCGTGGACATTATTGCGGAGCAGTTCCGCATCGCTTCCGGCGAACCCCTCTCCTTCGATGGCGATCCGCAGTCCAACGGCCACGCCTTCGAGTTCCGCATCAACGCCGAAGACATCCTCAACGGCTTCGCGCCGTGCCCGGGCACGGTCGTGCGCTTCGAGCCGCCGACGGGCCCCGGCATTCGCGTCGATTCGGGCGTGCGCTCCGGGTCTATTGTGCCGCCTTACTATGACTCGCTCGTCGCGAAGCTGCTGGTGTGGGGACCTACCCGCGAGATTGCACTGAACCGCGCCAAGCAGGCGTTGAAGGAGTTCGACATTGAAGGTGTGCGCACCGTGTTGCCGTTCCACCGCGACATGGTGGCCTCGCAGGTCCTCGTGGACCACAGTGATCCTGAGGCCACGGCAGGCATCTACACCGACTGGCTCGACCACAACTACCGCCCATCTGCTGAGGCCACGAGCCACGTCGCGCCCGTCGAGGCCATCTATGCCAAGCGCACGCGAGTTGCCCTGGAAATCGACGGCAAGATCGTCAGCGTGGGCTTCCCCTCCGACCTCTTGGCAGCGGGTGCGCAGGGCGCGCAGGTATCGGGGGCGTCGGCAAGCGCAGGCTCCGGTGCCGGAGGAAACGACGTGACCTGCCCGTACGAGGCCAACCTTGTGGCGTGGAACGTCGCCGAGGGCGAGAAGGTCGAGGAAGGCCAGGCCATCGCGACCATCGAGGCCATGAAGATGGAATCCGCCGTCAAGGCTCCGGCCGCGGGCACGGTCTCGCTCGTGGCCAAGGAAGGCGCGCGACTCGAACCGGGCGCGGTGATCGCCACCATCAGCTAGTCGGCAGGCTACTGTAAGTCGCATGCTTGCAGATTCCGTCGCCGCCGCGCTGCGCGCCGCCATCTCCGAGGGCGAATACATGCCCGGCCAGCAGCTCAATGAGGTCCGCGCGTCCGAGCGCTTCGACTGCTCCCGCAACACCCTGCGGGAGTCCTTTGCCATGTTGGCGGCGGAGCGCATCGTCGAGCGCATCCCGCACCGCGGCGTCTTCATCGCGACCCCGGACGAGGATTTCGTGCGCGACCTCTACCTGGCGCGTGCCGCCATCGAGCCTGCTGCGGCGCGCTACGGTACGTTCCCGGACCCAGGCGAGCTCGTTCGTCTCACGGAATCCGCCGTGCTTGACGACGCTCCCCGCCCCCTCCTCAACCAGCGCTTCCACCAGCAGCTCGTCGCGGGCTTGGGCTCCCCGACCTTGGACCGCACCATGTCCCACCTGCTCGCCCGCATGCGGCTAACCTTCTTGCTCACGCTGGAGCGCTACCCGCAGATTCACGATAACCACGTGCAGCCCAACATCGAACTAGCTCACCTCATCGCGCAAGGCGAGCGCGATGCCGCCGCCGATGCGTGCCGCGCGGACCTCATGCGGGCGATGAACTCGATCCTTCGCATCCTCTGACCACTGCCTCCCAGCACTCCGCACCGCCGCCCTGCAGGCCCAGATGGTCCCTTTACTTTGGTCCCTTTCCAGACCAAAGGGACCGTTTATTCCATGTTTTTGCCATCTACATGGTCCCTTCACTGTGCAAAGGGACCAGATTAAAGGGGCCCTTCCGGTTTTAGAGTGCGTTGATTTTGTCCTGTAGTTGTCCGGAGTGGATCAGGCACCGCAAGATGTAGTG
>NZ_JASPGN010000007.1:0-168232 GCF_030232655.1 Corynebacterium sp. MSK218
TCTACCACCAGTTAACCTCACGGCTACCTCGCGGCGACTCGCATAAATATACGCACACCCCCAACAAACAACAAATCCCCAGTACAACCACCACGTTGGACCAGGGAAACGTCGCCAAGCACTGCTCCTTAGTAGAGCTCTTCCTCTTGCGTGCGCTCGATGGTGGCGCCCAAGGCCTGAAGGTTTTCCACGAAGTTCGGGTAACCGCGATCAATGTGGAAGACGTCGTGGACCGTTGTTGTCTCATCCGCGCACAGTGCGGAGAGGACCAATCCGGCACCGGCGCGAATGTCGGAACTCCAGACATGAGTGGAAGACAGCCGTTCTTGACCACGAATGACCACGTGGTGGCCGTCAACCTGCGCGTCGGCACCGAGGCGCAGCATCTCATCGACAAAGCGGAAACGAGACTCGAAGACATTCTCTGTGATGATGGAGGTTCCCTGCGCTACAGAAGAAAGGCCGATGGCTATCGGTTGTAGATCCGTGGGGAAGCCAGGGTACGGCAAGGTCTGGTAGTCCACGGCAGATGGACGGCGGTCCATGCGCACGCGGAATCCGTTGACATAGGCCTCAATCTCGGCGCCGGCAGATTTGAGCTTTTCCAGCGGGAGGTGCAGATGCTTTGGCGCAATGCCCCCAACTGTAATGTCACCCCGCGTCATCACAGCAGCGTAGGCCCAGGTGCCGGCAACAATGCGGTCACCAATGACCTCGTGCTCAGTCGGGTACAGCTTTTCCACTCCCCTAATGGTGATGGTGGACGTACCTTCACCCTCGATATCAGCACCCATCTCCTTGAGCATGAGGCACAAGTCCACGATCTCCGGCTCGCGGGCGGCATTATGTAACTGAGTTTCGCCCTCCGCAAGAACAGCGGCAGTAAGAATGTTTTCGGTCGCACCCACAGAAGGAAAGTCGAGTTTGATGCTGGCACCGCGCAAGTGCTCCGCTTCAGCCACGACAGCTCCATGCTCAATGCGGGTACTTGCACCGAGCTTCTCGAGACCAGATTGGTGCATATCGAGCGGGCGGGAGCCGATAGCATCGCCGCCGGGGAGCGCCACCTTGGCGTGCCCACATCGCGAGGTCAAGGGGCCAAGCACGCAGACCGAAGCGCGAAACTGGCGCACCGCGTCGAAGTCAGCGTTGGAATGGAGCTCGGCGGGTGTCGTAATGCGCACCGTGTGGCCCTCAATCTCCACCGAGCATCCAAGGCCCTCGAGGACCTTGCGCATCAGGGGGACATCGAGAATCTCAGGACAGTTGGTCAGCGTGGTGGTGCCCTCCGCCAACAAGGCCGCAGCCATAAGCTTCAGCACACTGTTTTTGGCACCGTCCACCTTGACGGTGCCCTGCAGGCGCGCCCCACCGGAGACAATAAATTGGTCTTTCACGCCCACCCAACTTACCTACAATCAGGGCAACGCGCCGATACGACGAGCTGCATTCACCGCTTCATAACGGGTATGAGCGCCAAGTTTACGCATCACAGAGCGCAAATAAGACTTCACGGTCTCAGCACCGATTCCCATTTCCTCGGCGGCTTCCACGTTGGTATGGCCGAGTGCCACGCACGACAGAACATCGAGCTCGCGAGCAGACAGCTTGGTGGACTGCTTGACGCGTACCGGAGAGACCATTTGGTCACAGAGAGCCTCGAGTTCCTTACGCAGATCCTCATCCGAGACGCGGTTAGCCAGCATGCGCAACTTGGAGTGAGTAGAACGTACCTGTTCCCACTCCGCGCCATTCATCACGTGTCCACGCGCGGCTCCGCCCTTTCCGCCATCAGCGCGGCGAAGAGCCGAATTCACTGCAAGGTCCTGCTCCAGACAACGAGCGGTCATGGTGACTTCCTCAATCACCTTGTCACCCAAACGCACCGGCGAGTGAACGCCGACGTAGAGGACACCGCGGATTTCACGTTGGACAGTGACCGGAACTGCGACGATGGAGTGCAGGCCCTCGTCTTGGATATAGCGGTCATTCTCATGACTAATGGTCGTGGCACGAGTGTAGTCAGAAACACCGACAGCGCGGCGCGTGCTCACCACGCGCCCACCAACGCCCACATTGGCGTCAATCACGAGGTTCTGTAGCGCCGGAGTGCGCAGACCTACCCACTGGGTAATCTGCAAACGATTATCCGGCAATAGGGTTCCGTACATAGTGACGGGAATACCCGTAGCAGTCTTCAACGACGACAGCGCTGCGCGTACGGCCTCGTCGTCATCCTTGAGTCGATGCGGCTCCATGAGACTCTCTCTTACTCGGGGGTAACCAGCAGGTGCACCCATATTCCCCGCTGCGAACGGGGGTAGGCGAACACTGTTTGTGAAGTATAACCGGCCGACGGGGGTAATTCTAAATCGCGCCACGCAGCTCACAGTCTGAGAATCCCACATCATATGCCCGAATGCTCTGTCCAGAATTTATATACCACTTTGTCTACTAGCGGAGTGTAAGGTGTCTGCTGTAAGTCAGAACTTATTTCCAAAGGAGTCCACATCGTGGCTGTCTACAACAACATTCTGGAAACCATCGGCGGCACCCCGCTCGTCCGCCTCAACCGCCTTACCGAGGGCCTCGACGCTGAGGTGCTGGTAAAGGTCGAGTCCTTTAACCCGGCCAACTCCGTGAAGGACCGCATCGCCAAGGCGATTGTCGACGCCGCCGTAGAATCCGGCCAGCTCAAGCCTGGCGGCACCATCGTTGAAGCCACCTCCGGCAACACCGGTATTGGCCTGGCACTCGTCGGTGCCGCACAGGGTTACAAGGTGATCCTGACCATGCCGGAGACCATGTCCAACGAGCGCAAGGTCCTGCTCCGCGCATACGGTGCTGAAATCGTCCTCACCCCGGGCGCTGCTGGTATGAAGGGCGCCGTCGAGAAGGCAAACGAGATTATCGCCGAGACCCCGAACGCTATCCTGGCTTCCCAGTTCGCAAACGAGGCCAACCCGAAGATCCACGAGCAGACCACCGGCCCGGAGATCTGGAATGACGCCGAGGGCAAGGTTGATGCCTTCGTTGCCGGCGTGGGCACGGGCGGCACCGTAACCGGTGTGGGCCGCTACCTGCGTTCCCAGAAAGCCGACACCTACCTCGTTGCCGTCGAGCCGTCCGACTCCCCGGTTCTCTCCGAAGGCAAGGCCGGCCCACACAAGATTCAGGGCATTGGCGCCAACTTCGTGCCAGAGGTTCTGGACCGCGAGATCCTCAACGAGGTTCTTACCGCTACCACCGAGGAGTCCGTGTCCACTGCCCGCAAGCTCGCTACCGAGGAAGGCCTGCTGGTCGGTATCTCCTCCGGTGCGAACGTCTCGGCTGCTCTGAAGCTGGCTGCTCGTGACGAATTCAAGGGCAAGACCATCGTGGTCGTTGCTCCAGATTTCGGCGAGCGTTACGTCTCCACCATCCTCTTCGAGGACATCCGCGAGGCATAACCGAACCCAGCGAATAAAAGCGCCCTATTTTCCTAGGGCGCTTTTTCTTTATAGATAGGATGGTTCGCATGCACATCTTAAAGATGATCCGCGAGGACCTTGACAATGCCCGCGATCACGACCCAGCTGCCCGCGGTGACGTGGAAAATGCTGTGGTCTACTCCGGTCTCCACGCGATTTGGTCACACCGCCTTTCCCACCGCATGTGGAAGCGCGGTTGGCGCGGCCCGGCCCGCATTTTGGCGCAGCTGAATCGCTTCTTTACCGGCGTGGAAATCCACCCCGGCGCCACTATCGGACGCCGCTTCTTCATCGACCACGGCATGGGAATCGTCATCGGTGAGACCGCCGAAATCGGCGACGGTGTCATGCTTTATCACGGCGTCACCCTCGGCGGCCAGGTGCTCACACAAACCAAGCGCCACCCCACTATTGAGGACAACGTGACCATTGGCGCCGGCGCCAAGGTCTTGGGTCCCATCACCATCGGCGAAGGCTCTGCAGTAGGCGCTAACGCCGTGGTGACAAAAGATGTGCCCCCGAACCACATCGCTACGGGTATCCCAGCTAAGAACCGTCCTCGCAAGAAGGACGAGCGCATCAAGCTGGTGGACCCGGATTACTACATCTAGAGGGCGCCTTCACGCGTGGTGAGCGGCTGGTAGTCAGGGTTCTTCTCAATGAACCCTGCCACTGCACTGCAGGTAGGGATGACTTGACGGGCTGCCGTCGATTCATCATCTAGTGCTGCTTTAATGAGCGTCTTCGACAGACCTTGTCCTTGGAAGGCATCGTGGATAACGGTGTGGTTGAACTCGCGTGTTGTTGCGGTATCGGCGTATTCGGCGTAGCCCGCCTCTTCCCCATCAACGGTGATCACGAAACGGGATTGATCGGTTTGGTGCGCAACTGAAGTAGTCATAGCGCCCATTAAACCAAAAAGCGGCCTCCAACAACCTAAAACAAAAGAACCCCCTCCATAATGAACTGGAGGGGGTTTGCTCTTGTGGCCAGAGCCAGGATCGAACTGGCGACCCCACACTTTTCAGGCGTGTGCTCTACCGACTGAGCTATCTGGCCAGAAGCCACAAGGGACTTCGGCGACCCTGACGGGACTTGAACCCGCGACCTCCGCCGTGACAGGGCGGCGCGCTAACCAACTGCGCCACAGGGCCATTTTTAATTATCTCTTGTGCGCTGGGCACGAATAAGTACTCTACACAACGGTTCAGAAACTCACCAAATCACCATGTCAACTCCAGTTTTCAGGCAAGTTTGAACGTCCTCATCGCAGCCTCGTCATCCGCACTAGACCTATAAGTCTCTTCACTCTCGGAACCGTGGTCCGGAAGGGCAAAACAACACGTTGTGTCGTTTAGGCCTAAAGGTTAGAAACCATGACTTAAGGTGGCATAGCAACGAGAAACGCCCCGAAGCTTGTTTCTTTAACAACGCTTCGGGGCGTAACAATGGCCTTTTGAAAATGGCGACCCTGACGGGACTTGAACCCGCGACCTCCGCCGTGACAGGGCGGCGCGCTAACCAACTGCGCCACAGGGCCATACGTATTCTTTTATGTACCAACACAGAGGTGTTGGTACCCCCAACGGGATTCGAACCCGTGCCGCCGCCGTGAAAGGGCGGTGTCCTAGGCCGCTAGACGATGGGGGCCCGTTGCCGTTCAGGCAACTTTGTAAAAATATACTGGAGATATCCCGACTTAACCAAATCGCCTCGGAAGAAAGGCAGAAAACCATGGCTGAACAGCACGATACCTGCTCCTGTCACGAGCCTGGAGTGCACGGCTATAACTCCGATAGCGAACAGAAAGGGAAGTATCTTGCCCGTCTCAAGCGCATCGAGGGGCAGACTCGTGGCATTCATCGCATGATCGATGAGGACCAGTACTGCATTGACATCATCACGCAGATTTCGGCAGTGACTTCAGCGCTGGAAAACGTGTCCCTTGCGCTCCTTGAGGACCATATTGAGCACTGTGTGGCCGGCGCTGCTGCCAAAGACGAGCACGAGGCCGCAGAGAAGCTTGAGGAGGCCATGAGGGCCATTAGGAAGCTCGTCAAGAGCTAACCCCGAGTCAAGAATCCAGCGAGGGACTCAGAAGCCAATAGCACAAAAGAAAAGAGCCGCCCTAAGGCGGCTCTTTTTGTGGGCCCTGCGGGGATCGAACCCGCGACCTGCGGATTAAAAGTCCGTAGCTCTACCAGCTGAGCTAAAGGCCCAACGTTCCTACATTGTAGTAGGTGGGGTTCTGGAAAAGAAAATAGCCCTCACCTAGTTCAGTTTGAAGCGGTGAGGGCCAGTATCCGGCACTAAAGGCCGTGGGGAGGATGAGCGAACTAGCCGCGCATGTCACCCTTCTCCATGAAGTTCACCTGGAACTCGAAGGCGGTCTTCAAATCGTGCGGGGTGTGCTGGAACTTGTTGGACTTGGCACGCTCGAAGTACTCCTCCAGCAGCGGACGGTAGTCCGGGTGAGCCACTGCAATGACCTTCTCAACGCGCTCCTTCGGAGCTAGGCCGCGAAGGTCAGCAACGCCGTATTCGGTGATGATAACCATGGTGTCGTGCTCCGTGTGGTCGGTGTGGGACACGAACGGCACGATGGCGGAGATTGCACCATCTTTGGCCACCGACGGGGAGACGAAGGTGGAGATGTAAGCGTTGCGGGTGAAGTCACCGGAGCCGCCGGTACCGTTCATGATGCGGGAGCCAGAGACGTTGGTGGAGTTGATGTTGCCGTAGATATCGGCCTCAATCATGCCATTAGAGGAAATCAGGCCCACGCGGCGGATAACCTCCGGGTGGTTCGATACCTGCTGCGGGCGCAGGATGATGTGCTTGGCGTAGCGCTCTGCCTCAGCATTCATCTTGTCCGCGTACTCCGGGGACAGCGCGAAGGAGGTAGCGGAGGCGACGGTCATCTTGCCGGCGTCGATAAGATCAAGCATGCCGTCCTGGATAACCTCGGTGTAGGCCTGAATGTTCTCGAACTTGGAATCCAGCAGGCCAGCCATCACGGCATTCGGAACGTTACCCACGCCGGACTGCATGATGAACTTGTCGTACTCGAGACGGCCAGCGGCAACCTCACCCTCGAGGAATTCGATGAAGTTCGCGGCAATCTTCTCAGAGACCTCATCCGGAGCCTTGAACGGAGCGTTACGGTCCGGAGCGTTGGTCTTGACCACGGCCACGACCTTCTCTTCCGGAATCTCAATGTAAGTGGTACCCACGCGGTCAGCCGGCTTGGTGATCGGAATCGGCTGACGATTCGGCAGCTTCTCAATCTTGTAGATATCGTGCATGCCCTCGAGGTTCTCGGACTGCCACTCGTTGACCTCAATGATGATCTTGTCCGCTGCCTCGATGTACTCGAGGTTGTTGCCCACAGCGGAAGACGGAACGATGTTGCCGTTCTCATCAATACGGACCGCCTCAATAATCGCTACCTGGAAATCACCGTAGAAGCCCTCTTCAACCTGCTGTCCAGAGTGAGAAAGGTGGATGTCTTGGTAGAGAGCGGAGCCGTCGTTAAAGCGGTTACGCAGCGCCGGGTCCGAGTTGTACGGAGAGCGGAAGCGAATGGCGTTGGCCTCTGCCAGCACGCCATCACAGTCCGGAGCGGTGGAGGCGCCGGAGAATACGTCGATCTTAAACTCCTCGCCCGCCTCGTGAGCGGCCTTGGCCTTCTCAGCGATAGCAGTAGGCAGGGCCTTGGGGTAGCCAGCACCGGTAAAGCCGGAGATACCTACGCGGTCACCATGATTGACAAACTTTGCAGCTTCGTCGGCGCTCATAACAAGCTTCTCAAACGGTGCGTACGCGATTCTCTCAGACATTAAATCCTCCTTTATGTACGAAAAAGGGCCTAGGTTACGGCCCCTTTCACTTAGTTACATACACCACATTAGCGAATGCGTGGAGAGTTTACCGCACTCTTTGCAAAACTGTGCACCCCCTCTCTATCCCCGTTCCCCACATACAGTCAGCGCTACCCGTGGCAGCACACGCTCAATTTGCTACCCCACCCCCTCACCGCGCACAATGAGCGACGTGACTCTTGCAATCGGAAAAATTCAGCTCAACTCCCCCGTTGTTCTCGCCCCCATGGCTGGCGTGACCAACGTGGCTTTTCGTGTGCTGTGCCGCGAGCAAGAAATCGAAAAGACCGGCACGGTGTCCGGTCTCTACGTCTGTGAGATGGTCACGGCGCGTGCCCTTGTCGAGCGCAACCCAAAGACCATCCACATGACCACCTTCGATCCGCAGGAGAACCCACGCTCCCTGCAGCTGTACACGGTGGACCCGGAGTACACGTATAAAGCAGCAAAAATGATCGTGGATGAGAACCTGGCAGATCACATCGATATGAACTTTGGTTGCCCGGTCCCCAAAGTCACGCGCCGAGGTGGTGGTTCTGCCCTGCCGTATAAGCGCCGCCTCTTTGGCAATATCGTGGCGGCCGCAGTCAAAGCCACCGAAGGTACCGACATTCCGGTCACCGTCAAGATGCGTGTGGGCATCGATGATGAGCACCACACACACCTCGATGCGGGACGCATTGCGGTGGAAGAGGGGGCGTCGGCAGTCGCGCTCCACGGCCGCACCGCTGCGCAGCGTTATTCCGGTCATGCGGATTGGAATGAGATTGCGCGTCTTAAGGAGCATCTTGCTGACACCGGTATCCCGGTGCTGGGCAATGGCGACATTTTCAAGGCCACTGATGCCCACGCCATGATGGAGCAGACCGGCTGCGATGGCGTCGTGGTTGGCCGCGGCTGTTTGGGCCGCCCTTGGCTCTTTGCCGAGCTATCCGCGCACCTGCGCGGCGAGCCAGTCCCTTCCGAACCCACGCTGGGTGAGGTCACGCGCATTATGACGCGCCATGCGGAGCTCTTGGCTCAGCATGAAGGTGAGCGCCAGGCCAGCCGCGATATTCGCAAGCATATCGGCTGGTATCTGCGCGGCTTCCCCGTCGGTGGAGAAGTCCGTGCAGGTCTCTCCCGCGTCAATTCTCTCGACGATCTGCGTGAATTGCTCGCGCCGTGGGCAGGTTCGCCTGCGCTTGCCGACGACGCCGATGGCGCCCGTGGCCGCCAGGGTTCCCCCGCCAAGGTGGTCCTCCCCGAAGGCTGGCTGGATGATCCAGAAGATGCCACGGTGCCCGAGGGCGCGGAGCTGATGCACTCCGGCGGCTAAGTTCTTTCGAGGCAGAGGAACCAGTCCAAGATTTTTATCGTTTGACTGATTCTCAACGCGCGCTAGACCAAAAGATAAAGTAGTCTAGCAGACATGCGCGCAGCCTACCGTGAACAACTGGATAATTTCGCCCATGACCTCATCATTATGAGCGATACCGTCCATAAGCTTATGACCCTCGCCTCTCAGGCGTTGCTGGAGGGCGCCCTCCAGCCGGCCGAGGAGGCCGTCTCGTTGCGTGAAGAACTCGATGAGGTCCGTGAGCGCTGCAAAGACCGCGCTGTGTCCCTTCTGGCCCTTGAGAACCCCATGGCGAAAGACTTGCGCCAAGTGATCTCCTCGATCTATATCGTGGAGGACTACTACCGCATGGGCCGCTTGGCCCAGCACATTGCCACGAGTGCGCGCCGCCGCCACCCGGAGATTGTCGTTCCGGCGGATATCCTTGGCTTCTTCGAAGAGTACGCGCGCCTCGTGCTGGATATGTCCATGGGACTGAAAGATCTCCTTATTACACGTGACCCGGATCTGGCTCTGCGTCTCAAGGAAGATGATGACGCGGTTGATGATATCAACCAGCATCTGTTGCGGATGCTTACCCAGCGCGAGTGGAAGGGCACTGTGCGCCAGGCAGTGGAAACCGCACAGCTTTCCCGCTACTACGAGCGCTTCGCAGACCATTGTTCTTCCGCCGCCGGCCGCATCATTTACCTAGCCACTGGCTTGGACCCGCAGCGCTATATGCACAAACGCGATGAAGAACAGCGCGAGGCCGAGATGGAAGCCCGCATGGCTGAGTTGGAGCGTCAGTTCCACCGCTAAGGCGCACCACCCCACCGCGCGCCCCGCCTGCATGCTGAGTTCGGCTTCCCCTTTAAACAAGTCTGCCCCTCCCAGACCGAAAGGTCTGGGAGGGGCAGACTTGGTAGAGCGACTCTCTACGGTTTAGCCGAAGCGGCCGGAGATGTAGTCCTCGGTCTCCTTCTTGGAAGGATTCTCGAAGATCTTGGTGGTCTCGTCGAACTCCACGAGGTGGCCCGGCTTACCGGTGGCCTCGAGGGAGAAGAAGCCAGTCTTATCGGACACACGAGCTGCCTGCTGCATGTTGTGGGTCACGATAACGATGGTGAAGTTCTCCTTCAGCTCGTGGATGAGGTCCTCCACAGCCAGGGTGGAAATCGGGTCGAGCGCGGAGCACGGCTCATCCATGAGGAGAACCTCCGGCTCCACGGCAATCGCACGAGCGATGCACAGACGCTGCTGCTGACCACCGGAGAGGCCGCCGCCCGGCTTGTCCAGTCGGTCCTTCACCTCGTCCCAGAGGTTTGCGCCGCGCAGGGACTTCTCAGCAACTTCCTTGAGCTTCTTCTTGTTCTTTTCACCAGACAGCTTCAGGCCAGCGACCACGTTGTCCTCAATGGACATGGTTGGGAACGGGTTTGCCTTCTGGAAGACCATGCCGATGGTGTTACGCACGGACACCGGGTCAACCTTGGGGCCGTAGATGTTCTGGCCGTCCAACAGGATTTCACCCTTGACGGAGGCACCAGGGATGACCTCGTGCATACGGTTCAGGGTGCGCAGAACGGTGGACTTACCGCAGCCGGACGGGCCAATGAACGCGGTAACGGCCTTGGCAGGGATCTGCATGTTGACGTTCTGCACGGCGTGGAAGTCGCCGTAGTAGATGTTCACGTCATTGAGCGCGAGCTTAGACATTAGGGAGTTTCTCCTCTTAAGAATGTATGGCGGAATCGAATGTTACGGCGATCTATTTCTTGACCGAGAACTTCGCGGAGATGATTCGGGCCGCGATGTTGAGGATGGCAATGAGGATAACCAGCGTCAGCGCTGCACCCCAGAGCTTATCCAGGACGGCCGGTTGTGCGCCGGCCTTGTACATATCCAACATCATCAGCGGCAGCGAGGACTGCGAGCCCTTGAACGCATCCCAGTTGATGATGGAGGAGGAACCAACAAGGACCAGCACCGGAGAAGACTCACCCATCACACGCGCAATTGCGAGCATGATACCGGTAACGATGCCGGACAGAGCGGTCGGCAGGACGATGCGAGCAATGGTCTTCCACTTCGGAACACCCAACGCATAGGAGGCTTCACGCAGGTCCATAGGAACCACGCGGAGCATCTCCTCGGTGTTACGCACCACGATAGGAATCATCAGCAGCACCAAGGAAAGCGCCACGGCGAAGCCGGAGCGGCCAAAGCCGAAGAGCGTAATCCACATAGCGAAGATGAACAGCGCAGCAACGATGGACGGCACACCGGACAGGATGTCCACCATGAAGGTGGTGGTACGGCCGAGCCATCCACCCTTGGAGTACTCCACCAAGTAGATAGCGGTGAAGATACCAATCGGGATGGAGATGACGGAGGCCAGGATGGTCTGGATGAAGGTACCGATGATGGCGTGAGCAGCACCGCCGCCTTCAGCACTGTTCATGATGCCGCGCTGGGACGCGGTCCACCAATCAGCGTTGAAGATGATGCCGCTGCCACGGGCGAAGAGCTCCCACAGAACCCAGACCAGAGGGACCATGGCAAGAATCATGGCCCCCCACACCACGACGGTGGCAATGGTGTTGGTGGCTTTTCGGGAAGCCGAAATATCAAGGAAGGTAGCGCCTGCGGAGGCAGGCTTGGCGTTAGCAGTAGTAGTCATTGTGTCCTCCTCCCTACTTCTTCTTCACGATGGCGCGGGCAATGGCGTTGACCACGAAGGTCAGCAAGAACAGCATGAGGCCGGCGGCGATGTAAGCACCTGCGCGCATCTGGTTACCGAACTCTGCGGATGCCAGGGCGATGGCCATGGCGAAGGTCGTACCGCCGTCGAAGAGCGAGAAGCGGAAGTCCACCAGCGGGGAGACAACCATGTACAGAGCCATGGTCTCACCCAATGCACGACCGAGACCGAGCATGGAACCAGCGATGTAGCCGGACATACCGAAAGGCAGCACCGTCATGCGGATAACTTCCCAGCGGGTGGCGCCTAGCGCCAAAGCGGACTCAATCTGACCAGGAGGGGTCTGGACGAAGACCTCACGCGCCGTAGCGGCGATAATCGGAAGAATCATCACGGCCAGCACGATGCCACCGGTGAAGAGGTTACGGCCGGTAGCAAACGACGGCGAGTTGTCGAAGACGGTGAAGAGAAAGAACCCACCGGCCCAGGACTCCAGCCACGAGTAGAAACCGGAGAGCGCTGGGCCGAGGACCTGCCAGCCCCACAGACCATAAACAATGGACGGGACCGCGGCGAGCATATCCACGAGGAAGCCCAGTGGCTTAACCATACGTGCAGGTGCGTAATTGGACAGGAAGATGGCAATCGCCAACGCGACCGGCATAGCCAGCAGCAGGGCGAAGACGGAGATGAGCACCGTGGTGCCGAACATGGTCGGGATACCGAACTTCATCGCGGAAGTATCGTTGGTCTCCCAGCGGCCACCGTAGGTAAAGAAGCCCATGATGCCACCGTCGTTAACGCCCAAAGCAGGCACGGCACGCCACAGCAGGAAGCCTGCAATGGCAGCAATCATGACGGTGATCAAAGTAGCCGAAGCAGAAGACAGGAATTCGAAGACTCGGTCGCCTGGCCGCTTAACTCCACTTCCGGAGTCAGCCGTGGCAAGTTCTTCGGATCCGCCGGTATTAAGCCGCTCAGCAGCGGAGACGGAAAGCTCCGTCTGCTCTGGCGCCGTGGTGAGATTATTGTCTGCCATGAGACGTTCTAATCCTTTTCAGCGTTAAGAATGGAAATTGTCATTACATACCTGCGCCCCCAAAGCGCGAATCGAGTGCGGCAGTGGGGGCGAGAGATATTTAGCTTTGTGAAGCTCTAGCGCTTACTGCAGAGCGTCAACAGCAGCCTTCAGCTTGTCCAGGTGTGCACCCTCAACCGGGATGAAGCCCTGAGCAGCGAGCTGGTCATCCTGGTGATCCAGGACGGTGGTGAAGAAGGCCTTGACCAGAGCGGAGGTCTCCTCATCGTAACCAGCGGAGCAAACGATGTTGTAGGTGGTCAGGATGAGCGGGTATGCGCCCTCGTCATCGGAAGAGAACAGAGCGTCGGAGTCAACAACCATGTTGTGCTCGGACTCGGTCTTCTTGAACTCCAGGTTCTCCAGAGCAACGTTGACGGACTCGGTGTTCAGCTCAACCGGGCCGTGGCCGAAGTCGATCTTAGCCTTCTGAACGCCGGCTGCTTCTTTCTGGTCGGCGAAGCCGGCCTCAACGTAAGTGATAGCGCCCTTGATGTTCGCAACCTGGTCAGCAACACCAGCGGAGCCGTTTGCACCCTCACCAACTGCATCCGGGAACTGCTTGCCCTCGCTGTCCCAGTCGCCGGTAGCGGCCTTCAGGAACTTCTGGAAGTTAGCGGAGGTACCGGACTCATCGGAGCGGAAGATGACGGTGATGTCCTCGTCCGGCAGGTCGGTGCCCTCGTTGTCAGCAGCGATTGCCTTATCGTTCCACTTGGTGATGTCACCCTTGAAGATCTTGGCCAGGGTCTTGGTGGAGAGGTTAATCTCGGTGCCCTCGAGGTTGTACGCGATAGCAACCGGACCGATGGTGGTCGGCAGGTGCCATGCCTCGTTGCCGCCACAGCGCTCAGCAGCAGCCTCAACCTCGCCCTCGTCTTCCTTCAGAGCGGAGTCGGAACCAGCGAAGTCAGCCTGGCCGTTGGTGAAAGCCTCAACGCCAGCGCCGGAGCCGGAAGCGTTGTAGGACAGGGAAGCGTTCGGGTGATCCTCAGAGAATGCAGTCTGGAAGTAAGACATTGCATTCTGCTGGGAGGAAGCGCCGTCACCGACGAGCTCGCCGGAGACGTCAGAACCCTCAGAGCCGCCCTCGGAAGAGCCAGAGTCGTTGGATTCAGAGCAGGCGACGAGAGCAGTGGAGGTAGCGGCAACGATGCCGAAGATTGCAGCGGTGCGCTTGAAGTTGCGAATCACGGGAAACCTTTCCGGTGTGGATACAAGAGAATGATTGTCCGAGGAAATCGCCCTCCACCCCATCTACAAGGCGAGCACGATTAACTCACGAAACGTAAAGGTATCCCGAGTGGGTTAACCACACAAGGATCTAGAGGTGAACAATCGGTTAACTTGTACCAAAAGCCCGTGAGACTAGTCACTTTTAGCCCAGACGCAGTGCTCCTCAGCGATGAAAAAGCCAAGCCTCTCGTAGGCCTTAACAGCTGGCTCGTTGTCTGCCTCGACATAAAGAATTACCTTCTCAGCGCCTTTGTCCACCATACGCTGCAGCCCAGCGCTCAGAAGCGGACCACCCAGCCGGCGTCCGCGGAAAGCTTCCGCCAATCCCACCACATAGACCTCACCGAATGCAGAATCCTCTTCGGTATGCCATTTAAGCCAGTGGAATCCCGCCATTGTCGCTCCAGCGCGATCAGGTACGGCACTCTCATCGCTACCACCGATGCCAGCCCACAGGAAAAGGACATCAGCCGGGTCAAACCACTCGGCCTCCATGCCGCGATGTAGGCGCTCGATGTCCCAGCCGCCCTGCTCCGGATGCCAGGAAAAAGCCTCATTGTTTACGCGTACCCACTCTTCTTCCACGCGTGCACGGTCGAAGCGCTCGACTGACTCGGCATAGGACAGGATGTCCAGCCCTTCCTCCAGCGAGGGGTGCCCGGCAGCGTCACGCAGCGCATCACCGTCAATAGCCATGACGAGCAGGCGCCTGACAACGTCCATCCCATTCTTCTTCGCCAGTGCTTGTGCGGCGGGGAAATTGCCGTGTGCCCACAGGTGTGGGTGGGCCGGGAGGACGTCGTAAAGCGCCTGTCCCACCCCTGCTCGCCGATGGTCGGGAGAAACGACGAGCTCTACCTGGTCGCCATCACGTGCGGCCACGCCTACAATGTCCTCACCAACCCTGGCGAGCAGGTGCTCATGGCCCAGGCGGGCATCGCGCAGCCCAAGGAGGAACTGCTCCGAAAGCGGGTCGATACCATCGTGGGCAGCGGCGTTCTGTGCAAGCCGCGCCACCTGCTCCGCGAGGTCGGGACGCTGCGGCAAGGTACGGGTTTCAATATTCATGGTTCCCAGCCTACGTGCGGTAGAAATAGAGGGGTGACCGTCATCCATCTCAGCCGCACCGTCGTGCGCCTCGCCGTCGTGGCAGGCGTGGTGTTGACTACGTGGCTGGCGGATTCTGCAGTGGCCATGCATGCGGAACACACCGTGGCCCAAAAAGCTAAGGCTAGCTCGCAGTTGGAGAATACCCCGGACGTCTTCATTGGTGGTGTGCCTTTTACCGCCGCGGCGCTCACCAAAGAGATCCCCTACATCGAGGTCAACTCCTCCGACGTCGAGGTACCCAAGCTGGGCATGGTCAATGCCTCAACCACCCTGCGTGATATCACCATTCGCCCCGAGCAGCTCTTTAACGGCGATCTTGAGGGCTCACCCGTCTCGACGTACACACGTAGCATCAGTCTCGATGGCGTCGCGCTCGGCCGCTTGCTGGGAATTACGGACTTGTCCATTGCCAATCCGGATGACATGTCCCCTACCGGTGGTCTGTCCGCCGAAGCGGAGCTGACCGGCACGCTTCCAGGGGATACCAGCAAATCGACCGCTACCGTCACGCTGCGGCTCGTGGGCCCAGAGTTCCGTATGAGCGTCTACGGCACGAACGATGAACGCCTCCAGAAGGCCTTCAGCTTGGTGCTGGACACGCGCGAACTGCCGCTACCTTCGCAAGCCACCTCGGTAAAACTGCACGGCGGTTCCATTTCCTTCGAGGTACAGCGCCGCAACATCACGCTCAAAACCACGCAACTCTCACCTCTCGAAATCGACGGTTCAGAGGAGAAGGCCGTGGAAGACGCCGCACAGAAGGCCCAAGACACTGCCAACGAGGTGGGCAGTGCGCCGACGACGCCTCCCAGCTGGCGTCAAAACTAACTGGCAGACGCTTGCGCCCCACAGGACGGGCATCTTGTCGTTTACTTGATGCGGATAAAGTCGCGCAGCACTTCCCGGATTGTGCGCTGGGACGCTGGGCGCGGATCAATCGGCGCGAAGACCTCGAGTGCATTCGGCACTGACTCGATGTGGATCGTGGTAAAAGTACCTTCCGATTCGCCATCGGCCTGGAAACGGTGCGGTTTGGGGCATTCCAAGTCCACTTCGGCGGCATCCTCAAAATGCAAGGTACGAGCATCCGTTACCTTGTTGAGCCAGTGACGGCGATCCACACCAAAGAGGTGAAGGACGCCCACCAAACCATCAATCCCGTGCAGGTCGGAAACACCAAACAACCCGAGCCCCTGGTCAAAAGAGTTACGCGGATTCGTCACCACCGGAAGCGGGCCCAGGAAGGTCCACGGGTTGGTATTGGAGGTGAACATGAGCGGCACATTATCCGCCTTGAAGGTATCCCCAGAGCGCGAGACTGCACGTACATTGATGCGCGGCGGGCGGATACGGGCGCGCTGGTAGGCCTGAAACGACACCGCCAGATAGCGCAGCGGGGTAGCGGAAAAGCCCTTCTCACGAGCTCGGTCCACACGCGCCAACACGTCAGCATCCAAACCGAAACCAGCGTTGACCGCGAACCAACGGTCATTCCACGTGCCCAGGAACACCTCACGGCGGATATCACGGTCCAGCATGCGCGCCAACACGTGCGCGGCCTCAATCGGGGTATTGGGGAACCCGAGAGCGCGGACAAAAACGTTAGCGGAACCAGTCGGAATAACCGCTAGTGCTGGGATATCTTGCGGGGACGGACGTGACTCAGCGTCGACCGGACCGAGGAGGCCGTTGACAATCTCATTGACCGTGCCATCGCCACCAAAGACCAAGATGACGTCATAGTCTTCTCTCGTCATACCGCGAACCATTTCTTCCGCATGACCTGGGTAATGAGTAAATTGCGTCAGCAGGCGCAGTCCCTCCACGCCACGAATGATGGGCAACACCTCTCGGAAGAGAGCCGCATTCTGGCTGGTGGAGTTCGGATTAGAAATGAGCAACACGCGCATGCCACACCAGAGTACTGGAGCCTAGTGGTTTCTATACCGCCGGCACGACTACGCTGGGGCAGCATGAGCGAACAGAACAATGAACACAACGAGTCCCAGGACCGCCGGGACGCGCACCCGGAAAACACCAAGATTGATGGCAACGAGGCCGTCAACCAGGCCGCCGAAGCCTGGAAGGATGCCGCCTCCCGCAATATCCCCACCGTGGACGTGGCTGAGAACCCGCTTCCGGATGAAACGGCTAACCTTCGCCAAGGCCCGTCGCTGCACGATGGCCTTCTAGGCCTGCTCCCCCTCGTCGGCGTATGGCAGGGCGAGGGCCAGGCCCACAGCACTGATGGCGAGCAGTACGCTTTTGGCCAGCAGCTCATTATTGCGCACGACGGTGAGAACTACCTGACGTACACCTCCCGAACCTGGAAGATCGACACCGAGGGCAACCCGACTGGCCCCGACGTCCGCGAGTCCGGTTTCTGGCGCATCTCCCTCAAGGACGAGATCGAGATGACCTATACCTCTTCTAATGGCATCAACGAGATCTTCTACGGTTCGCTGTTTAATGAGCGCGCCTGGCAGCTTGAATCTGCCTCGACCATGGTGACTGAAACCGGACCGACCAACCTCGGCCCAGGCAAGCGCATGTACGGTCTCATGCCGAATAACAACCTTGGTTGGGTCGACGAGCGCCTCGTCGATGGCGAGATGCGCCCCTTCATGTCTGCCGAGCTCACACGCGTCGCGGGCTAATAAGCCAACCACACGTCAAGGAACTCCGAGGGAAAGGTAGTTAGCGGGCCAGTGAGGCGTCGATAAGCCCGCGAATCTCCTCCGCATTCCCCGGCGCCTTGAGTTTCACATCATCAAGACGGGTGACGCGTACCGCCGTGCGCACGGAGGAGACCAGCCATACTGAATCCGCGCCCTGCAGGTCTTCTACGGTGAGTTCCTTGGACTTGCACCGAAAACCTTGTTCCGTGGCGTACTCAAAGAGCGCCGCCTGCGTCGTGCCGGGCAGGATTCCTGTGCCCGCTGGTGTGCGCATTTTCGAGCCTTTGACGGCCACGACTGTCGACGTCGCCCCTTCCAACACCGACCCGGTGTGTGGGTCGGTGAAAATGACGTCATCGAATCCGCGCTCACGCGCGAGCCGCAGCGTGGCCATGGTCGCCGCATAATTGAGAGTTTTCGCCGGCAGCTCCTCCGCCACCTGCCACAGACGCGGCGTGCTCATCACCTTCACACCCGTCTCGCGTTGCTTGAGCACATCCTCCGGAATGTCCTGAACCACAACCCATGCCGAGGGCACGCCTGTCGACGCCCTACCGCGCGTATACGTCCACGTGCACTTGGCTTCCGGCAGAGCGTGGTCACTAGCTTCAGTCCCGCAAAAATCCGCAATGGCTAACTGCGTTGCCTCGTCCCACTTGTGCATGGGTGGTTCTGGTAGGTCAAGCGCCCGGGCAGACTGGGCGAAACGCTCAGCATGGCGCTGGAAATTTGCCGCCTTGCCGTCGCGCACAAGGAGGGATTCAAAGATGCCATCGCCGCGAGTGACCGCAGCATCATCCCAGTGCACCAACGGCAGGCTCGGCATGTGCCGCCGCACCGATCCTCCAAAAGGTTCGACAACGTAGATGACCGGCTCTTTTCTGGGCTGAAGGCTCATAGACTCGATTATGCCCTACCATCGAAAGACGTGAGTTACTCTTCGCCGCTTCTTTCCCGGCCCGGAGCCGCTGAGCTTCAGGGCGCCACGCTTGTCGACGTCTCCGGGGTCCCCTGGCATTACGGCAACCCCCTGGTAGAGCAGCGCGCCGTGGAGACCGGATCCGCGATTATTGACCGCTCCCACCGCCGTGTCATCGCAGTCTCCGGACCGGATGCCCGGGCTTTTCTCCATAATTTGTTGAGCCAAAAGCTCGATGACGTTGAGGCGGGTTTCGCCGCCGGTGCTGCGGACCTCGACATGCAAGGTCACGTGCTGCACCACATGGATCTGGTCTTTACGGGAGAAACCTTCTTCCTCGATGTCCCTGCTGCGCAATTCGACTCGCTCAAGGATTTCCTCACGAAAATGGTCTTTTGGTCCGAGGTCACCGTGGACGAGGCTGACCTCGCTGTCATCTCCGTCCTAGGCGCTGCCCTACCAGCACCAACTGTCACCGTAGCTGAGCGCTCCGTTTTCTGGCCCGGGTGCCCGCGACAGGATATCCTCGTCCCGCGCGCTGACCTCGCCACCGCCGTGACCGAGCTAGAGTCCCACGGCGGCAGCGTGGCAGGTCTGATGACCTTTACCGCTGAACGAGTCAAAGCCCGCGAACCCGAACTCGCTGCTGACCTCGACGGCAAAACCATCCCCCACGAGGTTCCGCACTGGATCCGCCGCAGCGATGACCGCCCCGCCTTCGTCCACTTGGACAAGGGTTGTTACCGCGGCCAAGAGACAGTGGCCCGAGTGGAGAACCTCGGCCGTTCGCCGCGCCTGCTCGTCCTGCTCTACCTCGACGGCTCCGCGCCTGAGGCACCTGAACTAGGCGCCGACATCACTCTTGGCGGGCGCCGGGTAGGACGCCTAGGCACCGTGGTGGACGATTGTGACTTTGGTCCGATCGGACTGGGACTGGTCAAACGCAGTGCATTGAACCACGGTGATCTAACTATTGGTCCGGTTGCCGCGTCCGTCGAACCAGATTCCATCCCCCAGGATGAAGGCCCGAAGGCAGGACGTGCTGCCGTCGACCGACTGCGCGGCCGGTAGTGGCGCATCGCACATGCCCCCACCGCCACGGGGTATAACACTTTTTTGGCCCGCCGCTGGGGGTAGTTCGGAATTTTTTCGTCACACACGCTATGGTGTCTTACAGGAACATACACATATCTGACTAAGACGATGGGGCGGCCAAGAATCCCTGGACCGCCCTACACACCTCAAGGGGGTCATGCACATGGGACGCGGACGCGCAAAGGCAAAGCAGACCAAAGTTGCACGCCAGCTGAAGTACAACTCGCCCGAAATGGATCTGGACTCTCTCCAGCGCGAACTCGCTTCGCAGCATTCCAGCAACGACGAAGATGACCAGTACTCGGACTACGCCGAGGATGACTGGGACTCGGACGAGTGGGATCAGGACGATTCCGACGAGCGCTAAGCTCAACTCTCAGCACGTACGCGAAAGGCCGGCGGCCGCCATTCCCCCTCTGGGATGAGGCCTCCGGCCTTCTTCGCGTCTGCTATCCCCAAGAGGATTTCCACCCTTGGTGGGCCCATTAATGTTGGCCCCACCAAGGTTTAGGTTTTAGAAACCTGGGTGCTCGCCCGTCATTACCACGCGCGGCTCACCATCCTGGGCGGCGCGTACGGCGCCCAATTCCCAGGCCTCGACGTGGCGGGCGGTCATCATTGCCAGAGCGCGCTCGCGGTCTTCTGGGGCGACGACAGCAATCATGCCTACACCCATGTTGAAGGTCTTTTCCATCTCTTCGCGGGAGACCTTGCCCACGGAGGAAATGGTCTTGAAAATCTGACCCGGAGTCCACGTCGAACGGCTCACTTCAGCGGTCAGGCCCTCCGGGATAACGCGCTCCAGGTTACCGGCGAGGCCACCTCCGGTGACGTGGCAGAAGGTAGACACTGCGCACTCGGAGGTCAGCGCCAGGCAATCCTTGGCGTAAATGCGGGTCGGCTCTAGCAGCTCCTCACCGAGGGTGCGACCGAGGTCCTCCATGTAGCCGTCGAGCGGCAGGCCTGCCTGCTCCAGCAGGACGTAGCGCGCCAGCGAGTAGCCGTTGGAGTGCAGGCCAGAGGACTTCATGGCAATGAGCACGTCGCCATCGCTGACCTTGTCGGGTCCCAGCAGCTCATCGGCTTCCACCACGCCCACGGCAGTCGCGGAAACGTCGTACTCCTCCTTGCCCATGACACCTGGGTGCTCAGCGGTCTCGCCGCCGAGCAGTGCCGCACCGGCTTGGACACAGCCTTCGGCAATACCCTTGACAATCTCTGCGACCTTTTCCGGCACAACCTCACCGACGGCGATGTAGTCCTGCAGGAACAGCGGCTCCGCGCCGCACACCACAAGGTCGTCGACACACATGGCTACCAAGTCGATGCCGATAGTGTCGTGCTTGTCCATAGCCTGGGCCACAGCGAGTTTGGTGCCCACGCCATCAGAACCAGCAGCGAGTACCGGCTCCTTGTACTCACCTAGCTTGAACAGCCCGGCAAAACCTCCGAGCCCACCCATGACCTCCGGGCGGGAAGCGCGTTTCGCGTGCGGGGTAATCAGCTCTACGGCGCGGTCACCTTCCTCGATGTTGACGCCAGCGGCTGCATACGTGTTGTCGCTCATGAGTGAACTAGTCCTTACTCGTTAGTCGTGGTCGAGCCCTGCAAGGTGCGCACGGCCTCAGCGTTAGGGTTACCGGCGGGAAGGCCGAGCGGGTACTTGCCATCGAAGCAGGCACAGCACAATTCATTGCGCGGCTGCTCAGTGGCGGCCACCATCTCATCGATGGAGACAAAGCCCAAGGAGTCTGCACCAATGGCGGTGCAAATAGTC
Source organism: Corynebacterium sp. MSK218 (assembly GCF_030232655.1). NCBI lineage: Bacteria > Bacillati > Actinomycetota > Actinomycetes > Mycobacteriales > Corynebacteriaceae > Corynebacterium > Corynebacterium sp. MSK218. Next base: position 21,267 of record NZ_JASPGN010000007.1, read on the forward strand.
TGGGCAACTTCCTCTGGGTCATCGGAGGGGTTGGCGTTGGCGATGAGCTCGCCAGGGGAGGCGAAGTCGATGCCGTAGAAGCACGGCCATTTCACCGGCGGCGAGGCAATACGAACATGCACCTCGGCTGCACCTGCCTCCCGCAGCATGCGGATGAGCGCGCGCTGAGTGTTGCCACGCACGATGGAATCATCCACCACCACGATGGATTTGCCGTCAATGACCTCCCGCAGCGGGTTGAGCTTGAGACGGATGCCCATCTGGCGCTGGGACTGTGTGGGCTGAATGAAGGTGCGCCCAACATAGGAGTTCTTCACTAGGCCATGCGCGAAGGTCAGGCCCGATTCGCGGGCATATCCCACGGCGGCGGGGTTTCCGGATTCGGGGACGGGGATGACCATGTCCGCGTCAGGCGCGGGGTACTGCCGCGCTAGACGACGCCCAATTTCCACCCTCGTCGCGTTGACCGAACGGCCTTTGATGTTCGTGTCCGGACGCGCCAAGTACACATACTCGAAGACGCAGCCATGACGCTTAGATTCTGCGAAGCGCTCAGAGCGAATGCCCGTCTCATCGATGGCGATGAGCTCACCGGGTTCAATCTCACGAATGAACTGCGCGCCCACAATGTCGAGGGCGCAGGTCTCGCTGGCCACAACCCAGCCCGTGTTCAGCCTGCCCAGCGCGAGCGGGCGCACGCCATGCGGGTCACGCGCAGCATACAGGGTGTGCCCATCAGTGAAGGTGAGGCAGAAGGCACCTTTGACGTCGGGAAGCAGCTGCAGGGCCGAGTCGAAGACGGAGGTACCGTCCGAGACACCGGCGGCAAGCAGCATGGACAAGCACATGGAGTCCGAGACGGACTCTTCCTGCGGTTTGATGAGCCCACGTTCCACGGCTTCCGCACGCAGCTCCAGATAGTTCACCAGGTTGCCATTGTGCCCCAAGGCAATATCGACGCCACTGGGCGAGGTCCCGAACATCGGCTGCACATTGGACCATTCCTTGCCGCCAGCCGTGGAATAGCGCGTGTGGCCCACCGCCACGTTGCCGTGTAGGGACGTCAAAATGGATTCATCGAAGACATTAGACACGAGGCCCATGTCTTTGAAGACCACGATGCGGTCATCATCGCCCACCGCAATGCCCGCGGCTTCCTGGCCGCGATGTTGAAGGGCAAAGAGGCCGAAGTAGGTCAGCTTTGACACCTCTTCCCCCGGTGCCCAGACGCCGAAAACGCCACATTCTTCACGGGGCTCTGGATCGTGGGCAGGATCCTCCGATAGCGGTTTAATCTTGTTCTGGACGTGTTCAGCTACCACGGCGCCAATCCTAGTCGTTTCGCTCGGTGAAAACTAACGGAATGATCGGCAGCCACTCCGCGATCTCGTGCGCGCGGGACCCAGAGGCATCCAGACGCGGGCTGGCGAGCGCCTGTTCCCAGGACAACAGGCCGGTGGCCAGCTGCAACCAGGTGAGCGGATCCATCTCCACCACATTTGGAGGGGTACCTCGGGTATGGCGCGGGCCCTCGATGCACTGAACTGCCACGAATGGGGGGACTCGCAGCTCGACCGAATGGCCCGGCGCATCCGCCTCGAGCATGCGCGCGGTGGTGCGGGTGGCCTGCGCGAGTGCGGTGCGACCTGGTTTTTCCATCTCTTCAGGGTTGCGAATCCAGTCCGCAACGGCCTCTACGGCGGCGCGGGTGGTGGCGGCATCAACGGCCTTCTTCATAGGTAAACCACGCTCCCTGCTAGTTTGTTATCCATGTCACCAACTCTGTCGGAAGAAAAGAAACCGGTCCAAACCGGGAAGTCCCCCTCCATCACACTGCGTTTCATGGCCGCGCCCACCGATCTCACGATTGCTGGTGCTCAGGGCATCGGCGGTGGCCGCGTCCTGGAGTGGATTGATAAGGCAGCCTATGCCTGTGCAGTGCAGTGGTCGGGAACCTACTGTGTGACAGCCTACGTGGGCCACATCCATTTCACACGCCCCATCCCCTCGGGCCACCTCGTGGAGGTGCGCTCCCGCATCGCCATGACTGGCCGTTCCTCCATGCACATTGTTAACGAGGTGCTCTCTGCTGACCCACGCGACGGTATTTTTACCCGCGCGTGTGACTGCCTCGTCATCTTCGTGGCCAAGGATACGGAGACGGGAAAGTCTGTCCCGGTACCGCCACTGCAGCCGGAAACCACGGAGCATCAGCGCGTGTGGGAAGCTGCTCAGTCTCGTATTGAGCTGCGTCATGCCATCGAGGAAGAGATGGAAAAGCAGACGTATGACGGCCCCTCGGATGCACCGCGCATGATCAACCGATTCTTGGCCAAGCCCACGGACGTGAACTGGGGCGGCAATGTCCACGGCGGCACCGCGATGGAGTGGATCGATGAGGCGGGTTCTGCCTGCACGATGGAGTGGTCGGGGGAACACACCGTGGCGGTCTATGCCGGCGGTATTCGCTTCTATCGCCCGATTCACATTGGTGACCTCATTGAGGTCGATGCCCGCATGATGCGTACCGACGCCCGCTCCATGCAGATGTCAGTTCACGTGCGCTCCGGCAACCCCCGCGGCGGACGCGAGCAGTTACAAACTGCTATCCACGCCACGGTGTCCTACATGGCCATGGATGCCGACTGGCAGCCGCTGGCCGCCCGCCAGTTCACTCCTCGTACCGAAGAGGATAAGCGCCTCTGGGAGCACGCCGGCATCCTGCGCGGGCTGCGCGGCAAGTACTCCCCGAAACCCTTGGTGGTGGCGCCGAAGCACCAGCACGTGGATTAAGAAAGGGGCTCCACGCGGGCTGCGACATGCAGCTTGCTGGGGTCCTTGGCCTTGCGCAGCGTGAGGTCGCGCGCGCCAGCTCCCCGCGCGTCGTCGGCACCAGCAGGTGCCACGTATACACCGGTCGTCGCGGGAAGGATAACCGGCTTGTAGAAGTCAGCCGTGATGCGGGTACCACCAGTCAGCACGCCTTCCAGTACGGACAGCATCCGCGCGTGGGTGTACATGCCGTGCGCAATCGTGGCGGGAAAACCAAAGAGCTTCGCTCCAACCTTGGAGACGTGGATGGGGTTCTTGTCACCAGATGCTTCAGCGTAGACGCGGGTGCTCTCGGGGGTAAAGCGCAGCGTCGCGGTGGAGGTGCCCACCTCATCACCGGGGAAGTCGAGGAAGCGCTCCGCCTCGGGGCGGGCCGTGACCTCCTGTGGAGTATCTTTGGTGAACTTCGCACCCTGGCCTAGGAAGGCAGAGGTCTGGCGCCAGATTTCTTCGCCGGCCACGCTGTAGGTGGTCACCATATCGATGACGAGGCCCTTGCGGTGCGGGCGAAGATTCTCAGCATGGACCGTGATGTCGAAAGCCTCATCCACGCGCAGTGGGCGCGTCTGCTCGATGCGGTTGGACAGGTGAACTACGCCCAATGCCGGGAAGGGGAAGTCCTTGGCGGCCATGACCTTGATGGCCAGCGGGAAAGCCAGCGCATAGGGATAGGTAGCGGGCACTTCGTTACTCAGGCGCAGGCCGGTGGCCTGGCAGTAGCGCGCTAGGTGTTCCGTGTTTACGCGAACGCTGTCAACGCGGAAGGCCGTTCGGGGATCAGCGACCGTGCGCTTGCCTGCACCGATACCGGGTACCGGCACTGCGCCGACCATGAGTGTGCGGTAGAGGGCGGACAGGTCAGGAATCTCAGTCAGGGTGGTGTAGTTCATTTAGGCTCCCATGAGGTTCTGGCCGCAGACGCGGACGGTGTTGCCGGTCACTGCCGCAGACGCAGGGGCGGCGAAGAAAGCGACAGTTTCAGCGACGTCGATAGGCTGGCCGCCCTGCTGGAGAGAGTTAAGACGGCGGCCAATCTCGCGCGGTCCGGTCGGCATCGCTGCGGTCATGGCGGTCTCAATAAAGCCCGGCGCCACAGCGTTGATGGTGGAGCCGTTCTCCGCGAGGACGGGGCGCAGGGCATCGACCAGCCCGATGATTCCGGCCTTGGTGGTGGCGTAGTTCGTCTGGCCGCGGTTACCGGAAATACCGGCCATGGAGGACACACCAACCACAGCCGCGCCCGGCGCCAGGGAGCCAGACTCAAGGAGATTTTCGGTGATACGCACTGGGGCGAGGAGGTTAACAGCGAGTACAGCATCCCACTGGCCCTCGTTCATGTTGGCCATGAGCTTGTCGCGAGTAATACCGGCGTTGTGCACGATGACGTCGATGGCGCGTCCGTGGCGCTCCTGAGCATGCTGCGCAATCTTGTCGGCTGCCTGCGGGTCGGTGACGTCGAGCGGCAGCGCCGTGCCCTTGACCTGGTTGGCCGTCTTAGCCAGGTGCTCGCTTGCTTGTGGAACGTCGATGCAGATGACATCTGCGCCATCGCGGGCAAGCACCTCAGCAATGGTGGCGCCAATACCGCGGGCGGCACCGGTGACGACAGCAAGACGGCCATCAAGCGGCTTCACCCAGTTCTGTTCGCCCTGCAGCGTCGCGCCCTGCGCGCTCACGCGGACGACCTGACCGTCGACGAATGCTGACTTGCCCGACAGGAAGAAGCGGAGGGTGGACTCCACCTCTGCGGTGGTGGCTGGGTCGGCCCACACCAAGTTCACGGTGCCACCTTTGCGCATTTCCTTCGCAAGGGAACGAGTAAACCCTTCGAGGGCGCGGGCGGCAATGCGGGCGTCGATAGTATCGGCTGCCTCGGGGGTGGTGCCGACCACGACGATGCGCGCGCACGGCAGGAGGTTGCGCATCTGCGGGTTGAAGAAATCATAGAGCTCACGGAGCTGCTCTGGGGTCTCAATTCCCGTGGCATCGAAGACCAGCGCGGCGCGCTTGGCTTCCGCAGATGAGTCGATGACCTGGTAGTCCACGGCCAGCTGGGAGCGGAGGAACTCGGCAATACGGCCTTGCCCACCCAGGACAATGGGGCCTTCGAGGGCAGGTTCACCGGCCTTGTGTCGGCGAAGGGGGTAGCCCTGCGGCACACCCGCTTTGGCGGCCAATGGGGAGTTGATGAGCTTCTCAGCGATAGTGACATGCGACATAGGGTGGCGCGATCCTTTCTTAAATCTTCACAACCTTGCGAGCTTTGTTGACTTGGTTGCAAGGTTAGTTAATTGAGTGATAGAACTAACACTATCACTTAAGTTGTGATGCGCACTTCCTTGAGGGGTCTCCACCCCTCTCACCGCGATGACTCGCACAAACCACCCCGCGAAGGAGCATTAGATGACCACCCCTCAGCACCGCGTCGCCATCCTGGGCGGCAACCGCATCCCGTTTGCCCGCTCAAATAAGCAGTACGCCCACGCGTCCAACCAGGACATGCTCACCAGCGCCCTCGACGGCTTGGTGGCCCGCTATGGGCTTCACGACGAACGCCTAGGCCTCGTCGCTGCCGGCGCCGTGCTCAAGCACTCCCGTGATTTCAACCTCACCCGCGAGGTTGTCCTCGGTTCCGCCCTGGATTCCACCACACCGGCTATCGACGTCCAGCAGGCCTGCTGCACCTCCCTGGCTGCCGCCATCCACGTCGGTGATGCCATCGCCCAGGGGCGTATTTCCGCTGGTATCGCCGGCGGTACGGATACCACGTCAGATGCCCCGCTGGCGGTCAATGACAACCTGCGCCGCACCTTGCTCAACCTCACCCGCGCCAAGTCCACCGCACAGCGCGCCCAGCTCATCGGCTCCATCCGCCCCTCCCAGCTGGCCCCAGAGCAGCCGCAGAACGGCGAGCCACGAACCGGCCTGTCCATGGGTGACCACGCCGCCATTACCGCTCGTGAAATGCGCGTGACCCGTGAGGCTCAAGACGAGCTCGCCCTGGCCTCCCACCAGAACCTCCACAAGGCCTGGGAGGAGGGCTTCTTCACCGACCTGACCACCGGCTTCCTCGGCGTCAATCGCGATACCAACCTGCGTCCGGATTCTTCGCTGGAATCGCTGGCCAAGCTGAAGCCGGTCTTCGGCAAGCGCGACGCTGAGCAGCACGGCGCCCAGGCCACCATGACGGCTGGTAATTCCACACCGCTGACCGACGGCGCCTCGGTCGCCCTCTTGGGCTCCGAGGAGTGGGCAGCCGCGCACAACATTGAACCGCGTGCCTTCCTCGTGGATTCCGAAACCGCTGCCGTCGACTTCGTCCACGGTCCGGATGGCCTGCTCATGGCCCCTACTTATGCCGTCCCGCGCCTACTGGAGCGCAACAATCTCTCCCTGCAGGATTTCGACTTCTACGAAATCCACGAAGCCTTCGCTTCCCAGGTTCTGGCGACCCTGTCCGCGTGGGAGGACGAGACCTACTGCCGCGAGCGCCTCGGCCTGCAGTCCGCCTTGGGCCCTATTGACCGCGCCAAGCTCAACGTCAAGGGCTCCTCACTCGCCGCCGGCCACCCGTTCGCCGCGACCGGAACCCGCATTCTTGCAACGACTGCAAAGATCCTCGAAGAGAACGGCGGCGGCCGCGCCCTCATCTCCATTTGCGCCGCCGGCGGCCAAGGCGTCGCAGCCATCGTCGAGCGCTAAAGAATTTATTCAGAAAGGAAATCCCATCATGCCTTTGACCAAGTCCTCCGATAAGAAGTCCACCGTCGACCTCAACAAGAACGCCTCGAACGACGCCCCCAAGGCCGAGGCCCGCAGCCCCCACCGCCTGCCCACCACGCCAAAACCATCCGTAGCTACGGAGCTGGGCGCGCTTCTCGACGGCCCCCACGCCGCCTTCCGCGACGAGCTGCGCACCTTCCTCAACGACCCAGAGCTCTTCCCGAAGTCCCACCTGCCCATGGCAGAGCAGCGCGAGCACACCTTTAACAACTTGGCCAAGGTGCGCGACTTCGGCGGCTTCACCCATGGTCTGCGCCGCGCCAACGGTGGTGCTGGCAAACCAAATCTCTCTACCTTTACCCTCGAGGGCCTGGCCTGGGTCGATGGCTCCCTGGCTATTAAGTCCGGAGTGCAGTGGGGTCTGTGGGGCGGTGCCCTCGACCAACTGGGCACCGAGCGTCACATCGAGTGGGTCAAGAAGGCCGCCAGCCTCGAGCTGCCAGGCTGTTTCGCCATGACCGAGCGCGGCCACGGCTCCGACGTCCAGAGCTTGGAGACCACCGCCACCTACGATCCTGAGACCCAAGAATTCGTGGTGAACACCCCATCCGATACCGCGGTGAAGAACTACATCGGTAATGCCGCCAAGGATGGCCGCGCCGCCGTCGTCTTCACTCAGCTCATTACGCCAGAAAGCGATGGTCGTTCCCACGGCGTTCACGCCATCATCGTCCCCATCCGCGACGAAGAGGGCAACGAGCTGCCGGGCGTGACCTTGGGCGATCATGGACACAAGGGTGGCCTGGTAGGCGTCGATAATGGCACCCTGCGCTTCGACAACGTCCGCGTGCCGCGCGAGAACCTGCTCAACCGCTTCGCTGACGTCGATGAGAACGGCAAGTACTCCTCCCCCATCGAGTCGAAGAACTCCCGCTTCTTCACCATGTTGGGCACCCTCATCCGTGGCCGCATTGGCGTCTCCGGCGCTGCAGGTGCCGCTACTGAGGCCTCCCTCGACATCGCGATTCGCTACGCCAACCGCCGCCGTCAGTTCGAGGGCGCAACCGGCGCCGAAAAGCGCCTTATCGAGCACCGCCAGCACCGTCGTCGCCTGCTCATCCCACTGGCCCGCACCTACGCGCTGCACCTGCTCTACAACCAGATTCTGGAGCGTTACCAGGAGCAGAACGACCAGCACGAGGCCGGCACGTGGTCCGTCACGGAGCCGACCGAAGAGCAGAAGTTCGCCTCCCGTGAGATGGAGTCCCTAGCTGCGGCTATTAAGGCTGCACAAACCCAGCACGCTACCCGCACCATTCAAGAGTGCCGTGAGGCCTGCGGTGGCGCCGGCTACATGTCGGAGAACCGTCTGACCACGTACCGTGCTGATTCGGATGTCTTCTCCACCTTTGAGGGTGACAACACCGTGCTCATCCAGATGGTGGGTAAGAACCTACTGACTGCCTACGGCCGTGAAATGAATGACATGAGCCCGTGGGACACCGTGAAGTACGCCGCCACCACCGCCACTGACGTGGTCAAGCGCCGCTACGGCTTCACCACCCGTCTACAGGGCCTGGTGGACCGCGTGAACCCGTCCGAAGCTTCGCTGTTCGACGCCACCTACCAGGCAAAGCTTATCGACGACCGCGCCCAGTCCGTCCTTTTCTCCCTCGTGCGCCGCATCCAGCCGGCCCGCAAGGCCGACAAGGTTCAGGCCGCAGCCATCGTGGACCAGTGCCAGGACCACCTCATCGCCGCCGGCTGGGCTCGCGTGGACACCTTGCTCGTACAAGCCATGATTGAGGCAGAAGAGCGCCTTGAGGAAGGCTCGCTGGCGCGCCAGGTCTTCGAGCAGCTGCGCCACCTCTTCGTCTTCGACACCTTGGTGCAGCACGCGGGCTGGTACCAGGAGCACAACCTCATCCCGGCTGGCCGCATCAAGGCTGCCCGCGCGGCCATCAACGACCTCGTTGATTCGCTTGCTCCGTGGTCCGTCGTACTCGTGGATGCCTTCGGCGTTCCGGCCGAGGCTCACAACATCCCGATGCTTAACGAGGCCGGCGTGGATCCACTCCACAAGTAAGCCACTACCGCATTTCTAGGAAGACACCCCGCCTGTGGGGTGTCTTCCCTGTTTTCAGACAGTGCCGATTAGAACTGTTTACTCTCTGAGCTATGACCACACAGCATCCAATGTTCTCCAGTTCCTTTCCGCCCTCCGATGATCTCCTTGAGCCAAGCCCGCTTCGCAACGACATCGCCCTGAGACTCTGCCACGGCGAATCCCGCCAAGACATCCACAATGACTACATTGAAGTCCTCGATGACCCCACCGAATGGGAGGCTAGCCATGACGAACCTTATCCAGAGGATTTCGACGCCATCATCGACGAAGTCGCCGCAGAATACGGCCGTCTGGTCACGGAGAAGTCGGAGGATGCTAAGCGTCTCGATGCCCTCCGCAAGGAGCTAGCTCAACGCGATATCTCCTTCACATTCAACGAGGCCTGGGATCTATCAGACGGTGTCTGGGTAGGCTCCGAGCTCGCTGAGGAGGAAGGCCGCAGCGGTTATGTCTACTGCCACCGCCAGGACATCAGCCGGGTTATCTACAACGGCGAGCTGTACTTTGGGTTCTCCGCCATGGAGAAAAGCGAAGAGGCAACCATCAAGGTCGGCGAACAGCTCGTCGAAGCTCTGCGCGCCGTGGGCTTTGACCCCGAGTGGAACGGCTCAACGACAGGTCGCGTTCTGTGCCACGACGTCGCCCTCGAATACCCCCTCGCCGACGACCTCACCGACTAGGTCCCTCCACATGGTCTGCCCTGTAAGAGGCTAGCCCGCCACCACCATCCAGATGGCTACCATGTGCACCACCGCCGCGGCAATCGTCGCGGTGTGGAAATGCTCATGGTAGCCATACCAACGCGCATTGCGCCCCGGCCACTTAAAGCCGTAGATCAATGCGCCCAGCGAGTAGACCACGCCACCTGCAAACAACAGCCACACCACGGCTGGGCCCGCAGACTGCCACAGGTTCGGCAGCAGCGGCAAGATGAGCCAGCCCAGCACGAGATACACCACCACATCCAGCCAGCGTGGGTGGTTAATCCACACCAGATTCAGGACAACGCCCATGATGGCTCCCACCCACGCCGCACTCAGCATCCACAGCGCCTGCGTGGGTTCTAGCACGATGGCGCACAAAGGAGTGTAAGTCGCCGCGATGAATACCGAAATCGTCGCGTGGTCTGCCCGCCGCCACCATTGCACCGCGCGCATGGACACCCAGGGCCAGCGGTGATACAGCGCCGATACGGTAAAGAGACCAACCACGCCCACGCCGTACACCGTTACCGCAAGCCCCTGCCACCACGGCAGCGTCATCCACGCAAATGTGATGAGAACCGTGGAGGCGATGACCGATAGAATCGCCGCACAGAAATGCCCCCAGCCGCGCGTGAGTGGTCGCGGGCCACGGTCTGCCATCCAGTAGGTGCGTTGGATGCGGGCCTCTTGGTCATTCGGAACTGTGGTTGGTGGAGTCATGGCTGCGTTCCCCTCAGGTGTCCTAACCTACGTGGCCGTAAGCATACACGTTTTGCTGTGCACAACGGTGGCCTTAGTGCCGTCGTCCATCACTACTTCGTTGGCCTCCGTGTTTCTAAATGACACCCTTGCTTCCCCGCGCGACGAAGGTCTAAAATTGAGGCCAAAGGTTCCGCCCCACCGAAAGAGCCCCTGAAGGCTTTCCGGCTTACCCCGGTAGGTGGGGCGGTCGCTATTTTGGCTTGAGTCTACAACGTAAATTGGAGCGCTTAGACGTCAGAGGCAGGGCCTCGCCATAGCGAGAACCCTGCCCGGTCGCAGTGCGCTGCGTGTGCTTTACTCCACGACGGAGTTGGCGCCCACCGCGTGGCCGAAGAGGTCCGGCAGGGTGGCTGCCCAGGCCTCGCGCAGTTCGGATACGGCGATGGACTCGCCGCCGAGCTCCAACTCACCGTTGTCGGTGGTCTGGCCCACGATGACGGCCGGCACGCCGCACTCCTCAGCGCGGTGCAGTAGGGTATCAACGCGGTCGGCGGTCGTGGCCACCAGTACGCGGGAGGCGGACTCGGAGAAGGCCGCCACAAAAGCGTCCTCGTGAACCTTGGATAGATCCAGGCTCAGGCCCACACCACTACGCTTGGCCATTTCGAATGCGGTGACGGCAAGGCCGCCCTCGGAGATGTCGTGGGCGGCGGTAACGCCCTCGTTGCCCACGAAGAAGTCTGCAAGGCGCTGCTCGTTGGCCAGGTCCACTTGCGGCGGCAGGCCGTTGAGTCCGTCCTTCGCCTGGTGGCCCTGCTCGTGCGCGTTCACCTGCTGCCAGATGGAGCCGCCAAATTCATCCTTGGTCTCACCCAGCAGCACGAGGACCTCCGGCTCCTCCACGAGGCCGAGCTCGTTGCCGATGGACTTATGGACGTCATCGATAACGCCGAGGACACCCACGACGGGCGTCGGCAAGATCGGCTCCTCACCAGTCTGGTTGTAGAAGGAGACGTTGCCGCCAGAGACGGGGATGCCGAGTTCCACGGCGCCGTCGGCAAGCCCATGCACGGACTCGCGGAATTGCCACATGACGTCCGGGTTCTCCGGGGAACCGTAGTTGAGGCAGTTGGTGATGGCGACAGGGCGGGCACCGGTGACGGCAACGTTGCGGTAGGCCTCCGCCAGCGCCAAACGAGCGCCCATGTTCGGGTCCAACTTGGTGTAGCGACCAGAAGCGTCAGCAGAGACGGCCACGCCACGGCCAGTCTCCTCGTCGATGCGCAGCACACCAGCATTGGCATGGTGAGACTGCACGGTATTGCCACGCACGTAGCGGTCGTACTGCTCGGTGATGAAGTCACGCGAGCACAGTGCCGGGGACGCCACGAGCTTCTTCAGCGCCACGATGAGGTCCTGCTTCTCGACGTCCTGGAACTCCTGCAGCGCATCCTGCCACTCCGGGCGGGCGTACGGGCGGTCATAAACCGGGCCCTCGTTGGCGATGGTGTGCGCAGGTGCGTCCACCACTACCTCGCCCTGGTGGCGGATGATGAGGTGGTCACCGGTGGTAACCTCACCGATCTCCGCGCAGGTCACATCCCAGTGCGCGCAGATTTCCTTGAACTTCTCCACGTTCTCCGGGGTCACCACGGCGCACATGCGCTCCTGGGACTCGGAAGCCAGGATTTCTGCAGCGGACATGTTCTCCGCACGCAGCGGAACGTTGTCCAGGTTGATCTCCATGCCGCCGTCACCGGAGGCAGCCAGCTCGGAGGTCGCGCAGGCCAGGCCCGCACCGCCCAAGTCCTGGATGCCGACAACAATGCCGGATTTATACAGGTCCAGGCAGCATTCAATGAGGACCTTCTCTGCAAACGGGTCGCCCACCTGCACGGCCGGCAGCTTGCGCTCCGCGCCGTCCTCGAAAGTGTCGGAGGCCAACACGGACACGCCACCGATGCCATCGAGGCCGGTGCGCGAGCCGAAGAGCATGACCTTGTTGCCAGTACCGGAAGCAAAAGCGAGCTTCAGGTCCTCCACCTTCAAGGTTCCAACGCAGAGGGCGTTGACCAGTGGGTTGCCGGCGTAGGACTCATCAAAGACGGTTTCACCACCAATGTTGGGCAGGCCCAAGCAGTTGCCATAGTGCGAAATACCATCAACCACGCCCGGCAGGACGCGCTTGGTATCCGGGGCATCGGCGGGACCAAAGCGCAGCTGATCCATTACGGCAATCGGGCGCGCGCCCATCGCCATGATGTCGCGGACGATGCCGCCCACGCCCGTCGCGGCGCCCTGGTGCGGCTCCACATACGACGGGTGGTTGTGGCTTTCCACGCGGAAGGTCACCGCGTTGCCGTCCCCGATGTCTACCACGCCGGCGTTCTCACCAATACCAGCGAGAATCTTCGAGCCTATCTCTTCGGTCATGGTCTCGCCGAAGTAGCGCAGGTGCACCTTGGAAGATTTGTAGGAGCAGTGCTCCGACCACATCACGGAATACATGGTCAGCTCGGCATCGGTAGGGCGACGGCCCAGGATCTCGCGAATACGGGCGTACTCATCATCCTTCAGACCAAGCTCGCGGTAAGGCTGCTCCAGGTCCGACTGCTGCGTGGCCTGCTCGACGGTGTCGTTGTGTACGGTCATTGTTTCTCCTTAAAACCGTCGGCGCGTGCTAAGCGACGACCTTGAGGGCGGACACAAACAAACCCAGACCGTCGGTGGACGGGCCGGTGAGAAGATCGATGGCATGCTCCGGGTGCGGCATGAGCCCCACCACGTTGCCGGCCTCATTGGTGATACCAGCAATGTCATTGATGGAGCCGTTGAAGTTATCCGTGTAGCGGAAGACCACGCGGCCCTCGCCCTCCAAGCGCTCCACGGTTTCCGCATCTGCCTGGAAGCGGCCCTCGCCGTGCTTCGCGGGAATCAGGATTCGCTGGCCCTGTTCAAACTCGCGGGTCCACGCCGTCTCAGCGTTGGCAACCTCAAGGTAGGTATCCACGCAGTGGAAGTGCAGGCCCTGGTTGCGGGTTAGCGCACCGGGCAACAGGCCAGCCTCGGTCAAAATCTGAAAACCGTTACAGATGCCCAGCACCGGCATGCCCTTATTCGCAGCCTCGACGACCGCGCGCATCACCGGAGCCAGCGCCGAAATAGCGCCGGAGCGCAGGTAGTCGCCATAAGAAAAGCCGCCGGGAACCACGACAGCATCGACGCCGCGCAAATCCTCGTCCGCATGCCACAGGGACACGACTTCGGCACCGGCGGTGCGGGCGGCGCGGGCCGCGTCGACGTCGTCAAGCGTGCCCGGGAAGGTAATAACGCCGATCTTCATTACTGGATGACCTCGTAGTCCTCGATAACCGTGTTGGCCAGCAGGGTGGAAGCAACCTTCTCCAGCTCCTCCGCGCTCACGGAATCATTGACCTCGATTTCGAAACGCTTGCCCTGGCGCACGTCGCTGACACCAGCAACCCCGAGGCGCCCCAGCGCGCGGACGACGGCCTGACCTTGCGGGTCCAAAATCTCGGCCTTGGGCATGACATTGACAACTACACGAGCCATGAAAATTCTGCCTTACTGTGCGTGAGTATGGGTGCCCCGTCAGTCTATCGCGCAACCGGGGAGGTTTGGCGAATCCTCAGGGGGTGAACAACCCCTAAACGAGTGAAGAATTCTTGGACAACCTCTCTTAAACGCCCAGCTCGCCTTCAGCACTCGAGTACCGCAATACACAACCAGCGAGTAGAACAAATTTCACTGTCACTCATCTCACCGATTCAAGGACTCTTCTCATGCATCTCAAGCGTATTGGCTCGCTCGCCATCGCCGCGCTGGTTTCCACCTGCGTGGTTGTTCCTCAGGCCACTGCTGCGGTGGACGGTTCCACCGCCGTCATTTCTGAGGTGTATGGCGGCGGCGGTAACAAGAACGCCCCGTTTACCCACGACTTCATTGAGCTCTACAACCCGACGGATACCGCCATTGACGTCACCGGCTGGTCCGTGGAGTACTTTTCTTCCTCCGGCAATTCGGGCGGAAAGCACGACCTGTCCGGTTCCATCCCAGCCGGTGGCCACTACCTCATCCAGGAAAATGGCGGCGGAACTGGTGAACCTCTGCCTACCCCGGATGCCGAGGGCAGTCTCAGCATGTCCGGCTCCAAGGGCTCGGTGAAGCTTTACGACGCCTCCGGGTCCGAGGTTGACATCGTGGGGTACGGTTCGGCGTCGATAAGCGAGGGCTCCCCCACACCTGCCTTGAGCAACACTACCTCCGCGCAGCGCAACGAGGCCGGCACCGACACCGACGACAACGCTACCGACTTCAGCACCGCCGCCCCAACACCGAAATCCGGCGGTGGCGCAACCGCGCCGGATCCGGATCCCACCCCGGCCGAGCCGGGCTCCACCGTCACCATCCCGGACATCCAGGGCACCGGCGCAGAGTCCCCGCTTAAGGGCCAGACCGTCACCACCCGCGGCGTCGTCACCGCCGTGTGGAAGGGCGAGAAATCCCTTAATGGCTTCACCATCCAGACCCCGGGCACGGGTGCAACCGCCCCGACCGAGGCCTCTGAGGCAGTCTTTGTCTACACCGGCGGCACCGGCTTCTACCCGTCCATCGGCGAGTCCGTCGAGGTCACCGGCAGCGTTGATGAGTACTACGGTCAGACCCAAATCGCCCTGACCCAGGGCTCTGTGCTTACCGACGCCCTCCCCGCCGTCACCCCACTGTCCCTCGAGGCGCTGCCGGAAGGTGACGAGGCCCGTGAAAAGCTCGAATCCATGCTGCTCAAGCCGGGCGTGCACACGGTGACTGACAACTACGGCCTTAATCGCTACGGCGAGCTGGGTCTGGCCCCGGGCACGGAGGCGCTGCGCCAGCCGACGGACAAGTTCGCCCCGGGCAGTGCGGAAATGCATGCTCTGGAAGAGTCCAACGCAGCGAAGTACGTCATCCTCGATGACGGCTCTACCCGTGACTTCACCCGTGATGGTGCGTCGACGAAGCTGCCGTACATCATGCAGAACGGCTCGGATGTGAAGACCATCCGCACCACCAACCAGGTGGAGTTTGCGGACTCCGGCGTCATCTTGGGCTACGGCCACAACCAGTGGCGCTTCCAGCCCACCTCGATGATTACCGGTGACTCTGCCACCGCAGACCTGCCGATTACGTGGGACCCGGCTCGTCCGGAGGCCCCGCAGGTGGAAGGCGATTACACCGTGGCGGCGTTTAACGTGCTCAACTTCTTCATCAACTTGGGTGAGGACAACGGCGCGAAGGCGTATAAGGACCGCTTTGGCAACGGCGTGGGCTCTGACAGTGGTACCTTCCGCGGCGCGTGGTCGAAGTCTGCGTTCAATGACCAGAAGGGCAAGATCCTCACCGCGCTGGAGGGCCTCGACGCCGATGTCATTGGACTGTCTGAGATCGAAAACGCCGCGAACACCGTGGGTGGCTCCTACGATGACGCCGTGAAGTACCTCGTGGGTGAGCTCAATACCCGCGCGGGTTCTGAGAAGTGGGATTACGTTAAGGCCCCGGCGAACGCGTCAGCCGATACGGACGTCATCCGCACCGCGATCATCTACAAGAAGGATCGCGTCGAGCCGGTTGGTGAGGCCACCTTGCTTGAGGACGAGCGTTTCAAGGGTACCGCCCGCACTCCGCTCGCTGCGGAGTTCAAGCCGGTTGCTGAAAAAGCTGATAAGTGCGCTCCTGAGCTCCCTGATTCCTTCGTGGTGGTAACCAACCATTTCAAGTCCAAGGGCTCCGTGGCTAACGGTGATAAGGACACCGGCGACGGCCAGGGCAATAACCCGAACGTGCGCAATGCTCACGCTCAGGCAGTCCTGGATGGTTTGTCCAAGCAGCCGCAGTGGCAGGAAAAGGCCACCTTCGTCATGGGTGACCTGAACTCCTACTCCAAGGAAGACGCCATCTCCATCTTCCGCAACGCCGGCTACACCATCCCGGTTGAGAAGCTCAACCCGGAGTCTGAGTGGCAGGCAGTGGCCTCTTACCAGTTCTCCGGCCGCATTGGTTCCCTGGACCACATCCTGGCCAACAAGAATGTTAAGGCCGTGGCCGCACAGACCTGGAACATCAACTCCGATGAGCCGATTGCCATGGAGTACTCCCGCCGCAACTACACCGGCGGCGATGTCTTCGAGGCCGACAACCCCTACCGCTCCTCCGACCACGACCCGGTTAAGGTAGGTTTCAACCTCGGCACGGTCGAGCGCTCCGCTGACGAGCTCAAGGATTGCGACCCGGCCCCGGCTGACGATGCCCGCGGCATCAAGTCCGTCACCATCAACGACGAGGGCCACCTCATCATCACCTACACCGACGGCACCACCGAGGACGCCGGCAAGGTCGTTGGCGCCGACGGCAAGGATGGGGACAAGGGCCCTAAGGGCGACAAGGGCGACAAGGGTGACAAGGGCGACGCCGGCCAGGACGGCAAAGACGGCACCGACGGCAAAGACGGTAAGGACGGCCGCAGCATCGAGTCTGTAGCCACCAACGACAAGGGCGAGCTCATCATCACCTACACCGACGGCACCACCGAGAACGCTGGCAAGGTCGTTGGCGCCGACGGCAAGGACGGCGACAAGGGAGAGAAGGGCGAGAAGGGCGAGCCCGGCCAGGACGGCACCGACGGTAAGGATGGAACCGACGGCCGTGGTATCAAGTCCGTGACCACCAACGACAAGGGCGAGCTCATCATCACCTACACCGACGGCACCACCGAGAACGCTGGTACGGTGTCCGGCCCGAAGGGCGACAAGGGTGAGCCGGGCAAGGACGGCCGAGGCATCGAGTCTGTTCGCATCAACGACAAGGGTGAGCTCATTGTGACGTTCACCGATGGTGAGGAGCAGAACGTCGGCAAGGTAGTCGGTGCTCAGGGCGATGCCGGCAAGGACGGTAAAGACGGCGCCGATGGCGAAAACGGTACCGACGGTAAGGATGGCGAAGACGGCCGTGGCATCAAGTCCGTGACCACCAACGACAAGGGCGAAGTCGTCGTTACTTACACCGACGGCACCTCCGAAATCCTCGGTACCCTCGCTGGCTCGAAGGGCGACCAGGGCGCACCGGGCCGCGACGGCTTCGATGGCGCACCGGGTCGCGACGGCACCGACGGCCGCGACGGTACCGACGGACAGAACGGTAAAGATGGCAAGGACGGCCGCGGTATTAAGTCCGTGACCACAGACGCCAACGGCAATCTTGTCGTCACCTACACCGACGGCACCTCAGAGACCGTCAAGGCCGGCGACAAGCCGGCGGCCCCGGCAGGTGGTTCCTCTGTGAGTGAGCGTTGCTTGCCGACGGTCCTCGGCCTCAGCATCCCCGCCGCCCTCGCTATCCCGCTGGCCTTCCTCGGGAACATTAGCGCGCAGTTCAACATCCCGGGTCTTGAGCCGGTACAGAAGCAGATTCAGACGCTGACCTACAACGTCACGCGCAACATCCCACGCGAGGCTCAGTACGCTGCTGGTGGCATCGGCCTGCTGGCAGTCCTTGGCATCATTGCCGCTGCCTGTGCCCCAACTGAGTCTGAATAAAGCGCTCTCCTGAGTTTAATGTGTGCGTTTTGTATGTAAGCCTTGGACTCAAGGTCATTTTTCTCCGAGCGTAACGGACATTTCGCGTGGATTTAGGAACCCCGACCCAGCCTTTTCTTACGCCTAGGCTGGGGTTCCATTCGTTGTCGATGTGGGCGTCGTATGTGGCTGGTCGCCGTTTGGGTGGCCGCGCCGTTTGAGTTTTTCTTTCGCCCAGGCAGCGCGTGGTGCTTTTCTCCTTGGCGTTCGAAGTCTTGTTACTTGGCTAACTCCAGTGGCGCTACAGGTTCTTCGGTGTGGGTATCGAGCCACCAGTCTGAAGGGTCCCAAGTTTTGTCCGTCATGGATAAGCTTTCAAGTCATGCCCGGAGACAACACGTCCATATAGCTCCCGCGGAGAAAAATAACCCCCTACTAACCCACCCACGAGGTTGGCAACCTATATAGGATCAGCCCAAGCATGCTAAAGACCTTCAATGACATTAAGGAGATCCAAAACAATGCAACCACAGATCCCGGTTCCAGCTCAGGTTCAAGCTCTCATTAATAACCCTAGTAATCTTCTGGGACTCATTGGTACCGTTCTGGGCATTATTTCCCTAGTTGTTGCAATCAGTGTCGGCCAAGGTCTCCCCGACGATGGGCAGGCCACGCCTAATGAAGGAGAATCAACGATTCAAGTTGTAACCTCCAGTGGTAACCCGGCAGGCGAATGTAAGCTTATTGGTCTTTCGCAGGAAAAGGTACACACGACTAATACCAATGGCGTGTACTTCTACGGGTTGGAGCCTGGTTCGCATACCATCAACGCATCTTGTTCAGGGCTTTCCAGCCTTTCCTCCGCGCGAGTGCTCGAGGGAAGTCAGGAAGTAACTGTGAATGACGAGCCGGTAATGGTAAAGATTGTTGTTAAGTAGACTGGCCCTAACTTTCTTGGTTCTAAAGAGCTAAGAGAAACAAGCGTGTGCCCCCAGGGAAACCTCCTGGGGGCACACGCTTTCAATGAACCACACCTAATTCGAGAGGGAACCGTGCTTTCGTACGCGCCCGTATGAGAAGCTGGCGCATTAAATGACAGCAGCAAAACAGCATTTTCAAACAAATGAACGCTTTTAAACCTCTGCCCCAAGAGCACCAAACGCTTATCTGCATGTGTTTACACGGGCAGTTGGCTGTAAACCTGTAAAGACCCCATCACCTTCAATGCACATCGCGATGATCTGTTTGAAGTTAGGCACAAGAACTAGCTTTTCCAAGTAGAAGTTGACGCAACGCCACCGAGTCGTGGCGCCTCCAACACCCCATGTAGTACCAAGTACGCGCTAGACGCCGCCAACAGTGCAGCCGGACACCCGCCAGCATTACTGACGGAGCTCCCTGTCACTTCCTGACTGACCCGCAACGCCCGAATACTCGCTAAGTTCGTCTCTGCTCAGCCAGGTCAAGCCCCTCATCAGAGAGGCTTTTCTCGCTCCGGTTGCGGGTGGGGACTAGAAATCTACGTCCACTGGATTGCGCTCGTGAAACGCGCAACCAGCATACCCGACCGGTTCGCACACTTTCACCGCGTCTACATTGGCCACACCCGCCAACCAGAAAGGGGTGTTGGGCTATTCGGCGTGCGTGAAAACGGAATAGTCGGCGGGGCGGGCACCCGCAGCGACGGCACGCTCGGCAGCCTTGAGGAAATCGGAGACGACCTTGCGGTCATCAAGGTTGCGCCCAGAAATGGACAAGCGCACGGTATTGCCGCGCTCAGCGGAGCGCTCTGCAGCGCGAATGATGTTGCGGCGCCACCACTTGGCCGAGCCAAAGCCCTCACCGAAAGACAAGTTGCGGGCTTGGTGTAGCTCGCCGGAGCGCAAGTCATGGATGCCTCGGGTGGAGGCAGCGAAGTCGAAATCAAACTCGGGAAGGACAGAGAGCGTGCCCTCCGACATGCGCCAACGCGGCGGCGCGAAAATCGCGGGCTCAAAGCCAATCTTGGCCATCTGCCGGGTCGCGCCCTTCAGGCGCAGGCGCGCCTCATGCGCATCCAGATTGGCAAACTCCGCGCGACGCCCTTGAACCGCCTGGTCAAAGCCATTGAGAATCAGCACGCGGCCCGATTCAGCTTGCTCCCGCAACCAAGACTGTGTCACCGCATCCTTAGCGAGGTGCCAGTTGCCGTCAATGTGCGGCGCCACCAGCAACGAAACAGGAATATCGGCTTTATCGAGCTGCTTGAGCAGACTGGAGGCCTGGCTTCGGGTGTCATCAAAAATACTGGAAATCGAAACCAAAAGGTGGCCATGCATAAGGAAAATTATCGCACAGCCACCGCGCCGCCGCGCGCCGAGCGGGGGTGAAGCTTAAGCCTCCGCCCCCGTCGCTTGGTTAATGAGCCACGCATACTCAAACGCGTTCTGCTTCCACTTGGCATAGCGGCCTGACACGCCACCGTGGCCGGCTGCCATCTCAGTTTTGAGGAGGAACTCGCCGCCGGTGGCGACGTCGCGAAGCTTGGCTACCCACTTCGCCGGCTCCACGTAGAGCACGCGGGTGTCATTGAGCGAAGTCAGCGCGAGAATATTTGGGTAGTCCTGCGCCTGAATGTTCTCGTACGGCGAGTAGGACGCCATGTAGTCGTAAACCTCAGGGTCATGGAACGGGTCACCCCATTCTTCCCACTCGACCACCGTGAGCGGCAGCTCCGGCATGAGAATCGAGGTCAGCGGGTCCACAAAGGGCACGTTAGCTTCGATGGCCTTGAACCTATCCGGCGCCATGTTCGCCACCGCACCCATGAGCAGCCCACCTGCGGAACCGCCTTCCGCCACCAAGGTCTCCGGCGTGGTCACCCGGCGCGCGATAAGGTCATCAGCCACCGCGATGAAATCCGTAAAGGTGTTCTTCTTCGCCAGCATCTTGCCGTCGTCGTACCAGTTGCGGCCCATCTCACCACCACCGCGCACGTGCGCCATGGCAAAAATCATGCCGCGGTCCATGAGCGACAAACGGAACACCGAGAAATACGGGTCCATATTCGCCTCATAAGACCCGTAGCCATAGAGCAACGTCGGGTTCGGCTGCGTGCGGTCCAGATCCGCGCGGTGCACGATAGACACAGGAATCTTCGTCCCATCGGGAGCCTCCGACCAGACGCGGTAAGCCACGTATTCGTCCTTGTCATAGCCGCCCGGGACTTCTTGCTCTTTGAGCAACGTGTACTCGCCCGTGGCCACGCGGTAATCAAAGAGCTGCGCGGGCTGAACGAAGGACGTATAGCTCACGCGGAGCACCGGCGCATCCCATTCCGGGTTGCCAGCCACACCGACGGTGTAGAGCTCCTCGTTGAAGTGAAGCTCGCTTAAGGGCGTCCACCCCTCCCGCACGTCCATCACCGCCGCACGGCCGATGCCGCCGCGGCGATAGCCCACGACGATCTGGTCGCGGTAGCAATCCACGCCCTCGATACGCACGGAGTCATCGTGCGGCATGAGGACGGTGAGATCGCGCAGGGTTGGAAGCTCATCAGCAACCGCGCAATACCCCAAGGCAAAGTTGGGACCCGTGGCGTTGTGGGTGACGACCCAATAGTCAGTGCCGCCCACCACGGCATGATCGACGTCGTAGTCCACGCCGGTCTCGCGCTCCCACAAGCAGCGGAACTCGCCCTCTGGGGTGGACTGCTCAAGTACCCACGCCTCATTCGTCGTCTTCGATCCGGAGACGATCATGATGTACTTCTCACTGCGAGTCGTGCCCACGCCGATGCCGAAACGCGAGTCCTCCTCGCGCATGACCACGACATCCTCCGACTGCGGGGTGCCCACGCGGTGGCGCCACACCGTATCCGGGCGCCATGCGTCATCCACGGTGGTGTAGAAGATGTACTCCTCCCCGACCCACGTCGCACCGTAGAAGATGCCTTCCAGACGATCCTCCAGCAGTGAACCAGTACGCAGGTCCTTGATAAACAGCTCAAAGCGCTCGTCACCAGCCACGTCGACCGAATAGGCCAGCAGGTCACCGGAATCGCTCACCGAGGACGCACCCAGGGCGAAGAAGTCGTGGCCTTCGGCGAGCGCGTTGACGTCGAGAAGCACCTGCTCCCCGTCGGGAGCGCCTTCCTCCGGGATAGTCGGCGGGGTCCACGGATCGGAGCCTTCCGCCACCGGGATGCGGCAGCTGTAGCCGTACTCCTTGCCCTCCTCGGTGCGGCCGTAGTACCAGTACTTGCCGCAGCGCTGGGGCACGGACATGTCTGTCTGCTTGATGCGGGACTTGACCTCAGTGAAGATGTTCTCCGTCAAGGTTTCCAGGTGCGCGGTGCGCTCTTGGGTATAAGCGTTTTCGGCCTCAAGGTACTCGCGGGTCTCCGGAGCGTCTTTCTCACGCAGCCACTCGTAATCATCGACGAAGCTGCGGCCGTGAAACTCTCGCGTGATAGGGCGCTTGGCAGCAATCGGTGCGTTCATTCAGCCTCCTTAAAAAGTGGTTCCGGACAGGCGCTCAAAGGCCTCAACATAGCGCGCGCGGGTGGCCTGGACCACGTCCTCGGGCAGGCGCGGCGGCGTGGACTCCTTGTCCCAGCCGGAGTTGGTGAGCCAATCGCGCACGTACTGCTTGTCAAAGGAAGGCTGGACCTTGCCTTCCTCATAGGTATCGGCCGGCCAGTAGCGCGAGGAATCCGGGGTGAGGACCTCATCGGCCAACACCAGAGTGCCGTGCTTATCGACGCCAAACTCGAACTTCGTATCCGCCAAAATAATGCCCTTCTCCTCCGCCAACGCGGCTGCTGTGGCATAGATACGTAGGGTCGCCTCACGCAGCTCCTCGGCTCGTTCGCGGCCGAGCTTGTCCACGACGACGTCGAAGGACACGTTCTCATCGTGATCGCCCTGCTCCGCCTTGGTGGCCGGGGTGAAGATGGGCTCGGGCAGGCGGGAAGCCTCGGTGAGTCCCTCGGGCAACTCAACGCCGCATACGCTGCCGGATGCCTTGTACTCCTTGAGTCCAGAACCGGTGAGATAACCGCGGGCGACGCACTCGAAGGGCAACATGTCGAGCTTCTTCACCACCATGGCGCGGCCGAGGACCTCTTCGGGGATGCGCTCATCATCGAGCGGGCCGGCGAGGTGGTTGGGGAAATCGATGGCGTCGAAGAAGAACATCGAGGTCGCCGTGAGCACGCGCCCCTTGTCCGGGATGGCGGGTTCCAGCGCATGGTCATAGGCGGAGATGCGGTCGGAGGCCACCATGAGCAGGGTGTTGTCGTCGATGTCATAAATATCGCGCACCTTGCCGGAGGCGATGTGGGTGTAGGAAGAAAGTTCAGGACGCATGACAACCATCCTAGCCCCGTCTACACTGCATCAAGATACGTCCCTATTCCGAGGAGTTAGACCACCATGCGCACTCGCGTGACCTCTCTTGTGACCTCTGCTGCGCTGGTGTGCGGCGCCCTGTCTGTGCCCGCTGCGCACGCAGCCGACGTCTCCGTGCGCGAGTCCGCCCACGGCCAGTGGCTGTGCTCGATGTCGGCGTCGGCGTCGGATCGCGAGCTGGCTCGCGACGTCCGCGAAGGCTACATCAACACCATCCGCGAAACCTCGGAGCAAATTCAGGCACAGTTCCCGAAGCTGGACTTCTCGGCGTACACCTCACGGGACGTGAGCAAGGCGCCGGGCTATACAGCGACGGTCGCCGCGCTGGGCAAGGCTGGCTACACGGGCGCGGACATGCTCATCATCTTGGTTGGTGCTTCTGCTCCGGAAGCACTCGTGGCGGACGAGTCGGTGTTGCTGCCTGAGGACGCCGAGTATTCCATCAACGCAGCAGCCGCCCGCTCTGAGAAGGGCCCGGCGCCCCTGCTGTCAACGGGTAGCGATTTCAGCCCTAAGCTTCGTGCCGCCCTGGCAGAAAACCAGGCGCAGGAGAAAGAAGCCGTCGACGCTTTCAACGCGGCTCAGTCGCAGGCCTTCGAAGAGTGCGTTTCTGAGCTGCGCGAACGCGGCGCGGAAGAGGGTATTCAGGAGGTTCCGGAGCTGACTATTCCGGGCGAAACCACGCAGGAGAAGAGCTCGTCTACGGGCGCTGCGGTCATTGGCGTGATGGTGGCGCTGACCGCGATTATGGTCGGCGGCTACCTGGCCTCGAACGGAAAGTCGATCGGTGCCTTCGGCGGCTTTGAGCTGCCGGTGCTGCGTGTACCGGGGCTTGGCTAATGGCAGTGGACCCTCGTTCTGACGAGCTGGCTGTCGTCGTGAGCGACGATGGTGCCCTCGTCCTCGGCCCCGCAGCTGAACTAGAGCGCTTGTCTGACAGTACTGGCTCCTCTCCCATTACTCCCCAGCTCCTCCAGCGCGCGGGCCAAGTGCTCACCGGCATCGAGGACTATCAGAAGGAGTCGGGACGGTGGCTCAAGCTCGACGACGAATCGGCTGCGTATCTCAAGCGCTTGGGAATGAAGCCGGGCGATATTCGGGCTGGTGTCATCCGTGTGAAGGACACCCCTCGCGGGGCGAAGGCTGCCAACGGTGGCGTGTTTCTCAAGCACGTGAAGTTTGACAAAGCCGGGTTGCTCACGCCTGCGGCGCCGATGGTGTTGGCGTCGATGATGCAGCAGATGGCCGTCGAGAAGCAGATGGCGCAGATGCAGACTTACTTAGAGCGCATCGATGCGAAGCTCGATGCAGTGTTGCGCTTCCAGCAGGACACGCTGGCGGGCGAGCTCGACGGCGTGGCGGAGACGCTTGCCGAAGCCGCTCTCGTGCTCGAGGGCACTGAAAAGGTTACCGATACGCAGTGGGCCTCCGTACAGCACCTCAACGCCGACCTAGCCAAACTGCAAGGCCGAGTTTTGCGGCACCTCACCGCAGTTGCCGAACGGATGGCGCAATCCAAAACCTCGCCCGGCAAGGTCAAGGAGACCTTCCAGAAGACCAACTCTGAGGCTCGCTTCGGCTATATGAGCTGGCCCGCACGGTACAGCTGCAGAACCAGATGTACATACTGCAGCTCAACCGCGTCACTGCCGTGGAGGGCGACGTGTCTGAGGACTACGTCGCGGCTGTTGGCAGGGCACGCGAGAAGCGCGCGGCGCGGTTGTTGGAAAGCCTGTCGGGGATTGCCGGCATAGCGCATGAGCTGGGCAGCTTCTCGACGTTCCGCAAGGCCATCGACTGGAACTCTCCCCGCGCCGTGCAGGAGGTCAACCGCTTCTTTGCCCAGCTGCGTGACTTCGCCAATGCAGCCAACCTGGCCGTCGAAGGAACGGAGGACTTAGAGCCCGTCCGCCACCTCGATGCCTTCCGCGAGCTGACAGCCACCGGCACCGCCCGCGAAGCCGCTGGTGTTGCGCAGCAGCGCGCCACCGAAGCCGGCGAAACCGTAGCCAATCGCGCCCGGCAGGCCTGGGGCACAACCCGCGGCGCCATCGAGTCTGCGACGAAGGGCGCAGACAACGCGCCGGATAAAACAGAAAATGACTAGATGGTCGTTTCGATCAAATAAGGGCCAGAAAATTCGATCTGGACAACCTTATTTGATCGAAACGTACATGGACCGGGCCAGCGAGGTACGTTTTCGTAAATAGTGCCCCCAAAATTGACTTTTTAGAGGGCTTGCGTGCGAAAACGTACCGAGCTAGAGGATGTCGCCCGGAGTGTAGGAGGCGGCATGCGGGTGCTGGTCCGCGAGGGCCTTGATACGGCCAAGCACCTGGGCCACTTGGGACTCGGCGGCGCCGATGAAGGCGTGCTTGTCGGAGAGGGCGTCGGCAAGCGCGGCGGCATCGAGCGGGAGGCGCTCATCCGCAGCGAGGCGCTCCACCAGGTCCTGCTCACCGCCGTTCTCGCGCATGTTAAGCGCGACAGCGACGGCATTTTCCTTGATGACCTCGTGCGCGGTTTCGCGGCCCACGCCCGCGCGCACGGCCGCCATGAGGATGCGGGTCGTGGCGAGGAAGGGCAGGTAGCGCTCCAGCTCGCGGTCAATCATGGCCGGGAAGGCGCCAAACTCAGCCAACACGGTGAGGAAGGTTTCAAACATGCCGTCGAGGGCGAAGAAGGCGTCGGGAAGCGCGACGCGGCGCACAACCGAGCAGAAGACGTCGCCTTCGTTCCACTGCTGGCCGGACAAGTCCGCCACCATGGTGAGGTAGCCGCGCAGAATCACCTGGAAGCCGCCGACGCGCTCGCAGGAACGCGCGTTCATCTTGTGCGGCATGGCGGAGGAGCCCACCTGGCCCTCCTTGAAGCCCTCCGTCACCGTCTCGTTGCCGGCCATGAGGCGAATCGTCGTGGCCAAAGAGGACGGCGCAGCGCCCAACTCCACCAGCGCGGAGACAGCGTCAAAGTCAAGGGAGCGGGGGTAGACCTGGCCCACCGAGTTAAAGACACGGGAGAAACCAAGGTGGTCCGCAATGCGCGTCTCCAGTGCGGCGAGCTTATCCTCGGAGCCCCCCATGAGATCGAGCATGTCCTGGGAGGTACCCATCGGGCCCTTGATGCCGCGCAGCGGGTAGCGGCTGAGCAAAGACTCCACGCGTTCGATGCCGAGCAGCATCTCGTCGGCAGCAGAAGCGAAGCGTTTACCCAAGGTCGTGGCCTGCGCTGCCACGTTGTGCGAGCGGCCAGCCATCACCAGCGTCTGGTACTGCGCGGCGCGCTCGCCGATGCGCGAGACCACCGCAATGGCCTTATCGCGCACCAGCTCCAGGGAACGCAGAATCTGCAGCTGCTCGACGTTTTCCGTGAGGTCACGCGAGGTCATTCCCTTGTGGATGTGCTCAAATCCAGCCAAGGCGTTGAACTCTTCGATGCGCGCCTTGACGTCGTGGCGCGTGATGCGCTCGCGCTCCGCGATAGAGGCGAGGTTGACGTTATCGACCTGCGCCTCGTAAGCGGCGATGGCCTCGGCGGGCACGTCGACGCCGAGGTCCTTTTGCGCCTTCATCACCGCAATCCAGAGCTGGCGCTCCAGGATGATCTTGTTCTCCGGAGACCAGATTTCAGCCATGTCTGGGGAGGCGTATCGAGCGGACAGGACGTTGGAAATGTTCTTCTTTTCAGCCACGTCGCTCATTATTCCACGCCGCGGGGCACTAGATACTAATTTCGCCCTTCGCCGCGCGGGCACCGATGTCGGTCCGGAAGAAGCTACCGTCCAGCTCGATGCGGCGGATGACGTCGTAGGCGTTGGCGCGAGCCTCTTCCAACGTGGCGCCCTTGCCCAGGACGTTGAGCACACGTCCGCCGTTGGAGACCACGCCGCTTTCCGACGTCGCCGTGCCCGCATGCAGGATCTTCGTGGGGTCTTCAAGGTCCGAAGAGGTGATGACATCGCCCTTGCGCGGGGAGGCCGGGTAGCCCTCAGCTGCGAGCACGACGGTCACGGCGTAGCCGTCTTCCCACTCCAGCGGTTCCAGCTCCGCGAGGTGACCGGTGGCGGTGGCGTTCAAGACCTCTCCGAGCGGAGACTTCAGCAGGGACAGCACCGCCTGGGTTTCCGGGTCACCGAAACGAGCGTTGAACTCGACAACGGCCGGGCCCTCCTTGCCCCATGCCAAGCCGGCGTAGAGCAAACCCGAATACGGGGTGCCGCGGCGAACCATCTCGCGGGCGACGGGGAGGCAGACCTCGTCGACGATGCGCTGCACGCCATCCTCCGGCAGCCACGGCAGCGGGGTGTAGGCGCCCATGCCGCCGGTATTGGGGCCCTCGTCGTTGTCGTAGGCGCGCTTGTGGTCCTGGGCGGGCAGGAGCGGGACGACGGTTTCACCGTCGACCAAGCAGAAGAGGGACACCTCCGGGCCATCGAGGAAGGATTCCAGCAATACGGGATTGCCGGCAGCGTGGACGGCGTCGACGTGCGCGCGGGCCTCCTCGCGGGATTCGGTCACCACCACTCCCTTGCCGCCGGCGAGGCCATCATCTTTGACCACAAAGTGCGGGCCAAAGCGGTCGAGGGCTGCCTCAATGTCGGCGCCTGCAGTGCCGGGGGCGAGCTGTTCCGCGCGGGCGGTGCGCACGCCGGCGGCCGCCATGACGTCCTTGGCGAAGGCCTTGGACCCCTCGATTTGAGCCGCGCTTGCCGACGGCCCGAATACCGCCACCCCACGCTCCCGCAAGGCATCAGTCACACCGTTGACCAGCGGGACCTCCGGCCCAATGACAACGAGGTCCGCAGCGATGTCGAGCGCAAGCTCCACCATGCGAGCGGGGTCATCCACCTGGGAGTACTCCGGGTGGACCGTGGCCTGCTGCGTATGCGCCGGGGAGCCCGGAGCGATGTGCAGATCAGTCACAGAAGGATCAGCTTTGAGGCCTGTGAGCAGGGCGTGTTCGCGGCCGCCCGAGCCAATTACGAGTATGCGCATGCCGTCCATCTTAACTGGCGGTAGCCTAGTGGCCATGTCTTCTGTATTTACTAAGATCATCAACGGCGAGCTGCCCGCTCGTTTTGTGTACCGCGACGAGAAGTGCGTCGCCTTTTTGTCCATCGAACCGCTGCGCTACGGCCATACCCTTGTCGTTCCGGTGCAGGAGGTTGACAAGTGGACTGATCTGGATCCTGAGACCTGGGCACACCTCAACGCCATCGCACAGGAAATCGGCGGCGCCATCAGCACCGCCTTCGATACCCCACGCGCTGGCTACATCATTGCTGGCTTCGACGTTCCGCATACCCACATCCACCTCTTCCCTGCGGAGAAGATGGAGGACTACGACTTCACCAAGGCCTTCGCCGCCGACGCTACCGACCCCGCCGCTATGGACGAGGCCGCAGCACGTATCCGCCAGCACCTCGGCACCGATGAGGAAGGCAAGCGCAGCTAGTCGGCCTGTTTAGCCTTCGGCAGGCACACCGTAAAAACGGAGCCGCGGCCCAGCTCGGATTCCACAGAGATCGAGCCGCCGTGCTGCTCCACCAACGACTTCACAATCGCCAGGCCCAAGCCCGAGCCACCAGTGTCTCGGGTACGCGAGGTATCCGCGCGGTAGAAGCGCTCGAAAATATGGGAGGCATCCTCGGGGGAGATGCCTTTGCCGTCATCGGAGACGTCGATAAGCACGTGCTCCTCATCGTCCCGGAGAGTGAGCGTGACGGCAGCATCCTCGCCGCCGTGGCGGATACCGTTGGACACGAGGTTGAGCAGCACCTGGTGGAGGCGGTCTGGGTCGCCGTCCACAATGGGGATGTCAGTGGCCTCGTTGTTGACGTTGATGGTGCGGCCAGCAAACGCCGCACGGGCTGAGGACCCTACCGACAGCACCAACTCGAGCATGTCCACCTGGCGCAAATCCAAACGGTTGCCCTCCGCACGGGTCAGGGATAGCAAGTCCTCCACCAGCAGAGACATGCGCTTCGACTCCGCGTCAATCTTGCTGAACACGAACTCCGCATCCTGCGTCGCACCCGAGCGATACAGTTCGGTATAACCGCGCAAACTGGTCAACGGGGTGCGCAGCTCGTGGGACGCATCGCCGACGAAGCGGCGCATCTGCTGCTCCTTCTCCTGCGCGTCGACGACGGAATTCTGCAGCTGGCCCAGCATGACGTTGAGTGCTGCGGCGAGCTGTCCCACCTCGGTATGCAGCGGCCATTCCGGCACACGTTTGTCCAAGTTTCCGGCCGCGATTTGCGACGCCGTCTTCTCCACCACCCGCAGCGGCCGCAAGGCCCTATGGATGAACCACATGCCCACGATGGCGATGATGAGCATGACCACCGCTGCGATAATGACCTGCACGATGGCTAGGCCTTTGAGAATAGAGTTCTCTGTGGTCATGTCCTTGGCCACGACCACCACCGAACCATCGGGTTTAACGGCAGCCACCGCGCGCCACTCGGTGTCGCCCTCCGTCGAGGCAACGCTCATCGGTTCGCCGCCGACGTAGACATCCCGGACATCGGGGATGGCGGACATGGGCCCGGTGGAGACCACGGAGCCGTTGGGGTAATAGGCAATCGCCACGTAATCCGTCGGTGGGCGGCGGCTGCGGTCCTGGGTGTAGAAGGTTTCGTCAAGGTTGCTGGCCCAGGAATGGAGGGCGTCGTTAAGCTCTGTGTCCACACGGGTATAGAGCACATTGCGCATAATCGACGAGACCGCCAGCGAGGACATCGCCAAACCGATGCCCGAGACGAGCACCATGAGCACGAGCAGCCACGTGCGCAGCGGCAGGGCTTTGGGGCGCTGGATGCGACGGCGCTGGGTCTTCTCGCTCACACGAGTGGCCCCGGAAACCGGGGCCTGATTGTTGGTGGTGGTATCGCTCATGCTCTCTTCAGCCTACGAGCGGGGCATGCGCAGAACATAACCCACGCCGCGCACGGTGTGGATCAGCGGGGTATCACCGGTGTCGATCTTGCGACGCAGGTAGGAGATGTAGGACTCCACGACGTTGCCGTCGCCGCCGAAGTCGTAGTGCCACACGTTGTCCAGAATCTTCGACTTGGACAGCACCACCTCGCGGTTCTGCATGAGGTAGCGCAGGAGGTTGAATTCGGTGGGCGAAAGCTCCACGATCTCCCCCGCCTTGGTGACCTCGTGGGTGTCATCGTTGAGGGTGAGGTCGGCATAGGTCATGGTGGCGTCGCCGTCCTGGTCATCCACCGCGTTACCGCGGCGCAGAATCACGCGCAGGCGGGTGATGACCTCTTCCAGGCTGAAGGGCTTGGTGACGTAATCATCCGCGCCAATGGTCAGGCCGTGGATGCGCTGGTCCACGCTGTCCTTGGCGGTCAGGTAGAGCACGGGGCCGTCGAGGCCCTCTGCGCGTAGCTTGCCCAGCAGCTCAAAGCCGTCCATGCCCGGCATCATGACGTCCATGATGTAAGCGTCTGGATTGATCTCACGCGCGATGCGCAGGGCCTCGTTGCCGGAGTTGGCGCTGTGTACGTCGAAACCTTGAAACTTTAGGGAGACGGTGAGCAACTCAACGATATTGGGCTCGTCATCGACGACAAGTACCTTGACGTCCTTCGAATCATCCATGGTCCCGCTTTGGTCCTTTCTCCGCTTCTCCTGACGCCTGGTGGCGCCAGGGATATCTCATTCAAGGTGAGAAGTATTGCACTCTGGCTTCCAAGGGTACTGAGCGGAGTCTGTACGTGCGCTGTGAACCGACTAGTCCCAGGCGAGATTGTCCAGATCCACCCCTTCCGCCTGGGCTTGCGCCTCAATCAGCTGGCGTAAATAGTCGGCGTTACCGCGGTAGGTCTCGTTAAACCGCGGGTCCTCGCAATACATGCGCGCCAGGATCACCTGCTTGGACCTCGACACCGGGTACCACTGGGCGATGAGGGCGCGGTGCTTGTCGACGATCTCCTTCGCCTCCTTGCCGCCCGGTTCAAGTCCTGCGTCCGCGGCTTCCTCTAGCTCGGCCGCAAAGTTCTCATGGTCCACTGAGAATTCCTCCCAGTCCTTCTTTCCCATCGAATCTGCGACGGCCGCACTGGCCGCCCATTCTTTGCTGTCTCCCCACTTCTCGTGGGCTTCTTCCTGCAGTTGGGGCCATGCGTCACCCAGGTTCCGCACTTTTTGGCTGGGGCTTAGGTTCTTATCCATTTCAGTCTCCTCAATTAGTCTTTCCACTGCGTACAACATGGCGTCGACGTCGGCTCGCCGCTTCTGCAAGGCCTCGTGTTGGGCGCGGAGGCGGGGCAGGGTGGCGGACGAGGGGGCGTCGAGAAGCACTGCGATGTCTTTCAGCTCAATCCCGACGCTGCGATAAATCAGGATGTCCATCCCGCGTTGCACATCGTCTTCGGTGTAGAGGCGGTGATCACCCCCGGTGCGCCACTGGGGGCTAAGCAGGCCGATGTCATCCCAGTGCCGCAGGGTGCGGGTGGTGACTTTCAAAATGCCAGCCACATCGCCGATGCTGTAGTCGTTACGCATGTCGTTGAGCCTAAAAGTTCACGTCGCGTTAAGTGCAACTCCATCCACTCGGCAGGTGTTTTTGCCTACGATAATGAAGCATGACGCAAGCCTCGACACGCACTGACCGCCTCACCGTGGCTGCTTGGGCTCTGTGGGACTGGGGTTCGGCCGCCTTCAACGCGGTGCTCGTGACGTTTATTTTCTCGGTCTATCTCACCGATTCGGTGGGACAGCAGATTGACTCGCAGTTCACCCCGGCGCAGTGGCTGTCGTGGTCCATGACGGTGGCGGGCCTGGTGATCTTTGCGGTGACCCCCGTGATGGGGCAGCGCTCTGACCGGTTGGGCACGCGGCGTCGCGCGCTGGGCTTCTGGTCGCTGCTGACCTTCCTGGTCATGGCCAACCTGTTCTTCATCCGCAATGATGCGCCCGCGTATTTCTGGCTCGGCCTCATCGGCCTAGCGGTAGGTTCGGTGACCATCCAATTCGCGGAGGTCAACTACTTTGCCCAACTCAACCAGGTGGCCACCGAGGACAAGGTGGGCCGCGTATCCGGCCTGGGCTGGTCGGCAGGCTATTTCGGCGGCATCGTGCTGCTGCTCATCTGCTACTTCGGCTTCGTCTCCGGCGAGGGCGGCGGACTGGGGCTGTCCACGGAGGGCGGCTGGAATATTCGGCTCGTGGCACTGCTCGCTGCGGCGTGGTTTGGGCTGTCTGCCATTCCTGTCTTGCTACGCGTGCCGGAGATTGCACCGTCGGGGGAAAGAACGGGCGGCCTCGCGGCCTCTTACCGGGAGCTATGGCGCACGGTGCACACGCTGTGGCGGGAGGACCGCAACGCCTTTGCCTTCCTCTTCGCTTCTGCCATCTTCCGCGATGGCCTGTCCGCGGTGTTTAGCTTCGGCGCCGTGCTGGGCGTGTCCGTCTATGGCCTTTCACCTGGCGACGTCCTCATCTTCGGTGTTGCCGCCAACGTTGCCGCCGCGCTGGGCGCGGTGGCGGGCGGGCTTATCGACGACCACGTGGGGCCCAAAGCCATCATCCTCACCTGCCTGGCTATCTTGACGCTCATGGCCGGCATCATGTTCGTGGCGCAGGGGCCGACGGCCTTCTGGATCTGCGGGCTCATCCTGTGTCTCTGCGTAGGCCCTGCCCAGGCTTCCGCCCGCGGCTTCTTGGCGCGTGTGGCCCCGCCGGGGCGCGAAGGCGAGATGTTTGGCCTCTACGCCACGACCGGCCGAGCCGTGGCGTGGTTGACGCCCTTCCTCTTTGGCGTCTTCGTTTCCCTGCTCGGGCAGGGAGATCGGGGAGGCGTGCTCGCCATTGGGCTGGTCCTGCTCGTTGGCGCGCTGGTCCTCATCCCAGTCAAAGACCCCGCGAAGGCATAACGCTTTCGCGGGGTGGAACCGCAGGGTGTGGGTCCCTTTTAATGTGCGGCGCTTAACGCCGACACATTAAAAGTCCTGCGGACGCGGGATGTTGCGCAGGTTGGACTTCGCCATGCTGAGCATCTGGCCCACGCCGCCGTCGAAGACAGTGCGGGTTGCAGCCTTGGAGAAGCCCATGAGCTGCTCGAAGGTGAGCGTCGGTGGGAGGGACAGGGCGTTGGGGTCGGTGACGACGTCGATAAGCGCAGGGCCCTCGTAGGCCAACGCCTCCTTGATGAGGCGCGGCGCGTCCTTCGGATCCTCGATGCGGAAGTGCTTGATACCTGCAGCTTCTGCAATCTGGGCGAAGTTCACGTGCTCGTGATCGGTCTCGTGCTCCGGGAGGCCCTGAACGAGCATCTCTAGCTTGACCATGCCGAGGGAGGAGTTGTTGAAGACGACGGTCTTCAGCGGCAGGTTGTGCAGCTTCACGGTGAGCAGCTCACCCATGAGCATGGAGAGTCCACCGTCACCGGAGAAGCTGATGACCTGGCGGCCCGGGTTCGCGGCCTGGGCACCGATAGCCATCGGCAAGGCGTTAGCCATGGTGCCGTGGCGGAAGGATCCGATCTGCTCACGCTGACCATTTGGGGTGATGTAGCGCGCGCCCCACACGTTGCACATGCCGGTATCGACGGTGAAGATGGCATCCTCGTCGGCTTCCTTGTCGATGAGGTCCGCGATGTATTCCGGGTGAATCGGGGTGTGCTTGTCTACACCGGAGGTGTAGGCCTCAACGACGTGCTCCAGTTTGTCGTAGTGCTTCTTGAGCATCTTGTCGAGGAAGGAGCGGTCCTTCTTTTCATCAACGTGCGGCAGGATGTTCTCAATGGTGGCGGCTACGTCACCGGTCACCGGGTACTTGATGCGGGTGCGGCGGCCGATGTGGGAGCCATCGATATCGACCTGCGCCACGTTGGCATCCGGCAGGAAGTCGTTGTACGGGAAGTCCGTGCCCAAGAGGATAAGCAGGTCGGCGTCGTGGGTAGCCTCGTGGGCGGCACCGTAGCCAAGGAGGCCGGACATGCCGACGTCAAAGGGGTTGTCGTACTGGATGTACATTTTGCCGCCCAGGGCGTGACCGATGGGTGCCTTGATCTTTTCCGCGAGAGCCAGGACCTGCTCGCGGGCGTTCTTCACACCGGCGCCGACGAAGAGGGCGACGGTCTTGGCCTCATTAATGGCCTGGGTCAAGGCAGCGGCTTCAGCCGGGTCCGGGTAGACAATGGGGCGGCCCGCGGAGATAGCCGAGGACGTAAAGGTGTCATCCTCTGCCTCCTGCATGGAGACATCACCAGGGATAACGAGGACGGAAACCCCGTTGCCCGCCATGGTGGACTGGATGGCGTGGTGCAAGACAACGCCACCCTGCTCCGCAGAGTTCACCATTTCGCAGTAGCCGGAGCATTCCTGGAAGATGGCCTCCGGGTGGGTTTCCTGGAAGAACTTTGAGCCGATCTGGCGCGATGGGATGTGGCTAGCAATGGCGAGGACCTTGGCGCCGTTGCGGTGGGCGTCGTAAAGCCCCTGGATAAGGTGAGTATTACCCGGGCCGCAGGAGGCAGCGCACACGGCCAGCTTGCCGGTGGTGAGAGAATCCGCCTCCGCGGCGAAGGCGGCGGCCTCCTCATTGCGGACGTGGACCCACTCGATGGAGGAGCGGCGCACCGCATCCACGATGGGGTTAAGGGAGTCACCCACGAGGCCGTAAATGCGCTCGACGCCTTGGACCTCGAGCATCTCGACGAGTTGTGCAGCGTATGTGCGTGCCATGAAGTCTTCCTCTCTAACGTTTGTTGTGAACAGGACCCCAGTGTTGCTCTACCCGGAGCGGTTTCGCCACATTAAAGCTGGATTCTCACGTAAGAATTCCTTTGTGACCTCAACAACAAATTCCTCCTTGCGGTATTGAAACTGTAACGACCGTTCGCTAGAGTTTCGCAGCATGACAAATACACAGACCACCGCGCCTACCGACGCCCTCCGCACCTCCGCCACGCGCCGCTGGACCTTCTTTGGCGTCGTTTCTTTGGGCCTGCTCATGATCGGTCTGGATAACTCGATTCTCTACACCGCCCTTCCGGAGCTTTCCGAGCAACTCCACGCCACTTCTCTGCAGCAGCTATGGATCATCAACGCCTATGCACTCATGCTCGCCGGCCTGCTGCTAGGTACCGGCACGTTGGGTGACAAAATTGGGCATCGCCGAATGTTTGTCCTTGGTCTGTGGATCTTTGGTGTTGCTTCGTTGACGGCAGCCCTCGCTCCCGGCGCGTGGGAGCTCGTCGCTGCCCGCGCCTTTCTGGGGCTCGGCGCTTCCGTCATGATGCCGGCCACTCTGGCGCTTATCCGCCTGACCTTCGAGGATGAGGTTGAGCGCAACACTGCGATTGGTATTTGGGGCTCGATTGCCGTCGTTGGTGCAGCGGCTGGTCCTACCGTGGGCGGTTTCCTGCTGGAGCACTTCTGGTGGGGCTCGGTCTTCTTGGTCAACGTGCCCATCGTCATCATCGCGCTCGTGCTCACTGCGTTTCTGGCCCCGCCGAACGTGGCGAATCCAGCCAAGCACTGGGATGCCCTGTCCTCGCTGTATGCGCTGGTGACGTTGGCGTCCCTCGTGCTCGTTATCAAGTCTGTGGCGAGCTCCCACCTCAACGCCATGCTCATCGGCGGGGCGCTTGCTGCCTGCCTTGTGGGCACCGTTTTGTTCACGCGCCGCCAAGACACACTGGAGGATCCCCTCCTCACCTTCGACATCTTCCGCTCCCCCATCTTCACGGGAGGCGTACTGGCAGCGGCAGGCGCCATGTTCGGCATGGCGGGCTTGGAGATGACCACAACCCAAAAACTTCAGCTCGTAGACCTGTACTCACCGTTGCATGCCGGGCTCATCATCTCCATCATCGCGCTCGCTGCACTGCCCATGTCGGCACTGGGTGGCGCGAACCTGCACCGCTGGGGGTTCCTGCCGATTATTGCCGGCGGCTTCCTCTTCATGGCCGGGGGCATCAGCTGCGCGGTATGGGGCGGGCACCGCGAACTTTTCCCGGCCTATATGGCGGGGCTCTTCCTCACCGGCATCGGCGCGGGCCTTGTCATGTCGGTATCCTCCACCGCCATCATCGGCGCGGCACCAGCATCGCGCTCCGGCATGGCCGCAGGCGTAGAAGAGGTCTCCTATGAATTCGGCACGCTGCTCTCCATCGCGGTAACGGGCTCGCTCGTGCCGTTGCTGTTCACGCGCGGCCTGCCTGAAGACATCCAGGAGCTCGGCATGGAGGCGCTATACACACCGGAGCTGGTCGAGTTATCCTCCGGCGCTTATACCCACGCCTACCTCAGCACCGCCGCCGGGCTCGCCGTGGTGATGCTCCTCTTCGCCGCGGTGACCGGCTGGTGTTTCCGCAACAACCCAAAGTCTGGAGGTGCCAATGCCGCGCATCAGTAAAAAGATCGAAGCGCTAGAAATGGCGCTCATCATCATCGAGAAGGACGGCATGCATGCGCTGACCTACGATTCCCTCGCCACGGCTACCGGCATCAGCAAGTCCGGACTCATCTACCACTTCCCTACCCGGCATCAACTGCTCATTGACTGCCATACGCTGTGCGCGGAGCGCTGGGAAGAGGAACTTATCCACCTCTCCGGCGGCAAAACCGCAGACCAACTCACGGAACGTCAACGCTACCGCGCGGCCATCGAATCAATGGGCAAGAATGACCCGCTCATTGAGCTACTCATGTCCATCCACGCGCAGTCGCATCCGGACTTTCAGGAGGTATGGAGGGACGTCGATAAGCGCTGGCTCCCTGACCCCGCCACGGCCGACGAGTCCGTACTGTTGGCGTCGGTCATTGCGCACGGGCTTTGGGTGCACGATCACCTCACCGAGCGCGCCCTGCCGCCGCGCCGGCGCCGCGCGCTTATCGACGCCGCACTCAGCCACCTCTCCAAATAATGTGAGGCCGAGTAGTTTGAGCTGGAGACGAGACTTGAACTCGCAACCTACGCATTACAAGTGCGTTGCGCTACCAATTGCGCCACTCCAGCACCGCGGTTAATCCGCTAGGGGAATCGTACCCGAGTCCACCCCAAGGAAGGAAAGCCGGGGTCTGTGTGCTGCACAAAAGCGTGCGCCGCGCCACACTAAAAGCACTGGCAGGTGCATAAATCGGCGACAGTTACTAAAGTGCTGATTTACCGAACCCAGAACTGTTGTTGAGGTCTTTCTTTTTCCGTGTCTGTTCTTTCTTCGCTTCGCCAGCGCCTGCGCGATGGCTCGGCGCACGTCGCCACCATCGACGCCGCTAAAGCTGCTCCGCCGCCCTCCCCGCTTGCCCCGGTCGATCTGACCGACCCAGCGCAGGTCACGGGTGTTATGGAGATTGCCGCGCGCGTCGGTGAAATCCTCATCGCGGCGGGCACGGCGAATACGGACGCCCAGGCACAGATTCACCTCGTGGCCTCCTCCTATGGCCTGCACTACTGCCACGTGTCGATTCTGCTCAACACCATCACGATTCACACCGCGATTGGTACCGGCGCCAACCGCCGCAACCTGCACGTATTCCGCGTCGCGCCGAGTATTGCGGTGGACTTCACCAAGTTGTCCGCGGTGGACCGCCTCATTCGCTCCATCCACTCGGGTGCCACTCCGCCGTCGATGGCGGAGAAGATTCTCGATGATATCGATGCAATGAAGAATCCGTACTCGAAGAAGACCATCGTGAGCGCCTGGGGCGCTATGGGTGGTTTTATTGCCGTGATGCTGGGCGGTGACCTGCTCGTCGGCGTGGTCACGTTCCTCATTTCGGCGCTCATTATGGGCACGAACATGTTCTTGGCTCAGTACCGCCTGCCGCCCTTTTATCAGAACCTCGTGGGCGGCCTCTTGGCGGTTGTTCCGGCAGCGATCTTGTACAACGTGTTTGCGCAGTTCGGCATCCAGATGCTGCCCTCGCAGATCATTGGTTCAGGGATTATCGTCCTCGTGGCTGGCCTGACGCTGGTGCAGTGTTTGGTGGATGGAATCACGCGCGCGCCAGTGACGTCCTCAGCGAAGTTCTTTGAGGCCCTCATGTCCACCGGCGCCATCATCGCCGGTGTGGGCTTGGGCATCCAGGTGGCCGGGTGGTTGGGTTTTAGCCTGCCTCCATTGGCTACATTGGCACCGCCCGTCTACCACCAGATTCCACTACTCGTGGTGTGCGGTGGAATCGGCTCGGCGGGTTTTGCGCTAGCGTTAGGCGCTTTGTGGTCGGAGGTCGCCATCTCCGGACTAACGGCCGCAGCCGGTATGGTTTTTTACTATTCCATCGTCGTGCCGTTTGGCGTTGGTCCGGTGGTGGCCTCGGGTATTTCGGCGGTAGCCGTGGGCCTGGCCGGTGGTTTGCTCTCCCGCCGCTACATGATGCCGCCGCTCATCACGATGATTGTGGGCTATACGCCCATGCTTCCCGGCCTCACGTTGTACCGCGGCATGTATGCCACGCTGAACGAGCAAATCATCACCGGTCTGACCAACCTCGCCAGCGCCTTGGCCATCGCCGGCGCGCTGGCAGCCGGCGTGGTCTTTGGTGAGCGCGTAGCCCGTCGCCTGCGCCGCCCGAAGTACTTCCGGCCCTACACCGCCTTCAAACGTCTGGGTACCTTCTCCTTCGCCCGTGCTACGCGCTTGGCGCAGCGCGCCCGCATCCCGCGCGTGCCTATGTCTCCCTTCGCCCCACGTCACAACCTGCCAGCCCCGCCACCACAGTATGGCCCGAAGCCGCCTACCCCGGCGCAGCAGGCCCGCTTCCAGCAGGGCGATGCGGTCACCGATATGTGGCCTGCCACCACCCAATTCCCTGCGCAGCGCCCCACGTACACGGTGCCGGGCAAAGACGACCCCACCACCCCGCCGGCCAAGCAATAGCGTAGAATGGCCGGTCTGAAAGCTTTCACACTTCATTCCAGGAGGACTCCGTGCCACCCAAGGTCACAGACACTCAGCCTGCCGCTGATCAGACCCATGCCGTCGAGGAAGAGACCGCCCGCGCCGCGCGCCGCGTCGTTGCTACCTACGCCGAGGATTTCCTGGACGGTGTGACGCTCATGTCGATGCTGGGCGTTGAGCCAGAGGGCTTGGTTCACCGCAAGGTACTGGCAGAGCACGAAGATGCTGCGCCGAAGAAATCCACGAAGAAGGCGTCCAAAAAGGCCTCGAAGAAGGCGACTAAGAAGTCAACAAAGAAGGCCACCAAGAAAACCACTAAGAAGGCGACCAAGAAGGCAACGAAAAAGGCCACCAAGAAGACCACTAAGAAGGCCTAGGTATGCCCGGGCGCTCCAATAGCTTCGTCGTCGTGGCCAACCGCCTGCCGGTAGACCTCGAGACCAGCCCCGATGGCACCCGCACGTGGAAGGCCTCCCCGGGCGGGCTCGTCACCGCGCTCTCCCCGGTCTTGGAGAAACACCACGGCTGCTGGGTGGGCTGGCCGGGCGTGGCCGATGAAGCCCCGGAGCCCTTCACCACGGACAATGGGGTATTACTCCACCCGGTGCGCCTGACCCAGGACGATTTTGAAGCCTTCTACGAGGGCTTTTCCAATGCCACGCTGTGGCCCTTGTATCACGATCTCATCGTGACACCCATCTATAACCGCGACTGGTGGGACGCCTACCGCGAGGTCAATCTGCGCTTTGCCAACGAAGTCGCTGCCGTGGCCGCAGAGAACGCCACGGTGTGGGTGCAGGACTATCAGTTGCAGCTCGTGCCGGGGATTCTGCGCCAGCTGCGCCCGGACCTCACCGTTGGTTTCTTCCTGCACATTCCATTCCCCTCCCCCGATCTCTTCCGTCAGTTACCGTGGCGTGAGGAATTGGTGCGCGGGCTTCTCGACGCCTCCTTGATCGGCTTCCACCTCGAATCCAACGCCCGCAACTTCCTCGAACTCGCCCGCACTCAAGGTCTTGAGGTCGAAGGCGAGGTAAGCACCCGCCGTGTTACCGCCCATATCACCTCGAATAGTGGGCATTCCGTGGGCGTGGCTGCCTTCCCGATTTCCATTGCGGCGGGTGAGTTTGGACGTGGGGGCGATGAGGGGGACGTCGCTAAGCTCCGCGCCGAATTGGGGGATCCGAAGCGCATCATTTTGGGCGTGGACCGCCTGGATTATACGAAGGGTATTCTGCAGCGACTCACCGCGTTTGAGGAGCTGCTCGAGACCGGCGCGCTGGACCCGGCGGAGGTGACCCTGGTGCAGCTGGCCACTCCGTCGCGGGAGCGTATTGACCACTACCGTGCCACGCGCTCCAAAGTGGAGGAAGCCGTGGGCCGCATCAACGGGCGCTTTAGCCAGCTCGGCCGGCCGGTGGTGCACTATCAACACCGCTCCGTGCCCAAGGATGTACTGCGCAGCTACTACCGTTTGGCGGATATCATGCTGGTCACGCCGTTTAAAGACGGCATGAACCTCGTGGCCAAGGAATACGTGGCCTCTCATGGCGATGGTTCGGGCGCACTCGTGCTTTCTGAGTTTGCTGGTGCCGCGGCGGAGTTGACGCAGGCCAACCTGTGCAACCCCTTCGATATCGAATCCATTAAGCGTGCGCTGCTTTCGGCGGTCAAGGCCCTTGATGAGTCCCCGGAACTCATGCGCGAGCACATGCTGACAATGAACCGCCAGGTCCGTGAGCATGACATTGCGCTGTGGTCGGAGTCCTTCCTCGGCGCACTGAAGGCACTGAAGGAGGCATGATGCGCAGGTTTTCTATGGCGCTCGTGGCGCTGTGCCTAGTCGCGCTTCCTGCCTGCGGGTCCGCTGAGGAGGAACCTGCTCCGCGGGGTGATGAGAGGGTCGTTGGCAAGCAATG
This sequence comes from Corynebacterium sp. MSK218, assembly GCF_030232655.1. Lineage (NCBI taxonomy): Bacteria > Bacillati > Actinomycetota > Actinomycetes > Mycobacteriales > Corynebacteriaceae > Corynebacterium > Corynebacterium sp. MSK218. The sequence continues at coordinate 62,103 of NZ_JASPGN010000007.1, forward strand.
GCAGGTCACGAACCTGTACACCACTCCGGAGGCACCTTCGGCTATCCCGCCGGATACGGCGCAGGTTCCGCACATGAGCTTCGGTGAGCACACGGTGGTGGGCTCGACGGGATGCGTGCCGTTTACCGCCGAGGTGTCTTTTACCGAGGGGGATAAGGACTCCACGATTTGGGAGGCCGATGGCATGCACGTGGACAAGGTTGACTACGAATCGGCACCGTCGAATGAGGACTGCACTGGCTCAGCGCTGTGGGCGGACAAGCTTTTGCGTACCCTCATCGCGCAGGGCCATGACTTTGATTTCGCGCTGAACCACAATAACCAACTAGTGTTGACGCTACGCACGGACAAGGTGGATTCCCCCATTATTCGGATGGCCTCGCTATAGGACTAGGGTGGGCACCATGATGGATGCTCTTGCCTCAGCCTCACACCTTGCGGTGGTGTCCGATTTCGACGGCACGCTCGCCGGTTTCGCCACGCGCCCAGACGCAGTCCAGCCCGAGAAGCGCTCCCTCGACGCGCTTGCGTCGCTTGCGCAGCTTCCCAACACCACGGTGGCGGTACTCTCGGGACGCCACCTCGACGGGCTCAAGCGCGTGTGCACGTTGCGTGAGCCGGTGCTCATGGGTGGCTCACATGGTGCGGAATCCTCGTGGGAAGAATCCCCGCTGACCCCGGAAATGAAGGCGCATCTGGCCAAGAAGGAAGCGGAGATTAAGGAGATCATCGCCCGCCATCCCGGCGCGGAGCTGGAGGTCAAACCTTTCCAGCGTGTGCTGCACTTGCGCGCTCTAGAGTTGCAGGACCCCGCTGCTGCCGCCGCGGCGTATGAGGAGGGCTTGGCCTTAAGCGCGGATGGATTCCCCAAGACGGCCGGCAAGTGCGTTGTGGAGTTTTCCGCCACGCAGGCAACAAAAGGCACGTGGATTAAGACCTTGCGCGAGCGCGTCGGCGCTACGGCCATGGTCTTTCTAGGTGATGACACGACCGACGAGGACGGTTTCGCAGTGCTCAACCAGCCGCCAGACCTCGGCGTGAAGGTGGGCGAGGGAGATACCTTGGCCACGCATCGAGTCGCGGATGTGGCGGCGGTGTCGGATTTTCTTGACGAGCTCGCGGCCGCACGCGCAGCACATTTTCAACGCTAGCGCCCGCCCCGCGCCCGCGCCCGCTCCGTGCCCGTGCCTGTGCCCCGAGCTTTCTACGCTGGGGGCGCGACGGTGCGACCGGCGTGGAAAGTAGTAGTTAACACCTTGCGCGGCGGCTCCTGCGGCTGAGCACTCCCGCGGCTGATGAGGTCCGCGAGCATATGCCCGGCGGCCGCTCCTTTCGCTTTGTTGGGCTGCACGACGGTGCTCAGACCCACGGCTAAGGCTGGGGCGATGCCATCGAAGCCGGTAACAGACAGCTGCGAAGGCACGGCGATGCCGTGGTCGCGCGCATAGGCCAGCACGCCCAGCGCCATGGAATCCGTCGTACACAGCACCGCAGTAAGCTCCGGATGCGCGGTGAGCAACTCCTCCGCGGCAGCGTACGCCGTGCGGGAATCATTAATGTGCCGGGTGACCACGGGAATCGACTCCGGAGACAGACCAGCTTCCTGAAAGACGTCCAGTGCTCCCAGAACACGGGATCGCTGCACGTGCATATCGGCGGCCGCCAGCTGCTCGGGAGAAACGAAACCGTCGAGACGCTCGCGGTGCAGGCGGATGGTGAGGATGCCGATGCGGGTATGGGAGGCGTCGATAAGCGCGCGCGCTGCTGGGGCAATCGCAGCCCTGTCATCGATCCCCACGAAGGGCAGCCCAGAATCCGTGGGCTGGTCACAGACCACGACCGGCAGCCCACGCCGCCGTACGGCCTCGAGGTAAGCATCGCCCGCAGCTACGGAGTACACCACGAAACCATCCACCGCTGCGGAGCCGACGAGTTGGCCCGCGTGAGCGTCATCGGACGCGCCTACCGTATCGGGGCCCGCCGGTATGAGGGTCAGAGTTGTGCTCGCGCCCGCAGAGGCCTCCGCCATGCCCGCAAGGAAGTCAACGGATGCCATGTCCTCGAAGGCATAGGACAGGTGCTCGGTGAGCAGCACCCCCACCGAGCCTTGGCGGCGCGTGCGCAGGCTGCGCGCGGTGGGGTCTGGGCCGACGTAACCGCGGGCGGCGGCTGCGGCCAGGATGCGTTCGCGGGTGGCAGGAGCCAGCTGGTCAGGGCGGTTATACGCGTTGGACACCGTGGTGCGGGAAACCCCGAGTTCAGCGGCGAGGGAGGCCAGCGTGGTGCTGCGAGTGGACATGCTGGTTACCTTACCCGTTTTCAACTCATCATCATTTGACAACAATTTTCACTAGGACGTTAGAATAGACGCCATGACTACATCGCTCTCACGCCAATCTTGGCGCCGCCCCACCGCTCTCCTTTTCGCCGCTACCCTCGGCGCTGCATCGCTGACTGCTTGCTCCTCCAGCGGTGACAACTCTGACGGCGATGCGGGGGCCGGAAGCGATAAAGAGACCATCCACGTCGTCGCCTCGACGTCCATCTGGGCCGACGTGGCGCAGGCGGTGGTCGACACAGCACAGACCGACGTCAACATCAACGTCCGGGCCATTGTCACCGGCAACGGCGTGGACCCGCACCACTTCGAGCCCACCGCGGCCGACATCGCCCGGGCTAACGAGGCCGATGTCATCATCGCCGGTGGCGGCGGCTACGACGCCTGGCTCTACCAGGCCGTCAAGAACCAAGACGCCATCATCCACGCCCTGCCCCTCACCGAGCATTCCCATGACCATGCGCACGATCATGGCGACCATGACCACGCACACGACGAGCATGAGCACGCGCATGACGAACATGCGCATGAAGACGGCCACGACCACGCGCATGAGCACGCTCACGACCACGCGCATGACGTCGAAACCGTCAGCATGGACGAGGCCAAGAAGATTGCCGCTGAGCACCCAGAGACGATCACTAACATCGAAGGCAACGAGCACGTCTGGTACGACGCCGCAGCCATCGAGAAGGTAGCCAATGAGGTAGCCACACTCGTGAACAAGACCAACCCGGAAGCCAAGGCCACCGCGGATCCGCTGGTTCAGCGCGTGGAGAAGATCAAGGAGCGCGTCGAAAAGCTGCCGGCACAAAATTACGCGCAGACCGAACCCATCGCGGATTACATCATGAAGTACTCCGACAGCACCGACGTCACCCCGGAGGGCTACCGCAAGGCCACCGTCGCCGAGGGCGAGCCGAGCGCTGCGGACCTTGCGCGCTTCCTCGAGGCGATTAACCAGGGCGAGGTCGACCTGCTCATCTTCAACCCGCAGACGGAGACGGACATGACCAAGCGCATCCGCTCCGCCGCTGAGGACAAGGACATCCCGGTCGTCGAAATCGGCGAAACCCCGCCGGAGAACACCGACTTCCTCGACTACTACGAGGAAGCCGTCAGCGCACTCGAGGCTGCATAAGTGCTCGTTTCCTTTCACAATGCCGCAGTGGAACCGCTGTGGTCGGACCTGAACCTCGCCGTGGACCGCGGCGAGTTCATCGCCGTTTTGGGGCCCAACGGCGTGGGCAAATCCACGCTGCTGGGCACCATTCTGGGCACGCGTGCGCTTACGGCGGGCACGGTGGACGTCGATTGTCGCGTCGGCTTCATCCCCCAGCAGCGCATGTTCCCTGCTGACCTCCCATTACGCGCCCGCGACCTCGTGTCCCTGTCGCTGGCGCACGGCGCTTTCCGACGCCGCCGCCCACCCCACCACCGCGTCGACGCACTGCTGGAGGAAGTCGGCGCCACGGGCATAGCGGATCGGCGCGTGGGCCAGCTCTCCGGCGGCCAGCAGCAGCTCATCCGCCAGGCGCAAGCCCTCGCCAACGACCCAGAACTCATCCTTGCCGATGAGCCGCTGCTGTCGCTGGACCCGGGAAGGCAGCAGGCGACCGTCGAGAAGCTCAATGCGTGGCGTCACGAACGCGGCACCTCCATCCTCTTCGTCACCCACGGCATCAATCCCGTGCTGGGTGTGGTGGACAAGGTGCTCTACCTCGCGCCCAACGGTCACACTTTTGGCCCAGTAGATGAAGTCATGCGCTCGGAGGTGCTCTCGGAGCTGTACGGCTCGTCCGTGAAGGTCCTCAACGTCGATGGGAGGCTCATCGTTGTCTAAGTTCCTCGAGGACACCCAGTACCTGCTGGGCGTCGATTTCGTACAGGATGCACTGGTTGCTTGTGCGCTGCTGGGCATCCTGTCCGGAGTGATGACCTCGCTCATCGTGCTGCGCCAGATGTCTTTTTCCGTGCACGCCACCTCGGAGCTCGCGCTCATGGGTGCGGCCGCAGCGCTGTTGTTCGGACTGAACATCGGCTTCGGCGCGATTGCCGGCGCCATCGTCGCCGCCATCATTCTGGCGGTGCTCGGCCTCAAAGGCCAACAGGACAGCGCCATCGGCGTGGTCATGAGCTTTGGCCTAGGCTTGTCGGTGTTATTCCTGCACCTCTACCCTGGCAACGCCAACACCGCTATGACGCTGCTGACCGGACAAATCGTCGGTGTATCTTCGGCGTCCGTGTGGCTGCTGGCGGCGACGACCGTCATCATTGTCGCAGCCGTTACTATTTTGTGGCGCCCGCTTCTTTTTGCCTCCGCGGACCCTGTCATGGCGCAGGCAGCGGGCGTGCCGGTGAAAGCCCTCTCCGTGGTCTTCGCAGTTCTCGTCGGTTTGACCGCCGCGCAGTCGGTGCAGATCGTCGGCTCGCTGCTCGTCATGGCTTTGCTCATCACGCCGGGCGCGGCGGCAGTGCAGATTACCTCCTCCCCGCTGCGCGCGGTGGTGTGGGCAACCATCTTCGCGGAGGTCTCCGCCGTGGGAGGGTTTATTCTGTCGCTAGCGCCGGGCCTGCCGGTGTCGGTCTTCGTGACCACTATTTCTTTTGTCATTTACCTGGTTTGCCGTCTAATCGGCTGGCTACGCAACCGCCGCGCGGTTCGCGACGACATCGCCGCCGCCCGCGTCACCAAAGCTCACTTCGAGGGCCGCAGCGATTCGGAAAAGCACCACACCAGCACCCACGACGAGCACTGCGCCCACCCCGACTAAACTTTTGTTCCATGACCATCGTGGAATTTCAGGGATTCAAGCGTAAATACACCGTCGTCGCGCCGGAAGATCCCGGCCCGAACCAGCTGCTTTTCCTCCACGGTTCGCTGCAAAATGGCAGCGTGATGCGGCGCTTTACAAACGGCACTTTTGATGAGCTCGCCGCCCGCACGGGCACGGTGGTTGTCTACCCCGACGGTGTGGATAGGCACTTCAACGACGCCCGCGGGGTACTGCCGGTCAAGGCCCGTGAGCTTGGCATTGACGACGTCACCTTTCTCCAGCAGGTCGCCGCCACCGTGCAGGAGGAATACGGCACGCAGCGCACCTACGCCTGCGGTTATTCCAACGGTGGGCAGATGGTAATACGCCTGCTTTTCGACGCCCCCGGCTTCCTCGACGGCGCCTGCATCTTCGCCTCGACGATGGGCAGCGGCGCTAACCATGCGCCGTCTAATCCCGAGGGCTATAAGCCCACCCCAATTCTCATGATGCACGGCACTGCGGACCCGCTAGCGCCTTATGAAGGCGGCCAAGCTGGCCTCGCGAATAGCTCCCGCGGCGAGGTTACTTCCGCGTTGTGGACTGCGCAGCGCTTCGCCACGATGAACGGTTGCTCTAAGGCCAAGGTAACCCGCCCGTTTTCTGATGTGTCTTTGCACTCCTGGGAAGGTGACAACCCCGTCGAACTGTGGACCATGGAAGGCGTGGGCCACGTCATCCCCTCGGGCAACGGGCTCGACGCGCGCTTGGGCCCGAATACCGATAGCTTCATCGCAGCCCAGGTGGTGGAGGACTTCTTCAGCTTTTAGCCCCGCGGCTCGCCTCCCCCACCACCTACCCAGCCCTGGAAATGCAGCTCTCTGGTGGATTGCAGGGCGTCGGCAAGCGCGTGAAAATGCGAACAGGAGGTCTGGTTTTCCTGCCCTGGGAATTTGCAACAGGATTGGCAGCTCAACCCATAGCGGGTAAGGTTTTGATGGCTAACTGGACTCTGTTCTCTGCAGCAAAGATGTCAAGCAGCTGGGAAACTATTTTCTTGATCATCGGCACAGAAAGATGTGTTTCTTCCGCGATGCCATTATTTGAGTGCCCACATACAATTCCGTTTAGAATTCGAAGCTGAATTGCGGATAGTCGCTCGAGGTTTCGCTGCATATCTGGTTCAGGCATTGTCCCAACAGCTACGCCGTTTATATCGAAGCAACAACTTAATTTAAGGCCCCCATGGCCGGAGCGAGCTTCCCGGGTAACCACACAATATGCAGACGCGCCCAAATTGATTGCCTTTTGAAGCTTCTCACGCGAATGCTGTGAATAATCCACCAAGTAAATGAAATCGCTGCTCTTTAACTCTTGTATATCCCATACCCAGGTCGCCGAGTCTTTGCGCTCGCACAACACCAGCAATTGCTCCTGTGAGCGAGACAATGCATTCAGCAGCTCCCTTTGAGTGGACGCACATTCAACCTGGGGCCAGAGGAAGTAGCGTCTTAGCTCATCGAGTATCGGTTGCTCATCGTCTCAGATGCCAGCGAGCAGACACGGCATATCCGAGTATTTCAATCGCCACACTAAAGCGTTACCTCGCAGTCTGCTTGGTCGGCTACATGCTTGGAATGCGTCGCGACGACGACAACGGCGCCTTGGTCAGCGAAAGCACGAAGGTGTTCAACAACCAGCTGAGCATTGTCCTCGTCAAGCGCACCGGTTGGCTCGTCCGCCAATACGATTTTGGGCTTGGAAACGAGGATCCTCGCCAAGGCTACTCGTTGTTGTTCGCCGCCCGACAAGCCGCTGACCACACGCTTTTCATAGCCGCGTAAACCAACCTGCGCCAAAGCGCTGTCTAGCGCCTCGTCGAAAGCACGGCGCGAAACGTTACTGGCTGCGAGCTTCACGTTGTCGACAACGGTGAGGTCAGGAACCAAGCCGTAATCTTGAAAAAGATACCCAACGCATTCGCGTCGATACTTGCGCAGTCGACCTGCCGATAGCGATGCAATGTTGTTTCCATCCCACATGATTGAGCCTTTGTCCGGCGAGATCAGACCGCCCAAGAGGTTCAACAGGGTGGTTTTCCCACTTCCGGAGACACCGGTTAATGCAGTCACCCGGCCAGCCGCAAAAGACCGCGTAAGGCCGGAAAGAATCATTTTTCCCTTCACACTGTAGTGAAGGTCTTCAACCTGAATTTCCATATCCTAATTTCCCTCGCTGTCTGTCCAGCGCATTTGATTTCGCGCACTAATCCACCAGGTCAAACCGATTGAAATACACATCCACACGATCGAAAATGCGACGACAGCAAGAACGGTTGCCGTGGACCACCTGTTTTCAAACCCCATCGACCACGTTGATGGATAGTGCGATTCCAGTTGTTCCTTATGCTCGCGCAAACGATACAAAACCCAGCCGATGGTGGTAACGAAAAAGAATAGCTCGGCCAGCAGAATCTTCCTGCACATCTTCCACGGGCTGCGCCCACAAATGAAGGAAACATAGAGCTCTCGCCGGAACGCCACCTGGAAACTGAAAAGCCCCGCGACGATTAACAAGGAAACCAGTAATATCGCTACGACCGTATTTAACGACCAAAGGCTGAATTGATCTTTGGCTTCCTCAAGGGACGATCGCCAGGAATCAGCATGCGGTTGTGCCGTGGCAAGCACCTTGCCCACCGTCCCATCTTTCAGCTCACCAACGACAGTTGGCTCGATGGCAAGGAGGACTTTCTGCGAGGCTTTCGCGAGTAAATTCCGGTCACCGATAGCTTCAAGCCCCACTGGTAACGAGACCACAATGGGGTCATTAATTACTGGCCGCAGCTCAACGTCATAGGAAAAGACTTGCCCAAGCGAACAATCCTCTTTCCAGTTAAAATCTGGAACTTTCTTCTTCGCGAGTTCGGCTTCAAATGCAACGGAGTCAATAATCGTCTGTTTGGATTCTTCACTGAGGGCAACGGGAGCACAAACGGTTACGTCTTCTTCAGAAGGGGAAACACCAGCTTGAACGGCGAACCGATGGTTGCTGAGAATAACCGGGGCTTCCAGTTGAGTCGGCCAGGTAAGCCAAAAAGGATCCGCTAAGAGTAGCTTTCCTTCGCGGTCCGCCTGACGCAAGGGCGCTGCAGCTGCAGCCTGTTCTTTTTCATCCGGAGTGATATTCGAGCTCAGGGCAAACTCTTGCTCATTGGCATGTCCGCTCCAATACGGTTGCAATTCCTCTCGCGCGGACACCTCAGCACCGGTATCAACCATCTGCGAAAGTGCCGTCAGGCTCGTCAAGAGTGCCAATAGCCGGACAGCATACAGTGCGTAGGTAATTGGACGCGCCCGAACCTTGCCTTTGATGGCCTGCGGGATCGAAATATTTCGAACCAATAACTGCCCGAGCACATAGCCCAGCGCCAAACCGACCCATTGGAGCAACACAGAAACGCCGAAAAAGGCCCAAAACAACGTCGCTTCTGCCCAGTCGTTGTAAAGATACAATGCCGCCGCAATAAAAATGATCGCAAGAAAAAATGGTAGCCATGTTTGCTTGGCAAGCCGCGTTACATCAAGCCTTAGCGTCTGCGATAGCTTTAGCCCCAAAAGTCTGTGAATGCCGATTTCGCGAGCCCGCACTAGGCAGTGCCCGCCACCCAACACGAGCGCGAGTAGAAAAGCAGCCGCGACCAACAAAGGCAGCGACGAAGTCATGACGAAACTCCAAGTCAAGTTCTGGAGCCCTATCACGGAATACCCGCGCTCCTCCAACCATGTCGTTAGGTCTCGAGCGTCGTTTTCCGATCCTTTAATGTTAAAAACTTGGCGCGGTTCCTTAGTCGGAATTTCCGACAATGGATACCAAACAAGCTTTTCGCCTCTCTGAAACTTTTGAGACTCAAAGTTAGCTACACCTGAAGGCAGAGCCGAGGAGTAGATTCGCAGCTCACCATCCGAATCAGCTAGCGAGGAGTAATAAATCGATACGTCAAATCCTGAGTCCCCTGCAAATTCAGAAAGCTCAGGAAACAGTGTTTCTGTGTGACTGTCAGGTTTGAAGTCTTCGATCTGGACAAACTCGTTGCCAAGCCGATAATCCAGAGTCGATAAGAGGCTGGCTCCGACAAAGGCAATGAATGCGCTAATAACCGTAGAGAGCAAAATCCCTACGGTTAGTAGTCTGACTGAAGTTTTCATCGAGCCTTAGCAGTGTCGGTAATAGGACTTATTTCCAGAGGGCTTCTTGGGAGCTGTTGCTCGTGACCAAGTGTTTTTGTTGACGCAACCGCTATCCGACTTGAAGGTACCAACAGCAGTTGAACCGTGCCGCACCCCATTGTGAAAGTAGTGCGACCAAACTTGGCCACTACCCGTACCGTAGTCCCACGTGCCGCCATCGATATTTACAATCGTGGCCCCAGCAACACCTGTACCACCCAACGCCAACAAACCTGCGAGAGTTACTGAAACTGCTCGCTTAGACATGCTCACTTTCATAAGCATTCCTTTCTCGAGAAGAATCCGAACTTATAGCGCGCGCTACTGAAAGATATACGCTGCCCCTAAACCGCATTCAAGTGCCAAAAGTTACCTTTCGCAGATTCATCAACTCCGCGCAAATATCCAGGCCTCAATCCGCAGCTCTCTGGTGGATTGCAGGGCGTCGGCAAGCGCGTGAAAATGCGAACAGGTGGTCTGGGTTTCCAGCCCTGGACATTTGCGACCAGGACGGCGGGAGCTGCCCAGCAGACACATTGGAGGCAAACAAAAAGGCGCCACACAACGCGACGCCTTCCAAATTACTTGTTACTTCGCAGCGCGACGCTGCCGAGCAAACTCCGAAAGCACTGCACCCGCAGCAACGGATGCGTTTAAGGATTCGACCCACGCGGTCATCGGGATGGACATGATGACGTCACAGTTCTCGCGGACCAAGCGGGAGATGCCCTTGCCCTCAGAGCCAATAACGATGACGACGGGGTCCGTGCCACCGGTGTAGGTATCAAGAGTGTGCTCGCCGCCCGCGTCGAGGCCCACGACCTGGTAACCGGCCTTCTGGAAATCCTGCACCGTGCGGGTCACGTTGGTCACGCGAGCCACCGGCAAACGAGCCGCAGTACCGGCCGAGGTGCGCCATGCCACCGCCGTCACGGAGGCGGAGCGGCGCTCCGGGATGATGACGCCGTGGCCGCCAAAGGCCGCGACAGAGCGAATGACGGCGCCGAGGTTGCGGGGATCCGTGATGTTGTCGAGGATGACGAACATGCCCGGTTCCTGAGCGTCGCGCGCGCGATCCATGAGGTCGTGCACCTCGGCGTACTTGTACGGCGGAATCTGCAGGCCAATGCCCTGGTGCATGCCGTTGCCGGTCATGCGATCCATCTCGTGGCGCTGCACCTCAAGGATAGGGATGTTGCGAGTATTGCACATGGCCACGGCCTCTGACAGGCGGGCGTCGTTGCGCGTGCCCTGCACGATGTAGAGCGAGGTGGCCGGCACCTTAGCGTGCAGGCACTCGATGACCGGGTTGCGGCCCACAACCATCTCCGCGGTCTCCTTCTGGTGGCGGCCCGAGTTACGGCGCTCGCGCTCCAGTTTTGCCTTGTGCTTGGCGTGGTAAATACGGTCCTCCGCCTTGGGCGTGGGGCCCTTTCCAGCCAGGCCCTTGCGGCGCTGACCGCCCGAGCCCTTCGTAGCGCCCTTCTTGTTGGACTTGCGGGCGCCCGCGCCGCCGCGGCCGTGGGTGCGTGCCATGGTTCTTCTCCTTTGTTGTCCTTGGCCTAGCCCAAGGACGGTTAGTCCGCCAGGGACCAGGTGGGACCGTCGGCGGTGTCAGTGATAGTAATACCCGCGGCGGTCAGGCGGTCGCGCACAGCGTCCGCAGTAGCCCAGTCCTTCTCTGCGCGGGCGGTCGTACGGCGCTCAAGCTCAGCCTGGACAAGAACGTCCAGTGCCGCGACAGCGCCGCTTGTTTCGCCACCATCTTTCCACTGTTCATCGCACGGATCAAAGCCAAGAACCGCAGCCATGGCGCGCACTGCTCCGGCGAGGCGCTCGGCCTCTTCCCGGCGGCCTTCAGCAAGGGCCTTATTTCCTGCACGCACCGTGGTGTGGACTTCCGCCAACGCCTTCGGCACGGCGATGTCATCATTCATGGCCTCTGCGAAGGCTGGGGTCCACTCGCCCTTCTCGACGCCCTCGAACTTGCCCACGAAGTCCTCGATGCGGCGGTAGCCCGCAGCAGCCTCCGTAAGCGCGGCCTCGGAGTACTCGAGCACGGAACGGTAGTGCGCGGAGCCCAAGTAGTAGCGCAGCTCCACCGGGCGGACAATCTCCAGCATGTTGGCGATGGAGAGCACGTTGCCCAGGGACTTGGACATCTTCTCACCAGACATGGTCACCCAGTGATTGTGCATCCAGTAGTTGGCGAACTTATCGCCCGCCGCATGGGACTGCGCAATCTCGTTCTCGTGGTGCGGGAACTGCAGGTCCAGACCACCACAGTGAATGTCGAACTCGCTGCCCAGATAGTAGGTGGACATAGCGGAGCACTCCAGGTGCCAGCCGGGGCGGCCCCTACCCCATGGCGTCGGCCAAGCCGGCTCACCCGGCTTGGCAGCCTTCCACAGCGCGAAATCCTGCGGGCTGCGCTTACCTTCGGTTTCCGACTCGCCCTGCTCCATATCCTCGACGCGATTACCGGACAGCGCGCCGTAATCCGATCCTTCCGTGGCATTCCACGCGGCAACGTCGAAGTAAACGGAGCCAGCCTCATCGTCCTCCCCCGCTGGGCCACCAGGTACGGCGTAGGCAAAGCCGGCGTCGATAAGCCTTTGCATGTACTCCACCATTTGCGTGACAAACCCCGTCGCGCGCGGCTCCACGGAGGGTGGCAGCACGCCCAAGGTGTTGTACGCCTTGGTGAACTCGCGCTCGTAGGTGGATACCCACTCCCACCAAGGGCGGTTATTCTCCGCAGCCTTGGTGAGAATCTTGTCATCGATGTCGGTGACGTTGCGCACCAGTGCTACGTCATAGCCCTGCGCAATAAGCCAGCGACGCAGGATGTCAAAGGCCACGCCGGAGCGCAGGTGGCCAATGTGCGGCTGGGATTGCGGGGTGGCACCACACAGATAAATCGACGCGTGGCCGGGGCGAACCGGCTCGAAGTCACGTTGGCTGCGGGTAGCGGTATCAAAAATGCGCAAAGTACTCACGCGGACTAGTCTAATTGACCCTGAGTTAGGAATTCACCACGACTTAGGTTTCGAGCATGAGCTCTACGCGACGGAGTTCGTCATAAAGGTCGCGCTCTTCCGTGGAAAAACGGCCGGATTCTGCGAGCATGCGCAGATCTTCAGAACTAAGGTTCGCCCCAATGGCTACTTCTAAGGCATGCAGGAGTTCCCCATACCGAGCCCGCAGGGCCTCGGTATTTATAATTCGCATTGTCAATGCCACGGCAGCCTCCTCTCCCTCGACTTTACGTTAGGAATTGGGGGCGCGCCAGACCACGGCGGTGGCCACGGCGGCGCGGCCCTCCTCGCGCCCGGTGAAGCCGAGACGGTCAGTCGTGGTCGCAGAAATGGAGACCGGCGCACCAAGAATCTCACTCAACACAGACTCAGCCTCCTCGCGGCGCGGCCCCATCTTAGGGGTTTGGCCGATGAGCTGGGCGGAGGCGTTGCCGATGGTGAAACCTTCCTTCTCCAGCAGCTCGCGGCATTCGCGCAGCAGCTTCGCACCGGACACACCGTCATATTCAGGGCGGCCCACTCCGACGAAGGAGCCGAGGTCGCCGAGGTGGGAGGCTGACAGTAGAGCGTCGACAAGCGCGTGGCTTACCACGTCCCCATCGGAGTGGCCCTCGCAGCCGTCGGCGTCCTCGAAGAGAAGCCCGGCGATCCAGCATTCTTTTCCGGGCTCGATCTGGTGGGCGTCGGTGGCGATGCCAACGCGGGGGATGATGGGGTTAGTCACTAGGCACCTCAAAGATGGTCGGTTCGGCCTCGTCCGTCACGGCCTTAGCCAGGACGAGGTCGATGGGAGTGGTGATTTTAAAGGCGAAGGTATCACCCTGGACGGTCTCCACGCGCGCGCCATGCCATTCCATAAGACTTGCATCATCCGTCGCTGTGAAATCCGGGTTCTGCTCCCAATAGTCCACGTTGGCGTGACGCAGCGCGGCCAGGGAAAAGCCTTGTGGCGTCTGCACGGCACGCAGGCGGGAGCGGTCTGGCGTAGCAAGGACGGCCTCGCCCTCCACTTCCTTGATGGTGTCCGCGACGGGCAGAACAGGGACAACTGCGGTGGCACCGTCGAGCACGCGCTTGGCGACGCGCGCGATCATCCCCGGAGGCGTTAACGCTCGGGCCGCATCGTGGATGAGCACCACGGCGTCCTCGTCCGGGATGGCCTGCAAGCCCGCCCACACGGAATCGGCGCGCTCGCCGCCGCCGTGGACAAGGCGGAGAGGAATGTCAGCTTCGACGCGAGCTAGGATGCGCTCGGCGTAGCTTTCCATGGTGGGGCTGATGAGCACGATGACCTCATCGACGATGCCGGAGGTAACCATCGCTTTAACGGAGCGCTCTAAAAGAGTGCGCCCGCGCAGCTCGACATAGGCTTTGGGCACCTCGGCGCCGAGGCGCGTGCCCTTGCCTGCCGCCGCAACGAGCGCGATGACGCGAGGTTTAGTCTTCGTCGTCGAAGGAGAGGTCATCGAGATCGATGTCGCTATCAACGTCGGTGGTGATGGACTTATCGTCCACCAAACCTGCGGCACGATGGCGCTCGATGGTGGCGTCGATTTCCTCCATCATGGTGTCGGCCTTCTTTTCATCGACCGGCTTAGCCAGGGAGAGCTCACCCACGAGAATCTGGCGCGCCTTGGCCAGCATGCGCTTCTCACCAGCAGACAGGCCACGGTCCTGGTCGCGGCGCCACAGGTCACGAACGACTTCAGCAACCTTGTTGATGTCGCCGGAGGCGAGGCGCTCCTGGTTGGCCTTGTAACGGCGGGACCAGTTGCCGGCTTCTTCGACGTCCACTTCGCGCAACACGGAGAAGACCTTTTCCAGACCTTCCTTGCCCACGACGTCACGGACGCCGACCATTTCGACGTTCTTGGAAGGCACACGGACGACCAGGTCGGACTGGTTAATTTGGAGGACGAGGTACTCGAGGGTCTCGCCACCCATCTCGCGCGTTTCAATCGCCGTGATTTTGGCGGCGCCGTGGTGCGGGTAGACGACGACCTCTCCGACCTTAAATTCCATTGCCACTCCTTGTGAAGCCTTTGAAGACGATGCTCATCGAGTATGCTCGCTCTGCTCTCGATGGGCCGCATATACAGGGAATCGATTCTAGCACGCAGGATTTCACCCCCGCCCGCTGAGGCATCGCGGGGAGGCTATACACCACGACGTGTATGCGGTGAAGCATGGCTACCCCCGGTTTACCCAAGGGGTTTGCCGGAAACTGTGTGCTTTTCGCGGAGAGGGACTAGGCTAAAGCGTTGATAAGCTTTGTGATCGCAATTCTATGGAGGACACTCACAGTGCAGTCCCTGAAGTCCGCCGCTCGCTGCGGTGCCATCATGTCAGTTACCGCCCTTTCCGCGCTGGCGCTGGCTTCCTGCTCGGCCGGTCATGTTGCGCAGACCGCGGAGAAGGTGGCAGCTGTCGATGGCGCAGCCGCCAGCACCGAAGATGGCAAGGTGTCCGTACGTGACGTCACCATTCAGGTTGAGCCGGACTCCGGTGAAACCTCCCTGAAGTTCATCGCCGTGAACCAGGGCTACAAGGTCGATGAGGTCACCTTGGAATCCATCAGCGTTGATGGCCAAGATGTCGCCATCGAGGGTGCTACCCCGATTGCCCGCGATCAGGCACTGTACGGCGATTCCGCCACCAATCTGGAGAACCTTCCGAAGGATGAGAAGGACAACAACGTCACCTACGTGACCACCTCCCTGGAGAACGATGGCTTCGCCTTCGGCGGCTCCCGCCCGGTGACCTTCACCTTCAACACCGGCACCATTGAGGTCGACGCCACCGTGTCCGCCTCCCCGCTGGAGGCGGGCAAGTTTGACCGCGACCCGGAGTCCGAAGAGGGCTACACCGAGGCTAAGTAAAGCTTCTCCCACGAGGCTTCACGCCGCCCTAGCTAGCACAGAGTGCAGCTAGGGCGGTTTCGCATTTTCGGACTTTCCCCTTCCTTAAACGCACCAACGCCGCCGTACACAGAAAGTGCACGGCGGCGACAGAGTGGAGGGTTCTACAAGCTTCTAGCGCATGGAGGAGCTAGCGAGGATTGACTGGGCCCAGCCAAGTGCGGACAGAGTAGCCGGAACGAGCAAGAGGTTCGGTGCCTGCGGGCCACCGTACTTAATCATCGTGTCCATGACCTGGTTCAGTGGCTCCGGGTAGGAAGCAGCGGAAGCGGCCGGGGTGCCAGCCACAGCGACGGCGGATGCAGCAGCGATTGCAGCGAGGGAACGGCGGATCTTCTTCATTGTGTCTCCTTGAATGATTCTTTGAGGGGGATAGTTACGGGGTTATTACAGAACGTTCAAAATGAAGCCCAAGGAGGACAGGGCTGCCGGTACGAGGATGACGTTCTGAGCATCATAGCCAGCAACGTTGGTAATCTGCGTCAGGACATCTGCGAGCGGCTGCGGTGCCTGAGCGGCGGAGGCAGCAGGGGTACCAGCCAGGGCGATAGCAACAGCAGCACCGGCGGCGACGAGGGTACGACGGATCTTCATAAAATCACCTTAGGGGTTGTGAGAGTTGTGCATGGGGGGACGGTTTCACGCATCACTTATTAAAGTTTTGCCCGTAACCTGACTAACACTGTAGGGCCTTAGTGATGATGATGCCTAGGTTCGTGGGGAATATTTCCATATGGGGGTAATAAAGATTTCTTGATGATGAGTAAACAGAATCCTCGATGTCCGGGCCGCTTACTACAGTAAGAGGCATGGCTAAAAAGGTTCGTCCCGTTCACACGTGCACCGAGTGTGGCTTCGTCTCCCCCAAGTGGTTGGGCCGCTGCCCTGAGTGCGGGTCGTGGGGAACGCTGCAGGAAACTGCTGCCGCGCAGGAAAGCAGTGCCGCGCAGGCAGCGATGAGTGGACGTCGGCCGACGGGCCTCACGCCAACGAGCCCGGCTGTCCCCATCACCAAGGTGGGGGCGGCGCAGACCAAGGCACTTAACACCGGGATTGGGGAGCTCGACCGCGTCCTTGGTCGCGGTATCGTGCCCGGCTCCGTCGTGCTCATGGCAGGCGAGCCGGGGGTGGGCAAATCCACGCTGCTTCTTGAGGTCGCGTCGCGCTGGGCGCAACTGGGCCGCACGGCGTTGTACGCCACTGCAGAAGAATCTGCCGGGCAGGTCCGTGCCCGCGCCGAGCGCACCGGTGCATTGCACGAGACACTCTATCTGGCTGCCGAGTCGAATTTGGATGTTGTCTTCGGACACGTCGAACAGCTCAAGCCCAGTCTCATCATTGTGGACTCGGTGCAGACCATGCATGCAGCGGGCGTCGAAGGCGTGGCGGGAGGTGTGGCGCAATCCCGCGCGGTCACAGCTGCGTTGACCACATTGGCTAAGACCACGGGAATCCCGATCCTTCTCGTTGGTCACGTCACCAAGGATGGCAACGTGGCCGGTCCGCGCGTGCTGGAGCACCTCGTCGATGTGGTGTTGAACTTTGAAGGTGACCGCCAGTCCTCCCTGCGGCTGTTGCGCGGGCTCAAGAACCGCTTCGGCGCTACCGATGAGATGGGCTGCTTTGAGCAAACCGCCGCCGGCATCCGCGAGGTTGCGGATCCGTCCGGGTTGTTCCTTTCCCACCGCGGCAGCACACCGGACGGCTCCGCGGTCACAGTGGCCATGGATGGTGTGCGCCCCATTCTCGCGGAGGTACAAGCGCTCACGGTTGATCCGGTGGCCAAGAATCCTCGCCGCGTCGTGACAGGTTTGGATGCCAACCGCGTCCCCATGGTGCTTGCTGTCTTGCAGGCTCGGGCGGGTGAGCGCACGAACGACAAAGACGCCTACGTCGCCACCGTGGGTGGCATGAAGATTCAGGAACCGGCAACCGACCTCGCGGTAGCCCTAGCCACGTGGTCCTCACTCCATGAGCGGCCGCTGCCACCGAAGACCGTGGTTATTGGGGAAGTCGGCCTAGCCGGCGAGGTACGCCGCGTGCCCAACCTGGATCGGCGACTGGCCGAGGCGGCGCGCTTGGGCTACCGCCAGGCCATCGTGCCGCCGGGCGAGGTGGAGGTCACCGGCATTCGCGTGCATCAAGCATCCACGTTGAGTGAGGCAATTTCTGCGCTGAGCTAGCACTGCCCTAGTACTGCCACGAAAGCTAGCGTTTAGAGCAGGTTGAAGGGCAAGGCTGCCGAGTAGTTGTCGCCGATGACGGTGTGCAGGAAGTATGCACCGGAATCGGCCTCTGGGCGGTCAGTGCACTGACCCGGCTCAGAGCGCTTGCGGGACCAGTCGGCTTGGAAGAAGCGGGTCTCGCCAGACTTAAAGGTCTGCTTGCCGGTCTCCACGGAGGCATAGCAATCGGTATCAGACCACACGCGCTCGTTGGAGCCCATCTTGTAGACCTCAAAGCGCAGCTGCTGCTCGTCCAAGTCGATGGAACAATCCTTCGTGGTGGGGTTGAAGACTTCCATGTAGAAGGTCGGCATCTTACCGCCCGGAACGCTGTCCTCATTGGTCTTGGCCATGACCTTAAGGTCCTCCAGGGAGCATTCCGTTTTCGAGGGATCTACGGCCAGCTCGGTGGGCTGGGATTCTTCGCTCTTCTCGGCATCCTCTGCGCCTTCTTCCGATGGCTGCTCCTCGTCGGATTCGGATGCTGGGGCCTCAGACTCAGTCTCCTCTGGCTGCGAGGTAGTCGGCTGCTCCGATGGCTGAACCAAGCTGCTGGATGCCGCTGCCGGCTGCGACTCCTTATCCTCAGATGACCCACCGAAAAGCGCAGTGGCTGCCCAAATGAGGATCACCACGAGCACCAGAATCGCCACAAGCGCGGCAAGGCGGCGGCGAACATAAATCTCGCGCGGCAGCGGCTTCGGGGTACGGGTTGGCTCAGTCACAACGTTTAGTTTAAGGGGACTGAGCACCAACCCGGGCCAGCGTTAGGCCGCGTGTCTTGTTATTTCCCCACCACGCGGCATAGTTTTCACGCTACTTCACGCCATGGAGAACAACGGTCTCCACGCTGGAGTCCTCAAGGAGGTAGCGCAGGCCGACGATGCCGAGCGTTCCAGCGTCGAGAAGCGCGCGTGCTGCCGGGATGTCCGAAATGATCTGCGAAACCGTCTGCGCGGTGTTCTCGCGCTCAAAATCAGCGCGGTCCTCGCGGCCATCGCGCTTGGCCACCATCGACGCCACCGCGACCTGCTCAATGATGGGGCGTTGCAGCCCCGTCGGAAGCTCGCCGCCCTCAAGGAACTCAGAAGCCGCGCTCACTGCGCCACAGGACTGGTGTCCCATGACAACGAGCAGGTTAGCGTTGAGATTCTCTAGGGCATAGTCCAGCGACGCCATCACCGCGCTGTCCAGGATGTGTCCCGCTGTACGGATGACGAAGGCATCACCGAAACCAATGTTGAACACGTGCTCAATCGGCGCGCGGGAATCCGAGCAGGCCAGCACAATAACGCGCGGGTCTTGGCCCTGGGTCAGCCCGGCGCGCAGCTTGGCGTCTTGGTTGACGGCAATGAGGTTTCCGCTCACGAGGCGACGGTTACCGGCCTGAAGGGCTTCCCAAACTTCCTGCGGACGGTGCGGTACATGTACTAGAGGCATGATTCACACTCTAGTCCCACCGCCCCTACACTGAGGTGCTTATGGATACCCAAGCTGTCATGGAGTGGTTCGACGTTAACGAGCGCCCGTTGCCCTGGCGTGCCCCGGGGACCTCGGCGTGGGGTGTGCTGCTCAGCGAGGTCATGAGTCAGCAGACTCCCGTCGCGCGCGTGGCCCCGCAGTGGGAAGAGTGGATGCAGCGCTGGCCCACGCCCCAGGATCTTGCGGCGGCCTCAAAAGCCGATGTGCTGCGTGCCTGGGGCAAGCTCGGCTATCCACGGCGCGCGTTGCGGTTGTGGGAGTGCGCGAAGGAGATTGGGGAAGGTGCGGTTCCGGGGGACGTCGATAAGCTCTTGGCCCTGCCTGGCATCGGTGAGTACACCGCGCGGGCGGTGGCGGCGTTTCATTTTGGGCACAACGTGCCGGTGGTCGACACCAATGTGCGCCGCGTCTATGCCCGCGCTGAGGAAGGCCGGTTCCTGGCGCCAACGCCGTCGAAGCGGGAATTAGCGCAGGTTGACGCACTTCTTCCGGAGGTAAATGGGCCGCGTTTTTCGGCGGCACTGATGGAACTGGGAGCGCTCGTATGCACGGCGAAGAATCCGGACTGCGCGGCCTGCCCCATTAAAACCACGTGTGCCTGGCAGTTGGCCGGATGTCCGGAGCCTAGTGCGGAGGAAACTGCGCGGGCGAAGAAGCGCGTGCAGAAGTTCACCGGCACGGACCGCCAAGTACGTGGGCTGCTTCTCGACGTCCTCCGCGCCTCACCCCACCCCGTTGCCCAGTCCGAACTGGATGCTGTGTGGGAAGACGCTCCGCAGCGCGCTCGCGCACTCGCTTCACTGCTCGACGATGGCCTTATGGAGCAGAACGAGGAGGGGTTGTTCCATCTGCCGCACTAGGCACGTGGGAGAAATCAATGAGGTTTCCCATAGTCCAATTGCGGTCAGTGAGCATTCGGGCCAGCACAAGGCCGCAGCCGATGGCCGTGACTGCCATGGAGGCGGTGGCAAAATTACTGACCGCTTGGTCCATGTTGCCGACGTTGATGTGATACACCGTGCGGAACATGGCCGTACCGGGAATCAAGATCACCGAAGCTGGGACCGTCGTGGTGATGCGCGGCAACCGAGCCGTCCTCGAGGCCACCGCGCCCAAAAGTCCCACGATCAGCCCGCCAATAAAAGCGCCCACGTAGCTGGTTGCACCCGCGGCAATAAGCAACAAACGCACCACATTGGCCACCGTTCCCACTGAGGCTGCCACCAAGACCATTCGCCGCGAAGAATTAAACAGGAACGCGAATCCAGAAATCCCTAAGAAGCTAGCAACCGCGGCAGCGGCATACCACCCGGCGTGCAGGTCAGGAACCGCTGGCTCTGGACTCAGTGCCGTGGTCCAGCTAACCAGCGCCACCGTAAAGGTTGCCGCAGTAATGACGGTCAAGGCATAAAGCAAGCGCGAAAAGCCAGCTTCGAAATCAAAGCGGGCTAAGTCAATGAGCGCAGAGAACAATGGGAAACCGGGAATCAAAAAGAGCACCGCGGCAACGTATCCGGAAGAAAACTCGGCGGACTCCGCAATTCCTGTGGCTGCTAATGCTTCCGTGGTGAAGAAGTACAGCAGACTGGCCACGGTTCCGCCCGCCACGATGCAGCCCAGCTGGTGCACGTGTTTGCTGTGCAAGGTAGCGCGGGTGAGCTGACCGAAGAAAGCGGCAAGGGCCACGAGTAGAACTGCATACACGGTGAAGTAATTGAGTACTGCGAAAGAAGCACACGCGATAGCTGCTGCGCTGGCTAAAAGCCAGCGATTCCAGCGTTTAATGACGTGAGCTTCGATGTCGTCCAGCTTCGAGCCGAGTTCCTCTGCGGTAATCCCCGCATACAGGTGATTATGGGTAAGGTCCTCGAGTGCTTCGATGCGAGAGGCGTCGACGGCCGGTGAATGCTGCTGGGCCACCACGGTCCGAAACTCGCCAGCACGATGGAAAGTACAGGTAATTTGGGTAACCCCGACATTGGCGTCAAGCCCATCAAAGCCCAGCGCACGTGCTGCACGTTTCATGCCGCGCAACACACGGTAGCCCGAGGTGCCCGCACCCATCAGCATCATGCCGAGGCGCAGCACCACATCAGCCTCGTACCCCATCCGGACGTAATCGGCACTGGGGTGAGAACTCATTAGCGCCAGCGCCCCCGGAAGTTCAGACCACCAGGCAGATTAACCCACATACCACCGCGGGAATTAAAGGTCACGGGGCCGACCTTCGTCGACATCGACGCACCGGAGCCGGAGAGGTTAATCCAGCTGTTCTTACCGGTCTTTTTACGCTTACGGTAGTAAATGCCCATGCGAGTAAGCTTAGCGCGGATGCGCACCGGGGTGTACTGGGCTAGCCTTAGCCTTGTGCGAATCAAGTCCCTGATTGTTGCGCTGGCAACTACTGCGGCCTTCACTATTGCCGCCCCCGTGGCCCAGGCGGCGCCTCCCGGTAGCGTGCAGTCCGCCACGACGACGGATAGATCCAACGTCGCCATAACGACGTTCTCCTACTCCTCCACGCTCATGAATGGTGCGCCTACGACCGTCACCGGCATGGTCTTTGAACCCAAGGTCCCGTGGAACGGGCCTGGTGAGCGGCCGACCATTGTCTACGCTCCGGGTACGCGCGGCGCTGGCGACCAGTGTGCGCCATCACGCGCGCTCGTCGCTCCCACCGATAACCCCGTTGACCAGCGCTATGATGCAGCGTCGATCCGTATGTACGAATACGCTGTAGCGCAGGGCGTGCGCGTCGCAGTCACGGACTACATTGGCCTCGGCACACCGGGCCACCATACGTACGTCAACAATATCGAGGAGGCCCACGCAGTTATCGACGCTGCCCGGGCCGCCCTCAAGCTCGCCGGCGCCCCTGCACACGCGCCAGTGGGCTTCGCCGGCTATTCCCAAGGCGGCGGCGCCGCTGCTGCCGCGGGCGAATACGCCGCCACCTATGCCCCGGAACTCAACGTCAAAGGAACGTTTGCTGGTGCCCCTCCGGCAGATCTCTTTGAGGTAATGAATGCAGTCGACGGCTCCGCCCTCGTCCATGTTCTGGGCTATGCCATCAACGGTTTTGCCGAGCGCAGCCCCGAGTTCTCCCACGAAATCGTCGATGAGCTGAACCCACGCGGCCGTGAATTCCTCACCGACGCCAGCACGTTCTGCCTACGGGAATCCATGTCTACGTGGGGAAATGTGCGGACAAAGGAGTTGACGAACAGCGGTGAATCCTTTGCCGAGCTTCTGCGCCGCAAGCCGGTAGCCTCCCGCATGCTGCACGAGCAGCGTCTGGGCCAACACGCACTTAACGCCCCGATGCTGGTGATGAATTCCCCCACCGATGACATCATCCCTTACCAGCAGGCGCGCACCATGGCCCGTGACTTCTGTGCAGCCGGCGGCACCGTCCAGTTTGAAGACGCCCGAGCCGTCAACATCCGTCCCGGCTCCGGCACCAACCATGCAGCCCCGACCGTCCGCGCGATTCTCCGCGGCACCAACTACCTCATCGACCGCTTTAAGGACGTCCCTGCGCCAACTAATTGCCAGGCTTCCTAAGTCCGAGTTCTTTAGTAGTACATTTCAATCACATCAGGTTTCACAACGTGAATGCCCACTCGCGCCACTCTCCCGCAGCTTCCGAAAGCGGCTCGAACAACGACAGCAGTTGGCTAGTGCAGGCTGTCCAAGGATGAGAATGGCTCTTCAGCCACGATGTCATGCAAGGGCACGCGCACCCAAGGGGAATCACTATGAGCAAGTAACTCGGTGAGACGTTGCGATTGGTCCTTCATCGCTGCGACAACGTCGGGCTCACCGTCGCTTGCCCAGATCATTCGGCCCCACCAGTAGCTTGCGGCTACGTCAGCCCACGACACGAAGTAGCGTTGCAGCGCCGCCACGGCCTTATCTGAAATCTCAAGGAACTCTTCTGGTGAAATCCATCCCAGCTCCGTTGCTGGACCGCCGACGTTATGAACTCGGATTATGTCCCATGCGCGAGTAGTGGTGGGCAACGCCGGGACCGCTGCTTTGACAAAGTTCTCCGAGCGCAACATCCGTACGAGGTAACGAAACTTATATTCCGCACGACGCGGATCCACGCCTTGGGCAACAAAGAAGTCTTTGAGAAACTCGACCCTTTCCTCCACTTCCGCCTCGAGCTCATGCTCTGGGATGTCCTTCACCGCGTAGGCAAGAGGTAACAGCAGGTCATTTTCCAGGTGCTGGTCGCCCTCGAGCAGAGCATCAATAGCCTGATGCGCTTCCTGGGCACCGGTGACGCCGTAGCTTTGCTCGAGAAATGCTTTGTACTGCTTGGCTGACCGTCCGTTAATGTCTTCACCCCCTAGCGGAGACGCAAACGCCTTGTTGCTCTTGTAAAGCATTCCCCAGGAGTGACGACGTACCTCGTCTCTGCTCGGCGCCGGTTCCGACCACGGGAACTTGGCAAATCGGTAGAGCGAAGAATCATCAAACTTTGCTGGCGTGAACGTAGGACTCATACCCTCACAAAATACCGAGGTTCCTAACGTGGATCCGTAGCGCCCCATCCATCACCCCTATGCTGGGGGGGTGATGTACGCCATAGTGTTGCATCCCAGTCACAATTTTTGATGTGTTGTTAGTCTCGTGTGCATGACAGGACCCCAGAATGCATTGACAGACCGGCCAGATCTCGGTGCCGCACTTAAACGTGCTGGTGATTCCGAGATCTTGCATGCTGCCGCCGCGGCCGTTGTAAAAGGCCTCAGTGTCGACGAGATCGTGCTGGAAGCAGCCGCTACGAAAGCCAGTGGGGTGGATGGCGCCGCGTTTATCACCAACCGCAGGATCCTCGTGACCGGAAACAAGAAGGATCCGTCTCAGTTTGAGTATCTCGAGCTCGACAACCTCGCCAACGTCATCGTTTTGCCTTACAAGGGCGGCTGGGCTGTCGTGGCCCAGCTCTACAGCACGTACAAAGTGTGGGCCGGTTTCACAGAAAAGGCTGCGGAACGTGTGCAGTTTGCTGCCCAGTGGGCCCTGACCGCAGGCAGAGAGGCACGGACCGAAGCCTCGCGTGCGGTCTCGGCGACAGAGCTTTTTAAGCGGTGGAAAGAAAACAAGCACCGACTCAATCGCAACAGCTTGGAAGAGCACGTTGAGTCGATGCGCTCCCTGTATTCCGACATTGATTCACGGTGGTGGACTGAATAATGAGCCGACTTGCATACCCGGGTTCACCCGAACGCTTTAATGGGGCAGAAGACACATCACATATTGAACGAAACCTGCCAATTGCGGAAGGTGCCTATCGCCATTACATCAAGCATGGCTCACTACTAGACGCAGGCACGTCTTCGCAGAATGCATCGGGCACCGCCTCCCCCTCGTCGAACCCCAACGCGGGCGCGACAGGTGCCCACACCAATGGCACGAAACAAGGCCTCAGCGTTAAAAAGCAGCTGTTGCTCCTCCCACTAATAATCGCGGTCATCGTGGTGGTGGCGATTGGCTACGTTGCACTTAAAGACGCGCTCTTTGGTGATAAATCAGAGGATTCGGCTGCTCCTGAACAACCGGCCGCTGAAGCACCTGTCGATTCCGGCGCTACCGACAGTGGCTCGACCGGTGCGACCGGTGGGGATACTACTAATGACGCTCATAGCGGCCTCAGCCCTGCAGACCAAGCACCTGAGCCGATTGCTGACTTCGTGGAAGCTTGCACGGATTATGAAGTGGTGTTCAGCTACTACGGCGCGGATGACTCCCCTGCCCCAGAAGCAATGGGCACGAACTGTTCCGTAGATACTACGAAGGCACCTGACGTTGGCTACGTAGTTTTCACCGAAGATCCTGCTGCCACCGCCGCCGTTCGTGACGGCAAGCCCGTCTTGGATGCCGTTGAGATTCCAGCAGAATCAACGCGCGGCTCCACATTCAAGGCACAGCGAGTGGAATCCCTCATCACGGTTCAGGAAATCCTCCCAGAGGATAAGGGAATCGTTGAGTACATGATCAAAAATGATGACCCTGAGGTAGCAAAGAAAGCTCTGGTAGACCTCGGCGTGGCCAAGTAGAGCTAGAACGCGCACTTTTACCCCCTATCACCCGTTTTCATTTTATTGTCAATAAGCGTCGGTGGTGATAGGCTGAGTACATGGCACACGAGCACCACGACCATGATCACTCCAGCACGCCTCTGCGCGCACTTCTGATTGCGCTCAGCATTACCGGCACCGTCTTCTTCGCGGAGCTGATCGGCGGCTGGTTGGCGGGTTCGATGGCGCTTTTGGCGGATGCAATGCACATGCTTTCCGACGCTGCGGGGCTCATCATTGCGGTAATCGCTGTGTTGGTTGGGCGGCGGCAAGCATCAGCCCAGGCCACGTACGGCTATCGGCGAGTGGAAGTACTTGCAGCGCTGGCGAACGCAGTGACGGTGCTGGCGATCTCGGTGTGGATTGTCGCCGAGGCAGTGCGCCGACTGCAAAGCCCTGCCGAGGTACGGGGTGAAACGATGCTGATCATTGCGGTGATTGGCCTGGTGGCGAATGCGCTATCGGCGTGGGTGCTGCACCGGCATCGCAAATCCTCAATCAATGTGGAGGGCGCGTTCTTGCACGTGCTGGTGGATATGCTCGGCTCGGTCGCGGTGATCGTGGCAGGCACCGTGGTGCTGACCACAGGTTTTGCGGCGGCGGACGTGATCGCCTCCCTGGTGATCGCGGCGATGGTGCTGCCGCGCGCGTGGCAACTCATGCGGCTGTCGGCGGGCGTGCTACTCGAGCAGGTTCCGGCAGGCTTCGACGCCAGTGTGATCGAGCCTGCGCTGCGGCAGGTCGAAGGCGTTGCCGACATCCACGACCTGCACCTATGGAGCCTGGACGGCGTGAGCGTACTCACGACCGTGCACATCGTGCGCGACGGCACCGTCGACGCCGGCCCGCTGTTGGATGCTGTCCAGCGCACCCTGCGCAAACACGGTATCGAGCACTCCACCATCCAAATCGAGCACCCAGAGCACGAATCCCACGAGACGGTGTGCTGATTCCCTTCTGGCGGTGAGCATCCTGCCCACCGACGGTGAAAATCGCACGAAGAAAGCCCCGAACCGCACGCGGTGTCACACGAATGCGGTTCGGGGCTATTTCTTATGGGTCCTGGGCCGACCCGAGTTAGCGCTTAGAACGGCTGGCCAGCGCCGGCACCTGCCGGCGGCGGGTTGCCGTCATCGCCATCGTCATTGTGGGAGTCAGCTGCGGAATCGCTGCCGGACTCATCAAGCACATCCGGGCTAATGGTGTCCGGACCATCCGAGATTGGACCGTTGGCATCGTCATCAATCTCGGCAGCAAGCTCCTCGTCAGCCTCACGCACGGCGGTCTCTTCGAGGTCGTCCTCGAAAGTTCCCTCCGGCAGCGGGCGCGGACGCGGGGTGAAGGTGAAGGTGGCCGAGGAGTTGTCCTTGGACTCACCGTCCCAGCCCTCAACGTCCACGGTGATGATTTCACCGGCACCGATTTCACCGAAGAGAATCTTCTCGGAGAGCTGGTCCTCAATCTCACGCTGAATGGTACGACGCAACGGACGAGCGCCAAGAACGGGGTCGAAGCCACGCTTGGCCAGCAAGTCCTTGGCCTTCTGCGTGAGCTCGATGCCCATATCGCGCTCGGACAGCTGCTTTTCCACGCGGCCAATGAGCAGCTCTACCATCTCCACAATCTGCTCCTGGGTGAGCTGATGGAAGACCACAATCTCGTCGATACGGTTGAGGAACTCCGGGCGGAAGTGCTTCTTCAGCTCATCGTTAACCTTATTCTTCATGCGCTCGTACTGCGCATCCGAATCGGTCTCAGAAGAGCCGGTGAAGCCCAAGCCCACAGCCTTGGAGATGTCCTGGGTGCCCAGGTTCGAGGTGAAGATGAGCACCGTGTTCTTGAAGTCCACGTTGCGGCCCTGGCCATCGGTCAGGCGGCCATCCTCAAGCACCTGCAGGAGGGTGTTGTAAATCTCCTTGTGGGCCTTCTCAATCTCGTCGAACAGGACGACGGAGAACGGCTTACGGCGAACCTTCTCGGTCAGCTGGCCGCCTTCTTCGTAGCCCACGTATCCCGGAGGAGCACCGAAGAGACGGGAGGCGGTGAAGCGGTCATGGAACTCACCCATATCGATCTGGATGAGGTCATCATCCGAACCGAAGAGGAAGTTAGCCAGGGACTTCGATAGCTCCGTCTTACCCACACCGGACGGACCAGCGAAGATGAAGGAACCGGACGGACGACGTGGATCCTTTAGACCTGCACGGGTACGGCGAATGGCACGGGAGACAGCCTTGACGGCCTCGTCCTGACCAATGATGCGCTTGTGCAGCTCCTCCTCCATATTGAGGAGGCGGTTGGATTCCTTCTCCGTGAGCTTGAGAACCGGGATGCCGGTCCAGTGTGCGAGGACCTCAGCAATCTGCTCCTCGCCTACCTCGGCGATTTCCTCAAGGTCACCGGAGCGCCACTGCTTTTCCTTCTCCGCGCGCTCTTCACCGAGCTTGCGCTCCTGATCGCGCAGACCTGCAGCCTTCTCGAAGTCCTGCGCATCAATCGCGGCTTCCTTTTCCTTGCGGACCTCAGCAATGCGGTCATCGACCTCACGCAGGCCCTCCGGAGCGGTCATGCGCTTGATACGCATGCGAGCGCCGGCCTCATCGAGAAGGTCAACGGCCTTATCCGGCAGGAAGCGGTCATTGATGTAGCGGTCTGACAAGGAGGCCGCTGCCTTGAGGGCCTCATCGGTGTAGGACACGCGGTGGTGCGCCTCGTACTTATCGCGCAGGCCCTTAAGAATCAGAATGGTGTCATCGAGGGACGGTTCTTCGACCTTGACCGGCTGGAAGCGGCGCTCGAGAGCAGCGTCCTTCTCAATGTGCTTGCGGTACTCATCCAGGGTGGTTGCACCAATGGTCTGGAGCTCACCACGAGCCAACTTCGGCTTCAGCAAGGAGGCAGCATCGATGGCGCCCTCGGCGGCACCAGCGCCCACCAGGGTGTGGATCTCATCGATGAAAAGGATGATGTCACCGCGCTGGTTAATTTCCTTGAGGACCTTCTTCAGGCGTTCCTCAAAGTCACCGCGGTAGCGGGAACCCGCCACCAGGGAGCCCAGGTCCAGCGAGTACAGCTGCTTATCCTTGAGAGTCTCCGGGACTTTGCCGTTGACAATGTCGAGGGCCAAGCCCTCGACCACGGCGGTCTTACCCACACCGGGCTCACCGATGAGCACCGGGTTGTTCTTGGTACGGCGGGAGAGCACCTGCATGATGCGCTCCACCTCAGACTCACGGCCCACCACGGGATCCAGCTTGCCGTCCTTAGCAGCCTGGGTGAGGTTGCGGCCAAACTGGTCAAGCACCAGGGAGTTGGAACGCTCACCGGCGCCGCCGGAACCGCCACGACCACCCTGGCCAGCGCCGGCCCCAGCGCCCACCGGACCAGGACCGCCCTGGGACGTGCCGCCGCCATCGCCTTCGCCGCCCTCATAACCGGAGAGCAGCTGGATAACCTGCTGGCGCACGCGCGGCAAGTCCGCGCCCAGCTTGGTCAGCACCTGGGCTGCCACGCCATCGCCTTCACGAATGAGGCCGAGGAGCAGGAACTCGGTGCCAATGTACTTGTGGCCCATTTGCAGGCCCTCGCGCAGGGAAAGCTCAAGGACCTTCTTGGCGCGCGGGGTAAACGGAATGTGGCCAGTGTGTGGCTGGGAGCCCTGACCAATAATCTCCTCCACCTCACGGCGGACGTCCTCCAGCGAGATGCCCATGGATTCCAGGGCCTTGGCGGCAACGCCTTCACCCTCGTGAATGAGACCCAGGAGGATGTGCTCGGTGCCGATGTAATTGTGGTTGAGCATGCGTGCTTCTTCCTGCGCCAAAACGATGACGCGGCGAGCACGGTCTGTAAACCTCTCGAACATGACCTCTTACCTTTCGCTGTTAATGTGTCATCCACTCTAACGCGCGGGGCCGACACTCCATTCACGATTTTTCTTTCCATCGCCACCACACGCCCGTTTCCCCAGCTCACAGCACTGTACGCCGGTAGCGAACAGGCCCGAATAGCCGCGCCATTCGCCTGCCGCCCCTGGGGAAATCTCCCCGCCGCTAGGTTGGGGCCCACGGAGCTTGTTAGAAAAATCGGTGCTGGTTCGGGGAACGGAGCTTGGAGCTCGATTCCCGTTCCTTTCCTTATCACTCACGGCGTCGCCCCTTATTCCCTACACCGAGGGTTCCACTCCGTTAGTCTCTCTCTTCTCATAAGGAACTCTCGTGGTCAGCGAGTTGATTTCTCTGCAACCCCACTCGCCCCGCCTCCTCAACGCACTCCCCCTATTCGCGAAGTGCTCTGGCCCTCTATGAACCTCCCAGCGCAGGTCATGAAGTAAACTAACCTCCTAGTTAGCACCGTTTACACGTTGAGGGAGGAGCTAGTCACCATGTCGCAGCCGCAGCAGGGCGCCTTGCTTGTCGACGATCTTATTGGCCACTCGCAGCTTCTGAGCGTTACCGAGTCCGCCACATTGGGCCGCCAAGGCGACATCCTCCTAGCCGCCGACGACCCAGCCATGCACCGCACATTTCTACAGGTATGGTCCAACGGCGCGCAGTGGTTCCTCAAAAACATTGGCAGCTTCATCGCCGCCACCATCCAACCACCAGCTGCCTGCGGCTATGGCCGCACAGTGCTGAGCCCTGGCAGCATCGAAGTGCTGCATCCCGGTACCTCAACGCTCTATTTCTCCACCGCCACGATGAACTATGAATGCGAGCTCACCGTCATGCAGCCGCTGCGCAGCCCAGAGCCGAGCCTGCCGCCCGATGGCCCATTCACAACCCATGTCTTCGAACCCAATGAGGAACAGTGCCTCCTGCTCAAGGCCTTGGCCCAGCCGCTCATCGATAATCCAGCGGCCGAGCCACGCGTGGTCGTGGGGACCCAGCGCGAGCTCGCCGAGGCCTTGGAGTGGACGGAAAAGAAAGTCGAGCGCAAGATCCAAACTCTGGCGGAAACCTTGCAGAAGCTCGGCGTCCCCCAATTCCAGCCGGGGCAAAAGATTTCGTGGCGCATCGTTCTGGCGCAGTTCGCCGCAGCCCACCCTCAATACTATGCACACCTTTCATAACAATTCAGTCATCTCTTCTTGATTAACGCTTAGTGTTCTGCGCAGTGCTGATAGTCTTTGTCTGACTCTGTTTTTCTTTACTCTGCAAGGACCTGTCCACTCTCATGCTCGCCTCGTTCTCACTGCGCACGCTGGCCGCTCTCGGTCTAGCACTGGTCACGCTTTCGGCGTGTGCAACGGACAAAGACACCGCTGAGGATGCGCCGAAGTTCACGGTTAATGGCACCACATCGCGGTCGGAGGCAGCGCTGACGGTGGCGGAGGGGACGTCGGAAAGCGCAGAGCCTACCGGAGTACACCTGCACCAAGAAGATGGCTCATTCCTTATCACTACCAAAACCCCTGGCCCGGGACCGGTCGATGAAATCACTGCTAATTACTCTGAACTGGAAGAATACGGTTTCGGAACGCTGCGCGCGGTGGTGGACAACTCCGGCTATGACGGCTCCGTAAGCGGCTCGGCGCCCACCGGTGTGTTGCAGTGGGCCGTCGGCGGCGTGTTCGTGCTCAATGCCCAGGCCATGAACCTCAGCGGCGATGAAGCAGATTTGGAGAACAACGCCGAATGGCGCGTTGCTCTGTTAGACGCCGAAGGAAACAATCACCTCGATGAAGCCACGCAGAGCGCTGTGAGCTGTAATTTCGGCGTCTGTACTTTGGCCGCGGTTCTGCAGGAGCCCGGCAGCTTCACCGCCGAGATCACCATCCGTCAGGCGGGCTATGAGCCTTTCCTCATCCGTCAGCCCATCATCGTGGCGGCCTAGCAATGAACGCGCACCCCACCGCCTCCGGTCTGCCTTTGGATCTTGAGCCTGAGCTCATTGCCAAGGGCTATTCGCAATTCCACCAAATCGGCGCCGGTGGCATGGGCATCATCGTCTTTGCCCGCAAGGAAAGCCTCGACCGCGAAGTGGCCATCAAAGTCATTGCCCAGCATGCGGCTGGGGACGATGAAGAAGTCAGCCGATTCATGGCGGAGATGCGCACGGTGGCAGCGCTGGATCACCCCGCTATCGTGCCCATCTATGACGGAGACATTACCCCTGGCGGCGTGCCGTATTTCGTCATGAAGTTCCTGCGTGGTCCCAGTTTGGAAGCACACATCAACCGCCGGATTCTGGAGAATTCCAAGTTCACGGTGGAACAGACCGTGCAGCTGCTGACGCCCATCGCGCAGGCACTGGATTATTTGGCGGCGCTGCCCTCCCCGGTGATTCATCGCGATGTAAAACCCGCGAACATCATTGCGGATGATGACGCGAGAGACGAGGATTGCACCGTCATGCTCGCGGATTTTGGCATCGCCATCAATGAGGACACGACCCGAATGACTCGGGAGGGCCTGCGCGTTGGCACCGATGCCTACATGGCCCCGGAGCTCTACCCTACCCAGCTAGCGCAGGCCCCACCGCAGCCCACGGCGGCCAGTGATCGCTACTCGCTGGCGCTCATCGCGCTGGAAATGCTTACCTTGGTCAATTTACGTCGCGCTACGAGCCCACAGCAGTGGGCGCACAGCCGTGTCATCCCGGAGCTGACCCCGCAAAACCTGGCGCTTGCCGACGGCCCCTCGGCCCCCTCCCTCAACGCTTTCTTCGCCACCGCACTTCACCCGGATCCGCACCAGCGCTTTGCCACGTCTACCGAGATGATGGAGGCATTGGCCGCTGCAGCGGAAACGGAGGGCCCTGTCGAGGCCCCGCGCACTGCCGCGCGGAGCGCAGTACCATCCGCCACGCCCGCCAACGCCGTCCCGGCACGCGCAACAGCTTCAACAAGCGATGATGCAGAGCCCGCCCGCTCGCGTCGTCGCCGTAACGTCCTGCTCGCCGCAGTTTTAGCAGGCGTACTTCTTGTGACCAGTATCGCCGGTGGCCTGGTCCTGCGTGGGTCCGGCTGGGACGCCGAGGAGAAGGCCCTCGCCCAAGAGTTCCCACTACTCTTCCCCAAACGCCCTGGCCGGGCGCCGTGGAAGCACATGAACTGCCGCTCCGCGGAACCGGAGGCAGGCCAACGCGCCCGTATCATTTGCGAAAGCGATGACCTCACCTTCGTCGGCGCCGACTTTGGTACCGAGGACAACCGCGACGCGATCGTGCCGGCCACCGTCGAGGAGCTTAGTAGTGATGCCTGCACCATCACCTCCGCGGAAATCCCCGACCAGCCCGGCACATGGGGAATCTACCCCACCGGAGTATCCGCTCGTTTTGCCTTCGTACTCGCAGGTCCCAAC
Source organism: Corynebacterium sp. MSK218 (assembly GCF_030232655.1). Lineage (NCBI taxonomy): Bacteria > Bacillati > Actinomycetota > Actinomycetes > Mycobacteriales > Corynebacteriaceae > Corynebacterium > Corynebacterium sp. MSK218. The sequence continues at coordinate 94,482 of NZ_JASPGN010000007.1, forward strand.
GCCGACGAGGACCGCCTGAACCTACCCGTGTGCTAGCGCTGTGCTTGGTCCTAGCGTTGCCTCGTGGCACGACGTGTTGTCCCTTACACTGAAGGGCATTCCGAATCGACCACATAAGGATCCCCTCTCATCGTGACTACGCTTCCTGAATTCTTCACTTCCCAGCACCAGCTGCGCGAACTTGCCGTCCTCGACCAAGGTGCCGGTTCCACGTTGTTCCTGGTTGAGGACCCAGCTCAGAATCAGCTGCTCGTGGAGTTGTTTTCCGCCGAGCACCGCGGCGTGCTGCGAGAAGCTGGCGTAGCTGGGCAGCTTCAGCACAGCGCCATCGCCCCCATCGTGGGCACTGGCACGACAACAAGTGGTCAAGAGTTCTTTGTGCGCCGCTGCTTTCCGGGTGAACAGCTTTCGGACTACACCAGCTCCGGGGTCGGCGCGCGGCATCTCTCCCGCGAGGAAGCTCTGGCCACCTTTGCCCCGCTGGCCGACGCCGTGGACTTCCTGCTGCAGCGAGACCGCGCCGGTTATGCCCTGCGTGCGTTGAATCCGCGGCGCATCATCTTAACCAGCAATCGCTCGACGGCGTTCCTCGCCACGGTAGGCCCCGATGCGGCCTTTACCCCGTCCCGCGCCTCCGCGCAGGAGGTCATCGGGCGCCTCGCGCACCTATTGTCGGCTGCCTATCCGGCGTTCCGCGCGGATGCGGCCTACCCTTCCGCCGCAGCCGTCCTCGAGGCTCTACGCGCGCAGGGTTCCTACCACCAGGCACCCCAGACTGCGCCGCAGCCAGCAGTCCAACCAGCCCAGCAGCAGCCTTTCCAACAGCCAGCGCAGCCTGAGCAGACTAAGCAACCCAAGAAGAAGTCTTCCGCGAAACTCCTGCTAGGGCTCGGTACCGGTGCTGTGGCCCTGCTGCTCATCGCTGGTCTGCTGTGGTTCTTTACTGGCCGCGCCTCGTGGTCCGAGCAGGAGCAAGCGCTTGTCGACGCCCACCCGGGCCTCCTCAGCTCCCGCCCCGGCGGCGAGGGATTTGAGGGAGCGACGTGCGAATCCCGCGAGCCGGAGGAAGGCCAGGAAGCCAAGATCACCTGTATCGGTGATGGGGTGACATATTCGGTGGCGGGTTATGGGGACGTCGAGAAGCGCGAAGCGGCCGGCCCTGCCCAAGGCGGTCAGGAACTTTCCAACGGGCAGTGCTCCGTGCATAGCTACGACTTATCCGATGCGGAGCCGTTGTACTACATGGCTGCGGAGGACTCAGACAGTGCCGTGCTGGTGTGGGGCGAAGGCGCCGAAGAAACACGCCTGCGCCTGCCATTGTGCTAGTCCACGCGGTTAATTCACGCGCTTGAGCAGCGGTGCCAGCACCGCGATGGCGATACCGGCAATGCCCGCAAAGAGGAAGGCCCAGTGCGTTCCCTGCGCCGTGGCGGCGGCGGCGCTCAAACCTGCCTCGGTACCCGCACTCGTGCCGCGGGTCAGGAAAACTACGAGGAAGGCCGTGCCCATCGCGCCCGCCAACTGCTGGAACGTGTTCATGATGGCAGAGCCATGCGAGTAAAGCTTCTCCGGCAGCGAGGACAGCGCGGTGGTCATCAGTGGGGTCATCATGAGGCACATGCCCAAAGAGAACAGCACGTGCATGCCCACGACCATCCACAACGTGGAAGATTCCCCCAACGTGGCCATAAGCCAGAGGCTCACCACCATGAACAGCGATCCCGGAATCATGAGCGGGCGCGGGCCCAAGGAGTCAAAGATACGGCCCACAAAAGGTGAGAGGAAAGCCTGCAGAATGCCGCCCGGCATGACTGCCAGGCCGGTGGCGAATGCCGTTGCCCCCAGGGTGGTCTGAAGGTAAATCGGCAGAACGGTCACCATGCCGAGCATGAGGCCGAAGGACACGAGCAGAATAATGACCGCCAACGTGAAGTTGCGAACGCGGAAAGGGCGCAAGTCCATCAGTGCGCGATCATCCAGGGCTAAGCGCCGCTGACGGCGTATGAAGACGATGAGCCCGATAGCTCCGATGATGCTCACGGCCATCTCTACCCAGGCACCACCGCTAAGCATCTTCTCAATCGACGACAGTCCGTAGACCAATCCACCAAAAGCAACGGCAGACAGGACCACCGAGAGGCCATCCAGCGGCACTTCGCGGCTCTCGCCCACGTTGCTCAAGCGCCACAGGCCCGCGACCAAGATAAGTGCCATGAGGGGAACCATGGCCCAGAAAATGATGTGCCAGGTAAAGCGGTTAAGAATTGCACCACCAACCGTCGGACCCAAGGCTGGCGCCACCGAAATCACGACGGAGATAATGCCCATCACGGTTCCTCGGCGTTGCGGCGGGACCAGGGTCATGGCCACGGTCATGAGCGTCGGAATCATCAGTGCTGTGCCACCTGCCTGCAGCACGCGGCCGAGGAGAAGAACGACGAAGCTCGGCGCAAGTGCTGCCACCACCGTGCCGACAAGAAACAGGCCAGTCGACGCGAGGAAAATCTGGCGAGTGGTGAGCCTTTCAATGAGGAAACCCGTCGTCGGAATCACCACAGCCATGGTGAGCATAAAGCCGGTAAGCAGCCACTGCGCGCTGGTTGCTGGGATGCCGAAGTCCGCCATGATCGTCGGCAACGCCACCGACAGCGACGTCTCATTGAGGATCATGACCATGGCCCCCAGCACCAGGATGCTGAGGTTGATAACGACCTTCGCGGGGATCTCAGCGGACATGCAGCCAGCAACACCTTTCCACAACCACACTGCCTCGCCACGGTGGCGAAGTGCAAAGGGCATAGAGTACTACTCACTGGGCACGGACGCCACACAAGGCGCAGAAACTGTGGCCTGGGTGACACTCCCCAAAACTTCAGCGGGCGGGGCGGTTGAGATGGCAGGGTAAACACCAACATGCCCGCTAGAGAAAGGCCCCATCGGATGCAGCGGGAGCTCCACCTCATCAGCCCTGCCGGGAACAGCATCATCGTGCGTCCCGGGCAGCAGCTGGTGGCGGGCCGTGACGGCGACTTTCCCCTCGCCCCCGATGATGCCTCCATGCACCGCCACTTCCTCCGCTTTTGGCAGCAGGAAGACAATTGGATGGTGAGCAATGTGGGCAGCTTCCTCGCCGCCGAGCTTTCCTCCCCACGTATCCGCACCAACGGCCCCATCCGCCTCGTTCCACAGAGCACCGCGGCCATCCCGGAGGGGACCTCGATGCTGTGCTTTACAACGCCCAGCGGATCCTACGAACTCACCGTAACGCGCAGCCAGCCCTAATCACTGAAGGCTTTTTCGCTTAGCCTTATCGTCTAGCCTTGCGCTGAAATGAGGGCGCGGGCATTCGAGTCGAGAACAACGACTTCACCAGCACCTTCGATGCTGCATCCCAGCCAGCGATACTCTGGCTGGTCCGGCCAGCCGGCATCAGCGTTATAGGAGCAGCTGAAATCGTCCTCCATGAGGTAGCCACGGTTGCCGCCCTCCATCGGTGCGAAGTCGTAATTCTTGTAGTAGTCAATAACTTCCATCGCCCGCGCACAATTCGTATCGTTTGACTTGGCGTAGACGTACTCGCCATTGCCCGCGTCCCCACAGACGGTACCGATCATGGCATGTCCTTCTGCATCCGGCTTCGGCGGGAAGGTATCCGAGAAGTACTGGCCCTGGTCCTTGACCGTGAAGTGGTGCCCATCAATCGTCACCGTGAACTCATCCTCGCTTGCGGCCTCGAAGGTCACTCCGGCCATGGAAACGGTGCTTCCCGCCTCAAGCGTGGTGGGAGGAGCGCTTTCACCGCCCAACTTCAGGTTGGGATAGAAGCCCTTGTCCTGGTCAAAATTGACGGAATTGGACAGCCAGGTTGGCAGGCCGGTTGCTGGGTACAGGGGCGGGTCTGCAAAGTTAACGTTGCATCCGAGTAACCCTTTGTCCTCTGTGACGGTGCAGGCCACGCGGTCATCTGGGCTGCTCACTCCATACACGGTGGAAGTTGCGTGGCTAGGTGCGTTGGTTGCAATAAAAGCCTCTTTGTCTTTCTGCTGCATTCCAGAGTCGTCTTCTTCTTTTTCTCCAGAGGTTATCGGCGCCGGACTTTCTTCGGATGACTCAGCGCCTTCGGGGGACGTTTCGGCGGCGGAGGATTGCTGGAGCTCTGGCTCGTCGCTGGCGGTGTCATTGCTAGATGAACACGAGGACGCAGCGCAGGCGAGCAGCGTGACGGAAAGGATAGGGGCAAGTTTCTTCATATCTTGCATCGTTCCACGAGTTGGCAGCTCGCGGGGAACGCAGAAGAAACTTTTCCATAACAAAGTTTGACTACATGTACGGATCTCACAAATAGTGCCTGAAATCGTGACTGTTTTTGGGCTTCGTTGATCGATATGTACTGCGACGGTGTTATAGACATGACAAAGCCCGCGCAGCCGAGGCGATGGCGTGCGCGGGCAGAGCGGAAGCGTGAAGAGTTAGGCTTCTGGCTTCACAATCGGGAAGAGAACGGTCTCACGGATACCCAGGCCGGTCAGGGCCATGAGCAGACGGTCAACGCCCATACCGGTGCCGGCTGTCGGCGGCATACCCTGCTCCATGGCTGCCAGGAAGTCCTCATCCAACACCATGGCTTCCTCATCGCCACCGGCGGCCAAGCGAGCCTGGTCCTCGAAGCGCTCGCGCTGGATGACCGGGTCCACCAACTCGGAGTAGCCAGTAGCAAGCTCGAAGCCGCGGACGTAGAGGTCCCACTTTTCGGTGACGCCCGGCTTGGAGCGGTGCTGACGGGTTAGCGGGGAGGTTTCCACCGGGAAGTTCTTTACAAAGATCGGACCTTCCAACTGGTCCTCACAGAGCACCTCCCAGATTTCCTCGACCAGCTTGCCGTGGCCCCAGCCGCCGTTCTTCGGCACATCAAGACCAATGACGTCTGCAATGCCTTTCAGTGTTTCCACGTCGGTATCGATGGTGACCTCCGGCTGGCCCGGGAACTTGCGCTGCAGAGCCTCATTCAGGGAGGGGTACATCTCAATCTCCGGCCACTCCTCGCCGCCGAAGTCATACTCCGTGCCGTCAGCCAACGTCACGGTGGTGGAGCCGAAGACGGCGCGGGCCACCGCCTGGATGGACTCACGGGTGGTGCGAGCGCAGTCGTCGTAGTCGCCCCATGCGGCATAGGTCTCCAGCATGGCGAACTCTGGGGAGTGAGAGCGGTCCACGCCTTCATTACGGAAGTTACGGTTGATCTCAAAGACACGGTCAATGCCGCCAACGACGGCCCTCTTCAGGAACAGCTCCGGAGCGATGCGCAGGTAAAGGTCGATATCCAGCGCATTGGAGTGGGTCACGAAGGGGCGGGCAGCCGCACCGCCATGCAGGGTCTGGAGCATCGGGGTTTCGATCTCCACGAAGCCCTCACCCTCCAGGTAATTGCGCAGCGCACGCATGACCTTCACGCGGGTCATGGCGTTCTTACGAGCCTCCTCGCGCACAATGAGGTCATTGTAGCGCTGGCGAACGCGGGTCTCCTCATTCATGTCAGCGAAGGAGACCGGCAGCGGGCGCAGGGACTTAGCAGCCATGGTCCATGCGGAAGCCATGACGGACAGCTCCCCGCGGCGCGAAGCAATAACGCGGCCACGCACGGAGATGAAGTCACCCAAGTCGACGTCAGACTTCCAGGCCGCAAGGCGCTCTTCGCCGACCTCAGCCAGGGAGAGCATGGCCTGTACCTGGGTGCCGTCGCCGTCCTGCAAGGTGGCGAAGCACAGCTTGCCGGTATTGCGCATAAAGATAAGGCGGCCAGCGATAGCAACCTCAACGTCGGTCTCCTCGCCGGCGTTAAGGTAGGTAACTCCCTCATCACCACTAGGCTCTTCGCCTTCAGCCAGCACCTGGTACTTCTGGCGCAGATCCTTCATGGAGATCGTGCGCTCAACAGTCACCGGGTAAGGATCGGTGCCGGATTCCAGCAGACGTGCGCGCTTCTCGCGGCGAATGCGCAGCTGCTCAGGGACGTCGTTAACTTCAGTATTCTTCTTCTCGCTCACGGTTGTCTAGGGTAGTCGATCCCTATGCGCGGGCGCGATCCCGATTCACAGAGTGTTCACCTCAAAGATATGAGAGATCAAGCGGCTGGTCACCTTAACAGGATTAACTCAGAGGGTCCGATACGACATCTCTGCGATTCTCAATTACTACGATCTCAGGAGCACTCCCATGGCACTTCACGGCCGCAACCTCTTGACTAACATGTTCACTTCTTCTCGTTCCTCCCTTACCTGCACCTACAAGTGCGGTAACGCCTGCTTCGGCGAATGCGAGAACACCTCTGATAACCCGTACTTCGGTGACCAGTTCTCCCGTCGTACCGCTCTGCGCGCCGGCGGCTTGGCTGTAGTCGCCGTCGGTGGCTCCTCCGCCCTGGCTGCGTGTGCCGCTCCGGGTGAGGAAGACTCTGCTGCTGGCAGCAGCGCCGCCGGCAAGACCTCCGAAGTCAAGGAATCGGAAATTGAGCTGACCTCCGCTGAGGGCATGCACTTCGAGAAGGTCGAGCCGAACACCAAGGATGAAGTTGTTATCCCGAAGGGCTACGAGCAGTCCGTTCTTATCGCCTGGGGCGACCCGGTCATCGAAGGCGCTCCAGAGTTCGACGTCAACAACCAGACTGCCGAGGCTGCTGAGAAGCAGTTCGGCTTCAACAATGACTTCGCTGGCCTCATCGAGCACCCGGATGACAAGAACCGCCTCATCTACATGTGCTCCCACGAGTACACCACCGAGCCGATGATGTTCCCGGACTACGATCCGGAGAACCCGACCGAAGAGCAGGTCAAGATTGGTTGGGCTGGCCACGGCCACACCATCCTCGAGGTCTCCAAGGTGGGCGACACCGGTGAGCTCAAGCGCGAGTTCGGTCCGCTCAACCGCCGTATCACCGCCACCACCCCGTTCACCCTGGTTGGTCCGGCAAAGGGCTCTGACTTTGTCAAGACTTCTGCTGACCAGAAGGGCGAGAAGGTCCTCGGTACCCTCAACAACTGCTCCGGTGGCGTGACCCCGTGGAACACCATGCTGTCCGGCGAGGAGAACTTCGACCAGTACTTCGCTGGTGGCGACGTCAAGGATGAGAAGGCTGCCGAGTCCCTCAAGCGTTTCGGCATCAAAGAGGGCCCGTCCGATCGTAAGTGGGAGAAGTACGATGACCGCTTCGACGTCACCAAGGAGCCGAACGAGCCGAACCGCTTCGGCTGGCTCGTAGAAATCAACCCGCTCGATCCGGAATCCACCCCGGTTAAGCACACCGCAGTGGGCCGCTACAAGCACGAGGCCGGCAACATCCACATCACCAAGGACGGCACCGTGGTGTGCTACTCCGGTGATGACTCTCGCTTCGAGTACATCTACAAGTTCGTCTCCTCCAAGAAGTACAAGGAAGGCGACCTCAAGCACAACATGTCCATTCTGGACCACGGCACCCTCTACGTGGCCAAGATGGAAGGTAACTCCCCAGAGAAGGAAATCGACGGTTCCGGTGTCCTGCCGGAGGACGGCGCTTTCGACGGTTCCGGCGAGTGGGTCAAGCTGCTGACCTCTGACACCGAGAACGATAAGTACGAGTCCCACGTTGATGGCATGTCCGCTGAGGAAGTTGCCATCTTCACCCGTGAGGCTGCCGACAAGGTCGGCGCTACCAAGATGGACCGCCCGGAGGACGTGGAGATCAGCCCGGCCAACGACAAGGTCTACGTTGCTCTGACCAACAACAAGTACCGCGGTGCTACTGGCGAAAACGCCAAGAAGAACCAGGAAGACCCGATGGAGTACGCTCCGGTCAAGGAAAACAAGAACGGCCTCGTCATGGAGATCGAGGACGACCACGCTGGTGAGAAGTTCACCTGGAACCTTCTGCTGGTCTGTGGTGACCCGAAGGAAGCCAACACCTACTTCGGTGGCTTCGACAAGGAGAAGGTCTCCCCGATTTCCTGCCCGGACAACCTGGCCTTCGATAGCCACGGCAACCTGTGGATTTCCACCGACGGCAACGCCCTGGATTCCAACGACGGTCTGTACGCCGTGACCGTTGATGGTGAAACCCGCGGCGAGCTCAAGTGCTTCCTCACCGTCCCGGCTGGCGCTGAGACCTGTGGCCCGATTGTTGATGATGACCGCGTGATGGTCAACGTTCAGCACCCGGGTGAGGCCGATGACGCCACCTTCGAGAACGCTACCTCCCACTGGCCTGACGGTGGCAACTCCACCCCGCGTCCGGCCGTGGTTGTGGTCTGGAAGAAGGACGGCAAGATCGGTTCTAAGTAAAGAACCTCCTCGGTGAGTAGCTCACCCCGAGCTACTCACCACCACCTGTTGCGTTCGCTTTAGGACGAGCGCAGCTGGGCTTCGAGCACCTCCTGCGCGAAGTCCCACAATGGGGTCTTGACCCCAGCCTTGGCGCCCATGCGTCGGATTGCTCCGACCTGGGCGTCAAGTTCGTTTGGTAGACCTTCTTTGATGTCGCGCTGCATGGAGGACGTGTTGTCCGGGTGCTGCTGGCGAGCAAACCCCATGGTCTGTTCCACCACATTGTCAGGCAGGTCCACGCCCATGCCGCGCCCAGCCGCTTCGACTTCCTGCATGAAGGCCTGTAGCTGGCCAGGAATCTCCTGGCAGAGGTAACCAATTGGTTTGTCCACCAAGGCGCCTAAGGCACCGGTGGCGGTAACAAACATGGCTTTCGACCAGACGTCGACAAGCGCGGCGTCGTGGAATTTGCTGGAGGCACCCGCCTCCTTGAGCGCGACCACCAGCTCCCTGCCTGTGCGACACAGTGACTCCGGTGCATCGGCACTCAGCGGACCGAAAGCCAGGGATAAGGGCCCCGGATTGCGCTTGATCTGAGCCGGCCCCAGACGGGTGGCATAGACGCGAGCAACACCAGCGAGGATGTTTTCCTCCCCGAATTCCTCGGCCGCTAAGTACGGAAACTCTACTGAGTTGTGGGTGGTCACCACCGGGATGCCCTGCAAAGCCTCGCGGTCTGCAGCGCTGCCAAAGGTCTCGTTTCCCGGCAGCACCTTCGACGCAATAATCGCCACGTCCAGCCCGCCCAGGAGCTCCTTGACCTGGGCAAAGGTACGCGCAGCCGGGACCTTAATGACCTCGGTGGTGGTGGGCTCTGCGTGGGCGTCGATCAGCGTCACGCCCGTCTCCCCCAGCACCCGCAAGGTCTCACCACGAGCGACGAAGGCGACGTCGTGGCCCGCTGCTTTCAGTTTTCCGCCAAAGTATCCGCCGATCGCGCCGGCTCCCAAAATGCCAATCTTCATGCCTCCAACCTAGCCGGTTGTAACGCATGCCACAGGCTTTTATCCACGCTGCTCCAGATTGCGGAAGCCAATGCCCAACGGCACGCCTGCGTTGTCGATGAGCCGCACGCCACCAATGGTGGCCGCGATAAAGAGGCGGGCATCACCCTCTGCGGGGGCCTCACCCAGGTCGCGCCCGCGCAGCTCGACGTATTCCGGCTCGACGCCTGCGGCAGTGAGAACCTCACGTGCCACGCGGACGACCTCTTCAGCCCCGGATTCCGCCGCGTACGCACCGGCGGTGAGTGCCGCTGACAAGGCGCTGGCTTGCTCGCGTGCTTCGGGTGCCACGTCAGCGTTGCGTAGGCTCATCACCACCCCATCCGGCATGCGCACCGAGGGCACGCCCTGCACACGCACCCCGATGTGAAGGTCCGTAAAAGCTTGTTGGGTAGCCACGAGCAGCTCGTAGTCCTTCTCCCCCATGAACACATCGCTGGGACCCAAAGCACAGGTCAGCGCCACAATGTGGGTCAACTCCGCGCTCACGTCTTCCATGCCGTGATCGGGCGCGAGGATCCGCGTGCGCTGGCTCTGCGTGCCATAGCGCCACACCACGTCGACGCCGTCGAGGGCGGTGATGTCAGCGTCGTCGTCAACGGCGACGACAACCACGCCTCCACGCACGCGCTGTGCCGCCTGCACGAGTGTCAGGTGCCCGGCGTGAATATCGCGGCCGAGTGGCACCAGCACTACGCGCTTGCCTGTCTTGCGGTAGGCACTGCCGACCATGCGGATGCGCTCGAAGTCCTCCACTAGGAGTTGCTCTGCCACGGCGCTTCCTTTCTAACTGCCCACAGTTCCAGTTCTTCAATCTTCTCCTGCTCGCCCACCATCCGGGCAACATCGCGGTAGTTGCGCGCCATGCCGAGCTCCACCGCGGCGGGATAGGCCGCGATGATGTCATCGGCGTCGAGGTCGAAGGAGCTGCCCATAAAATCTTCGATAATCCCCGCCTTTATCGACGCCCACGCGGTGAGTGCAGCGAGCATTTCCGCGTAGAACAGCCGCGCGGCTCGATCGGCACGTTGTGCCTCAGGCACCGTTTCTGCGGTCTGGTGAATCTCTGAAAGCAACAGACTAATGACGGTCTCCGCTACCTCATCGGGTGAGCTCACCGCGTAGGAGTCACCCATTGGCGCTGCGGCAATCGTCACGCAGCCCTGCGTCTCCAGCTCATCGAGCGCTTCCACACCGGCCAACAACGAGGTGTGGATGACGATCTGTCTCGGGCGCACGTGCGGGGCCACATCCCCCACAGCTGCCTCCAGCTCCCTCGCCGTCGCGGCGAGAATCAGCGCATCGAAGCGGTCCAGCTGGGCGGGGTCCTCAAGCTTCTCAATGGTGTGGCCAGCCATCTCCAGACGGAGGGCGAAGTGAATGCCGGCTCGGGAGTTACCCCACACCGCCACCCGCATGCGTGGTGCCTGCATCTACTTCTTGTCGTCCTTGTTCCGCTGTTCCTTCCCGCGCTTGCTGCGCGCCATGAGCTCAGCCACGGAGACCGCGCCCTCGCGCTTCTCATCACTGCGGCGGCGGCCGCGAGTGTCCTCTGCCCGCGCTGCCTGCTGCGCGCTGTCTGCCTCCGGCTTGCGGTGACGGTGGTGCGGCTGCGCGGAGCCAGCATCCTCCTTGACGTGCTGCGCACCTGCAGCACCCTGGTTCCACTGCACGGCTTGGAAGCTATCGGTCTTGAACTCCGGCTGCTGCTGCGCCGTCGTCTCAGACGACGGACCATCTGCTGCGCGCTTAACCGATTGAGCAGACTGCGCAGGCTTCGGCGTCTGCGTGACGTGGTCCGCTTGCACTGGCTTCGGCGTCTGTGCAGATCGCGTCGGTTGCGGCGTCTGCGTCGGCTGCGCGGGCTGGTCCTCTCGGCGCGGCTCGCCCATCGGGCGGAATGCCGGGGCCTGGCCCTGCGAGGAGCGCGGCTCGCCAAACGGTGCCGGTCGTGTTCCCTGCTCCTGCGAGCGCTGCGGCTGTTGCTGACCAGTTGGCTGCTCCGCCGGCTGCGGCTGTGGCTTACCGGCAGGCTTGGCCGCGGGCTTCTCCGCAATCAGGTTATCCAGCGGGTTGCTCACGGGATGGGTGGGCTGGGAGCCAAGGCGGCCCGCGACGGCGTCGGCAGTCGGGGCACCGCCAGACTTCTGGGTGAAGTTCACGGAGTTGGCATCGCCGCGCTCATCCACGCCTGCGCTGCCGGCCTTGCGCTCGAGCTCCTGAATGCGGCGAGCCTCCGCATACAGGGCTGCGGGTTCATAGACCCACTCGCGGCCCGAGATTTCCTCAATCTGGGAGCGGATGGCTTCCAGCTCAGAGCGGATTTCTGCGAGCACCTCGCTGTTATCCGCTGTGGATGCGCCGGAGGCGGTCAGCGCGGACGCAGCATGAGCGCGCTCCACCGCAAGTAGCTCCTTGGCCTCCTGCGCCTGGCGGCGGTAGCGCACCACGAGGAAGAAGCCGAGAACTGCTGCCCACAGTGCGGCAAGCAGCGCAATCTTGAGCGCATTGACCGAGCCCCAAATGAGCATGACCAGGCTGGCAATCACGGCCAGAATGACCAAGATAATGAGACCGATGGAACCGGCGTCCGTCTTCGACTCGGACCGGCTCTCAGGCTCAGAAGTCGGCGGCGTGGCCTGTGAAGGTGCCGGCTCGTGCGGGGACTCGGGGGCATTGTGCGGGCTCGTCATGACCACTAACTTACCGCTTGTGCCCCATCTGTTGGAGGTGGAACCTCGCAGTGTCGCTCCAACACCACGCCGGCTACACACATCGCTGCCCCACCCAGGGTGGAAGCAAGCACTCCGGCGAGGTCCCCGGAGGCGGCCACGAGCTCGCCGACGCGCGGCACGACGTACACGGCGATGCCGGCGTAGGCCCCGCCCACGATGGCGCCGGTCCATGCTGAGGCTTTGCCGACGAGCAGGAACTGCGCGATGGTCATGGGGTTGAGCTGCGAGTTGTCCAAACCGATTCCGTGCTCATCTTCCTTAGCACTGCGCACCTTGAGGGTAAGGACGCCGCACACCACCGCCATGGCCCACAGGGAAATCGATACCGTTGCTGGGATAGCCAGCATCGAGCCATAAAAGCGGGTGGTGAGGATAGCAGCCGCGGCGGCCACAAACAGGGCCGTTGCGACGAGCGCGCTTATCGACGTCCTCGTCATTACTCATTCACTTCCTTTACCGCCGCAACCTCCTCCTCGTCGAGGCCGGCGATGAGCTCGCGCACTGAGGTGCCGTTGAGCTCAGCATCTGGGTCCGCGGCCAACCACGGCACGAGCACGAAGGCGCGCTGGTGGGCATAAGGGTGCGGGAGGGTGAGCTCCGGATCATCGGAGGTCACGCCGTCTATCTGCACGATGTCCACGTCCAAAGTGCGCGGGCCCCAGTGCCGCACGCGGACACGCTCGGCAGCCTCCTCTAGCTTTTGCCCGCGGCGCAGCAGCTCCAGCGGAGTGCAGTCCACGTCCACGATGAGCACCGCATTGAGGAAATCTCCCTGGTCTGTCACTCCCCACGGTGGGGTGGCATAGACCGGAGAGGCGGCGATGGTCTCATCGGCAAACTCGTCGAAGACGGTCTGGAGGAGCGCGCGGCGGTCTTCCATATTGGAGCCGATGGACAGGACTGCGCGCATTAGCCTGCCATCCTCTTCCGAGAGCGGCGAGCCACCACGGCCACGTCGGCGAAGGTGCGTGGGATGGGTGCCTTCGGCTTGTGGATGGTCACCTCGATGGCGTGAAGAATCTCGAAGCGCTCCATTGCAGTCTCGGCGACCTCCGCGGCCACTGTCTCGATGAGATCGCGGGACGGGCCTTCGACGATGTCTGCGGTGACGTCGGCAAGCTCGGCGTAATTCACCGTACGGCTTAAGTCATCCTCGATTCCCGCGGTGTCTAGCCAACAGGTGACATCCACGATGAAGGGCTGCCCCGTCTTCTTCTCTTCCTCGAAGACACCGTGGTAGCCGAAGCATTCCAGGCCAGTAAGTTCGATACGATCCGCCATGTCTTAGGCCCTTCCCAAAGACGTCGAGACCACCGTGCCACCATCGGCACCGTTGGCGTAACTTCCGGAGGCATGCGCGCCGCCCGTATACGCCGCGCCTGAATTCCAAGCGGCGGCAACATCCACGGCATCGCGCGAGACGTCCACTTCGTGCACGCGCACGCCCCACGCGCCCATCTGTGCGGAGATTGCCGTGACGGCCGCGGTGGCCGGATCCGCGAGCAGCGGGCTGGACTCGGCCCCGCGGTCCTCCCGAATAGCCGCGAGGAAGCGCTTGCGGGAGGCCCCCACGAGCAGTGGGAATTCGCCCTGGAGGAACTCCGGCAGGGCCTTGAGAAGCGCCCAGTTATCCTGCGGGGACTTAGCAAAGCCTAGGCCGGGGTCGACCACGATGTTGTCGTGGCTGACGCCGGCGGTGAGGGCGGCGTCAACAAGCGCGGCGAGAGACTCGTGGACATCGCGCACTACATCGCCGCCGTGGTCCGCCACACCGGCCGCGCTGCCGAACTGAACGGTGCGCCAGTGCATAAGGCACACCGGAAGCCCCGTGGCAGCCATGGTGCGATACATGTCCGGGTCGGCAGCGCCACCGGAAACGTCATTAATCATGTCCACGCCGGCTTCGGCTGCCGCTGCGGCTACCGACGCCCGCATCGTATCCACCGAGGTCTTAATCCCCTCCTCGTGCAGCGCCTTGATGACGGGCACGACGCGGCTCTCTTCCTCCTCGGCAGCCACGCGCACCGCACCGGGGCGGGTGGACTCGCCGCCGACGTCAATCATGTCCGCGCCCGCGTCCACGAGGTGGTGGGCGTGTGCAAGGGCATCATCTACCTTGATCCAGCGCCCTCCGTCGGAGAAGGAATCCTCCGTGACATTGAGGATTCCCATGACCAACGTGCGGCCGGGGACGGTGAGGTTGCTGACTGCCATAGGGGTTAGCTCCTAATCAGGCTCATGACCTCCGCACGGGAGGCCGCGTTCTTCTTGAAACCGCCGCGCACCGCGGACGTCGTCGTAGTCGCGCCCGGTTTGCGGATGCCGCGCATGGCCATGCACAGGTGCTCGCACTCGATGACCACGATGACGGACTGGGCGTGGAGAACCTCCACCAGCGCATCGGCGATCTGGCTGGTCAGGCGTTCCTGCACCTGCGGACGCTTGGCGTACATATCCGCCAGGCGTGCCAGCTTGGACAAGCCGGTGACGTGTCCATCAGGGCCCGGGATGTAGCCGATGTGCGCCGTGCCATAGAAGGGCACGAGGTGGTGCTCGCACGTGGAGTAAATGGGGATATCGCGCACGAGGACGAGCTCTTGGTGCTCCTCGGCGAAGGTTTTGTGGAGGACCTCCGTGGGGTCTTCGTGCAGCCCGGCGAAGACCTCCGCATAGGCACGAGCCACGCGCGCTGGGGTCTCGCGCAGGCCCTCGCGGTCGGGGTCCTCGCCCACGGCGATGAGCAGCTCGCGCACGGCGGCTTCTGCGCGCTCATGATCGAATTCGCGCTGCGCCGGGATGTTATCGCTCATTGTTTTGGCCGTCCTTGTACGGGTTGTTGCGGTGGTCCTGCTCGCCCCAGCCGGGTGCGCCCCAGCCGTGGTTTCCATGACCGTCATGACTGCTGTGACTGTCATGGCTGTCCGGCTTGGCGTGGCGTCCACGGCGCTCTGCCTTACGCTGCGGATCCGGGGCATCCGTTACGCGCGGGATTTCCTGGGTCTCATCGTGGCTGAGGTCTCCCTGGGCGTTGCGCAGTTCCTGTTCCGGCACCTCCTGCTCGTGGCCGGTCGCATCGGTGACGGGCTTAGCTTCAGACTCACCGAAGAAGGTATTACCCTGGTCAGGGTCCACCACGTCACCGGCATGCTGTCCAAAGCTGAAGCCGATTTCTTGCTCAGTAGCGGTGGGCTCGGCCTGCCCCTTTTCCTGGGCGGCGAGGCGGCGCTCGCGGGCGGCCCGGGAGGCGTCGAGAAGCGTCATGCGCTTCGGCAGCTCCTCACCGCGCTCCTTGGCCAGTTCTACCGGGGTCTTCACCGGCTCGCGGTCGGCTTGGCGTGGGAAGCGGTCGTCCTCATTCGGGAAAACATCGAAGGCCTCGCGCGGCTCGATGCCCTCGAAGATGCCCTCGAGGTCCGGGCGGCGCAGGGTCTCCTTCTCCAGGAGCATCTCCGCCAGGGTGTCGAGGTAATCGCGGTGCTCAGACAAGATGTCATAAGCCTGCTGGTGCGCGCTGTTAAGGAGGTAGGCCATCTGCTCATCAATCTTGGCGGCAATGGCATCGGAGTACTCGATGCTCCCGCCGCCACCCATCTGGCTGAAGGGATCGCCCTGCTCCTTGCCGTACTTGACGGTGCCCAAATCCGGGGAGAAGCCGTACTCGGTAAGCATGGACCGCGCGATCTTGGTGGCATGCTCGATATCGGAGGACGCACCGGTGGTCGGTGCACCGAAGACCAGCTCCTCAGCGGCACGGCCGCCCATGGCAAAGACGAGGCGTGCGAAGAGTTCATCGCGGGTATACATGCCCTTGTCGTCTTCCTGCGCGGTCATGGCGTGGCCGCCGGTACGGCCGCGGGCCAGGATGGTGACCTTGTAGACGCGCTCAATGTCCTTGAGCGCCCACGCGGCCAGCGTGTGGCCGCCCTCGTGGTAGGCGGTGACCTTCTTTTCATGCTCGGAAATGATCTTGCCTTGGCGGCGCGGGCCGCCGACGACGCGGTCAGTGGCCTCTTCCAGTGCGTCATAGGTAATGACGTTGCCGCCGATGCGGGCGGTGAGCAGGGCGGCCTCGTTGAGCACGTTGGCCAGGTCGGCGCCGGACATGCCGGCGGTGCGCTTGGCCAGCTGTGCCACATCCACTTCCTTGGCCAGCGGCTTGTCCTTGGCATGCACGCGCAGAATCTGCTCGCGGCCGGCCAGGTCCGGGTTGGTGACCGGGATTTGACGGTCGAAGCGGCCCGGGCGTAGCAGCGCCGGGTCCAGGATGTCGGGACGGTTGGTCGCGGCGATGAGGATAACGCCCTCGCGGTCACCGAAGCCGTCCATCTCCACGAGGAGCTGGTTGAGGGTCTGCTCGCGCTCATCGTGGCCACCGCCGGTACCGGAGCCGCGCTGGCGGCCCACGGCATCAATCTCATCAACGAAGATGATGCACGGGCTATTTTCCTTGGCCTGCTTGAACAGGTCGCGCACGCGGGAGGCACCAACGCCGACGAACATCTCCACGAAGTCGGAGCCAGAAATGGAGTAGAAGGGCACACCGGCCTCGCCCGCGACCGCGCGGGCCAAAAGAGTCTTACCGGTACCCGGCGGGCCGTAGAGCAGCACGCCGCGCGGAATCTTCGCGCCGAGGGCATGGTAGCGCTCCGGATCATCGAGGAAGTCCTTGATTTCCTGCAGCTCATCCACTGCCTCGTCCGCACCGGCCACATCCGCGAAGGTGTTGGTCGGCATATCCTTGGTCAGCTCCTTGGCCTTGGAGCCGCCAATGCCAAACATGCCGCCAGCACCCTGCTGCATGCGCGACATCATCCAGAACAACAGCGCGAAGAGCAGCAGCATCGGCAGCAGGAAGCTAATCATCGAGCCGATGAAGGAATCCTGCGTGACCTTCGTCTGGTACTTCTCAGCACCAGAGTCCTTAACCGCGTTAAAGACCTGCTCGGAGGCGCGCGCCGGGTACTTGGCAATGACCTCCTCGATGCCCTCCTGCTCTTCCACCGTCACTGGCTTCTTGAGCTTGAGACGCAGTTGCTGCTCACGGTCGTCGATTTGCGCTTCCTCGACGTTCTTGGAGGTCAGCTGCTCCATGGCCACCGAGGTGTCCACCTGCTTGAAGCTGCGGGCATCGTTGGTAAAGAACGTGAATGCGTACAGCAGGATGAGGACCAGGCCCGCGATGGAGCCGTAGCGGATGATGTTCTTGTTTTTCATTAACTACCTTGCACAATTGCGGCTTGAAGCGCCGGACAAGAATAAAGATTAATCGTTGCTGTAGACCGCCGGATGCAGCGTGCCTACGTAGGGCAGGTCACGGTAGCGCTCGGCAAAGTCCAGGCCATAGCCCACAACAAACTCGTTAGGAATATCGAAGCCTACATCGAACAGGTCAAGCTCTGCCTTGACCACCTCTGGCTTGCGCAACAGGGTAACTACCTCGAGGGATCGTGGCTGGCGGCCCTGCAGGTTACGGATAAGCCACGACAGGGTCAGGCCGGAATCAATGATGTCCTCCACGATGACCACATCGCGGCCCTCAATGTCGCGGTCCAAGTCCTTAAGAATGCGCACCACACCCGAGGAGGAAGCGGAGTTTCCATACGAGGACACGGCCATGAACTCCAGCTGGGAAGGAATAGTCAGCTTGCGGGCAAAATCGGTGAGGAAGAACACCGCACCTTTAAGCACGCACACGAGGATGAGGTCGTCTTCTGCGTTGCGGTATTTCTCCGAGACGCGATCCGCCATCTCCTGGATGCGCTCCTGGAGGGCATCTTCGGCGACGAGGACGGCTTGGATGTCTGTGCCGTAAGGGTGGGCGGGGACGTCTGAATCATGATTGTCGTGCACGTGAGCGCTCCTTTGCTGACCGAGGCAATAGTGACAGTGTGCCACCAACCCTCAAGACTTCCAACCTTGTGCCCACCTTTTCGCCCCTCACCGCGACACCTCCTTGACCGTGCCACTGTGTGCACAGCTTATCCACGCCACGAATAGCTTCCCGCGTGACCTCCACTCCCTGCTCGCGCAGCCAGGCGGCTAGGGCGCGGCGGCGCTTCGGTTCCGGGAGCGCGGCTAGCTCGGCGCAGTCGGCGGTGGGTGGGGTGAGGAGGGAGGCGTCGTCAAGCGCGGCGTCGTGGGCTGCCTGGGCCAGGGCCGGGACGGGGTCACCGCCCACGATGTACGCCAGGCGCGGGAGGATGTCGCGACGCAGGGCCACGCGGCGGAAGGTGGTGTCAGCGTTGTGGGGGTCGTGCCAGGCGTCGACGCCCAGCTCCGCGCAGGCGGCCTCGGTCTGGGTACGGCGCACGCTCAGCAGCGGGCGCACCACGCGGGCGCCCTCCACCTCGGCGCGCTCGAGCATGCCAGAGATTTTCCCGCGCAGGGCGCCCAGCAGCAGTGTCTCGGCCTGGTCATCGGCGGTATGCGCCACGGCCACCTCACCCCAGGGTGCGAAGGCACGGTAGCGCGCGGTGCGGGCTTCGGCCTCAACAGAGCCCTGCTTGCCGACGTCCACCTGAATCACCTCCGCCCCCGCTCCCCACGCCCGAGCTTGGTCGGCTGCCCGGCGCGCCTGGTCGGCCGATCCCTCCTGCAAGCCATGATCGATACACAGGGCGGTGACGTCGTGTCCTTCGGCGACGAGCGCTGCCGTCAGCGCGAGGGAATCCGCGCCGCCGGACAGCCCCACCGCGATGGCGCGCGGCGTGTCCCCCACCACGGCGCGGGCGGCCACGCGGCAGGCCAGGAAGTTGGGGCTGTGCCGCGGCCAGAAGGGCTTCTTAGAAGTCATGGAGTGCGGCGGCCAGGGCGTCTTGGGCTTTGCGGGCGGACATGACCTCGCCGTCATTGACCAGAAAAGCGAAGGCGTAGACCCGACCGGACGTTCCCTGCGCGGTGCCGGCGAGAGCGGAGGTTTCGGTCAGGGTCCCGGTCTTGGCGCGGACGAAGCCGCGGGCCGGGGACTCTGGGTAGCGCTGGTAGAGGGTACCTTCGCCGCCGGCGAGCGGGAGGTAGCCCAGAAGCGGGCGGAGGTCCTCGCTGGCGACTGCTGTGTCCAAGATGTGGGCAAGTACACCGGCAGGGATGCGGTTATCGCGGGATAGGCCAGAACCGTCCTTGAGGGTGACACCGTTGACGTCGATGCCGTTGTTTGCCAAGACGTCGAGCGTTGCGTCCGCCGCTCCCTCGAAGCTGGCCTCGGCATTGTGATGGACGGCGAGTTCGCGGGCGATGGCTTCTGCCATGACATTGTCGGAGTCCTTCACTGCCTGCTGGGCGCGCAGGGCCAGTGGCTCGGACTCGCTGCTGGCGATGACCTCGGCGTCCTCGGGCGCGGCGGCCATGTCGGCTTTGTCCGTGCCCAGGCGCTGTGCGAGTGCGCGGGCAACGTCGAGCGCCGGCTCGTGGGAGCGAGGGACATCGCCCGTCTTCTCCCCCAAGCGGCCGCCATAAAGCATGGCTGGCTGAATGGGCGCGACGAAGCCGCCATCAATGTTGTCATCATCCCAACCGGGGGCTTGGTCAGGGCCTTGCCAAACTGAGGTATCGATGGCTACGCGCGTGACGGTGCTCACGTGCTCCTTAACTTGTTCCGCCAGCTCATCGAGGCGCTCGTCGTTAAGCCAGACGTCGCCCGCGGCTTTGATGACTACCTCGCCGTCCTGTGCCCCTCGGACGACCTCGGTGCTAAGGCGCGCATTTTCATCCAAGGCGAGGATAGCCGCCGCAACCGTCAGTACTTTGGTTGCTGAGGCCGGCGTCAGCGGCTTGGCTGGCTCTCGCTCCCACAGCACCTCGTGCGTCGTGGTATCGATGACCTGCGCGCCAAATGTTCCGAGGGCCTTGTCCTTGCCCAGTTCGTCCAACCTAGTCTTCAGTGCTGCGGCGTCGATATCGCCGGGCTCAACAGGCTGGACTAAGGTCGCGGGCGCGGCCTGCGCATACGGCTCGCCGTGGTCCAGATGATCGTAGGTGCGCTGGATCTTTACACCCAACGCGGCCGTCGCCGCCACGGCTCCCGCAGTGACGAGGGCCGCAGTACTCCACCAGACATGCTTCGCTTTCATCGCCCTTTAGAGTAGCGCGGTAGACTAAGCGGAGCACATGCCAACCTATTAGTTATGGAGGAATCAGCTGTGAGCGTTGAAGTAACCATCGAGATCCCGAAGGGCTCCCGCAACAAGTACGAGGTGGACCACGAGTCCGGCAAGGTTTACCTGGACCGCTACCTGTTCACCCCGATGGCTTACCCGGCTGACTACGGCTTCATCGACCACACCCTCGGCGAGGACGGCGACCCGCTCGACGCACTCGTCATCCTCCCGGAGCCGGTCTTCCCGGGCGTTGTCGTGGAAGCTCGCATCCTCGGTGTGTTCAAGATGACCGATGAGGCCGGCGGCGACGACAAGCTGCTCGCTGTCATCGATGACCCGCGCTGGGAGCGTTACCAGGACATCAACGATGTGGAACAGCACATCAAGGACGAGATCGAGCACTTCTTCGTCCACTACAAGGACCTGGAGCCGAACAAGGAAGTTACCGGCTCCGGCTGGGGCGACAAGGCTGAGGCAGAGAAGATTCTCGAAGAGGCTATCGCCCGCTTCAAGTAAGCCGCGTTTCTGGGGACGTTTCGATCAAATAGGGCCCAAAATCCGGGGGTTTGAGAGGCCTTAGTTGATCGAAACGTCCTTTTTCTTTGTCGCCGCGACAACTCCTCGTTCGTGACGTACGATTCGATCAAATAGGGGGCCGAAAACAGCGGTTTCTGGGGGCTTAATTGTTAGAAACGTACTCATCGGGGGCACATGGAGATTTTCGAGGGACGCGGGGGCACTCGCCGCGCGGCTAAGGGGCAAGCCATCAAGATCTGTCACGGTCTGTATTTGTCTGCGGTGCCAACGCCGCGCCAACTCGCTGAAGTCGTCTCGCGGCGTTGGCCAGACTCAGCCTTGGACGGCTACTCCGCCGCCCAGCAGTATCTTGGCCAAGAACTGACTTTTCCGCTTCAGTTCCTGCGCGCAGGAACGATGGCATCAAGCACGTATTTTCGTAGCCGGCGGGCGCGGCCCAAAGCCTTGGGCAGCATGAACGGGGTAAACGTATGCAGTCCGTTGCAGTGCATTGAGTCCATGGCACACGAAGACGCTGTGGCTTTCATCGAGGCTTTCTTCGCCGGGGCACATGGGCCTGCGCGCATCGAGACCGAGCAGTTGGATTTTCGCCGACTTTCCAAGCACACGCGTGAGGTGCTGGAGAAGGCCATCGTGGGAGCGGACAGTAAGCCGGAGCGCGACCTGACGCGCGGTCTTGAGCCGCACGTTAAGGTGCGCAACAACCTAAAGATTGGCCCCTACCGCTGGGACCTAGTGCTGGAGGAGCACAAGGTGGCCATCGAGGTGGACGGTTACGCCTATCACAAAGGCGAGAACCGGCAGCGCTTCGAAATCGACCGCCAGAAGCTTAACGACGCCGTCCAGCGCGGCTACCAGCCCCTTCACTTCACCGCCGCCACGATTGAGCACCATCTCGACGTGGCCGTCCAGCAGGTTCTCGCGGTAATAAAAGGGCGGGGCAGTTTCGTGGCCCCGCCGTGGACATGGCACCACTATTGGCGCTGGGAGCGCGAGCGATGCGGCTAGGAAACCGCAGCGTGCTTAGGAGCCACAGCGGGAAGCGAGCCAAGAGTCGAGCTCGGATTCCGGGGCATCGGGAGCGATGGGGTCTTCGGCGAATTCCTCACCGGTGCGGGCCTTATCCTTGGCGGTGGTGAGCATGAGGGAGCGGCCATCCGGGTAGTCAATGACCATGTTGGCGGAGGCGTAGCCGGCGGTCGGCTCGCCGAAGGTGCGCACGTTGTCGAGGCCACGGAAAGCCAGGAGGGTGGCTTCGGCGGAGGAGGCGGTGTTGTCGTCAGTAAGCACGGCGACGGGAATGTTCAGCTTGCCGCCGGACGTGGTGGTGGGGGTGCCACCGCCGGTGACGGAGTTGCCGTCTATGACAACGTCCGTGGTCCCCATGCGGCTGACGAAGGAGAGCGCGGGGCCATCCGGCAGCAACGGGCTGAGCCCCGCGTACATGGGCCCCATGTCACCACCGTCATTGCCGCGTAGATCGACCACTGCGGCACAGGCCTCCGGGTGGGCGGTCAACCCCGTTGCCAGGGTGTCCGCGTAGGCCTGGCCGTCATCGTGGCGGCCGATGGACGGGACGGTGGCGCGCAGGACACCGTCGTCGTAGTTGACGACGGGGGCGGTCTTCTCAATCTCCTTCTCCGACTCCGTACTAAAGACCTTGGAATGCTTACCGCCGGCGGCGTCGATGGCGGCATCGAGGAGCCCCGCGTTGGTCGGATCCTCCTCAAAGGCCTCACGGGCGCGCTGGAATTTATCGCTGTCGCCGTAGATGCCGGTAAGCGCCGCGGTATCCACCATCGCGGTGTTGATGCGCTTTTCGCTGGCGTTGAAGAGGAATACGGGTTTGCCCGCAAACGCCCCGCCATAGGAGGGGCCGAAGAAGTACACGGCCGCGACCACGGCGATGAGAGCAACGACGAACAGGCCACCGAAGATTTTCAGTACCGTTTTCATTCTTTTCGCCGTCCCGTGCGCAACACGTAACCGCGGAGAGGCTCCACAATCACGATGGCAAGGAGCGTAACCAGCCAGCCCACTGCCAAGAAGCCGAAGGCCATGAGCAGGCGGGCGAGTACATTGACGTCGCTTGACTCGACGCTGGAGAAGAACATCAGCGAGGCAATCCCGCCGCCAAAGAGGAAGCCGAAGAAACTCAATCCCACGACGGGCCCCATGACCGCAAGCGCGCCGGACCGGAACTGGAAGCCACGCGGCACGCCCATGAGATCCAGGGAGCGGATGAGCTCCTTGTCCTCAAAAATGCCGGAGACCTGCCCCAGGATGATGGACATGGTGGTCAGCGTGAAGCCAAAGATGAGGGTCAACACGACACCGGTGGAGATGTCTTTGAACACCACGTTCGTTCCGGGGTCTTCCTTGAGCGACAGAGCCAGGGCATCGGAGCCCAAGGGCGCGGTAACGAGGAATCCCGCCAAGTAGCCGAAGAAGCCGATGGCAGCACTCCGCCTCCACGCGGGGCGCGCATTACCCGCCACGCGCTGGCAGGCCACGAAGTGCGCGGTACCCGGGAAGAGGGACAAGATGTGCGCGCCGAGCTGCAGGATGAAGGGAGCGATGAGGTTGATGCTCATCAGCATGCCGAACATAACCACGATGACCATAGCGGTGGGCGGGCCCGCCTTGCCGAAGAGGAAAGCCCCGCCGACCGCCACGATGACAAGGAAGACGATGGCGCGCCACCAGCGGTAAGCCGCGGGCATCTGACGCTTAGCCACGCCCAGCGGGCTCACCCGCACCCGGCGCATGCCGACGAGTGCTGCACCGATGGCCAGCAGAAAGAGCACGCCGGCCACGGCCAGATAACCCCACCAGGGCAGCAGAATCTCAGGCAAAGAAATGGAGCGCATCTGGAAGTCCAGCTGGGTGAAGACCGGCGCGATGAGCTGGCTGATCAGCCCGCCGAGCACGATGCCAATGATGGCTTGCAGGCCCGTCTCCACGATGGCCATGCGCTCCACCTGGCGGGAGCTCAATCCCAACAGGCGCAGGGTGGCCAGGCGCTGCTCCCTGCCTGAGGCGCCGAGGACAGCGGCTTGGGCTGTGAGGTTAAACAGCGCCGGAAGAATGAAGGCGCAGGCCAACAGGGCCAGAGCAAACCACGAATACAGGAAGAACTCAATCTCGTTGCCGAAGGGCTCCTTGAGAGCCGGGGCGGCGTCCTCGACGTGCTGGGCGCGTTCCCAGAACATCCAGGTGCCACCCGCAACCAGGAAGGCGATGGCGGAACCAATGGTCAGGCTCACAATCGCCAGCACCGAGACAATTCCAGTACCGGAGCGCGCGCGTATCGATTCGCGCTGCAGGTCAAAGACCAAGGTTGCGGTGTTCATCGAATCACCCCAAGGCGGCGGTCGTCGTGGATGATGCCATCGCGAATCTCCACGCGGCGCTGCATCCAGTCGGCCACCTTCGGGTCGTGCGTGACCATGACCAGGCTCGCACCCGACTGGCGCACGATGGTGGTGAGCATCTGCATGACCTCATGGCCGGTGGACTGATCCAGCGCACCGGTGGGCTCATCGGCAAAGACCACGCCCGGATTGGCCACCAGCGCACGCGCAATGGTCACGCGCTGCGCCTGGCCGCCGGAAACCTGTGCCGGGCGGCGCTCCGCCAGTCCGCCCAGGCCCAGCTGGTCCAACAGCTCCAGTGCTCGCTTGCGGGCGGCACTCCGCCCCATACCGTTGAGCATTGCGGGCAGCGCCACGTTGTCGACGTTGCTCAGCTCCGGCAGGAGCTGACCATCCTGGAAGACGAAGCCGAAGTTGCGCAGGCGGGTGCGGGAGCGGGGGGCGTCGCCAAGCGCGGAGAGCTCCTCGTCCCCGTAGCGCACGCTACCGTGCGTGGGGGTGAGCACGCCGGACATGCAGTGCAGCAGCGTGGACTTGCCGGAGCCAGACGGCCCCATGACCGCCACGAGCTCGCCCGGTTCAATGTCGAGGGAGATTCCGGCGAGCACCGGACCGCCGCCGAAATCCTTGGTGATGTCTGTCAGGGAAAGTGTCTGTGCCATGTCTCTCATTTCACCGTCTCGGGCCCTCATAAAGAACAGTCCTAGCGTTGCTCTTTAAGGTAGTGCCAGCACTACCCCTGCCGCAGGGGCGGGCCACTATGCTGGGCCTGTGTTCCGAAGAAAGCCCCAGCCCACCAACCATGAGCAGCAGCAGGCGCAGAAGATTGCGCAGCTTACGGCCTCGCGCCGCGCCATCGCGGACGCCTATGAGGTGGAGCGCGCCCGCATCGAGCGCGACCTGCACGACGGCGCGCAGCAATACCTCGTCGCCGCGAGCATGAAGTTGGGGGAGGCTCTTCTCGACGCCCCTTCCGACCTCGCCGAGCTGCTTACCGCCGCCAAACAGGACGTGGACCGCGGCCTCAAGTCCTTGCGCGCCACGGTGCACGGCATCCACCCGCAGGTGCTGCAGGATCACGGTTTGGTGGCCGCGCTTGCCGACGTCTCCTCCTCCCACGGCCCCCACGTCAGCGTCTTCGCCCCGCATCCTTTGCCCAAGCTTTCCGCCTCCGTGCTGGCCTGCGGCTACTTCTTCGGCACGGAGGCTTTGACCAACGCGGCCAAGCACGCGCCCGGCGCGCCAGTCTCCGTCTTAGTGACCGCGGATGCCTCCTTAAAGATCACCGTGGTGGATGAGGGCCCGGGTGGCGCGCGGGTTGTACAAGGTCACGGCTTGGCGGGGATGGCCGAGCGCCTCGCCGCCTTTGGCGGGGAGATGACGCTGAGCTCTCCCCCGGGCGGGCCCACGAGGCTGGCATGCTCGATTCCACTTCTTCTCGATCGCGGACAGTCAGGAGTTTAAGAAATGAGTTTGAGAATCGTGGTGGCGGATGACTCCGCCATTCTGCGCGAGGGCCTCGCCGGCCTTCTGGAGCGCCGCGGGCATTCAATTGTGGGCCAGGCGGATTCTGCTCCAGCTTTGGAGGCCGTGGTGGATAAGCTGCGCGATGAGCTTCCGGACATCGTCATCACGGACGTGCGCATGCCGCCAGGTATGGGCGATGATGGTTTGAAAGCCGCCGTGAACTTGAGAAATGCATATCCGGGCTTACCCGTCATGGTGCTCTCCCAGTATGTGGCCCCCGCATATGCGGTGGAGCTCTTCGACTCCCCCGATGCCGGCACCGGCTATCTTCTGAAGGACCGCGTCTCCGAGGTACGGGACTTCCTCTCCAGCCTGGACGTGGTGGCCCAGGGCGGCACCGTCATCGACCCCACCGTGGCGCAGGCGTTAATGAGCTCCGGGCGCAGCGGTCTGGGCGAGCTCACCCCGCGCGAGCGCGAGGTCCTCGAGTTGATGTCCCGCGGCAAATCCAACAAGGACATCGCCGCTGATCTGGTTCTTTCTTCCGCCGCGGTGGCCAAGCACGTCTCCAATATCTTCACCAAGCTGCGTTTGGACCCCAGCGAAGACAACCGCCGCGTCAAAGCGATTTTGGAGTACCTCTCAGCGCACCGCTAAAGCCCGCCTGCATACTTTCACCCCGTCGCGCACTCCACCCTGCCTACGCCCATGGCAAAACTCCGCCCTGCATACGCTCACGGCAAATAAGGCCCAAATTTTCGCAATTTTTCGCCCTTATCTACCGTGAACGACATCAAACTGCCGCAAGACACCTCACACAAAGAACCGGTGCCACATCCACGGCGGGTCCAAATACCGCTTTGTCCCTTGTGCCACCCCACGCACCTGCTCCACCACCTTGTCTAGGTGATGCTCAATCGTGGTCGCGGTGAAGTGGAGCGGCGTGTAACCGCGATGTACGGCGTCATTCAGCTTCTGGCGGTCAAGCTCGAATTGGCGGCGGTTCTCCCCTCGGTGATAGGCGTAGCCGTCGACTTCGATGGCAATCTTGTACTCCTCTAAAAGGAGATCCCACCGATAGGGCCCAATTTTGGCGTTGTTGCGCACCCTAAAGTAGGGCTCCAAGGCACGGGTGAGTGCCCGCTCAGGCACGCTATCCGCACCGATCACCGCTTTCTCCAACACGCGCCGAGTGTGCTGCGAGAACCGCCGAAAATCCATCGAGAGCAACTTCAACCGCCCTTCGGCGTCCCTGCCCGCAAGGAACTTTTCAAGGAACATCACCGCATGTCGTTCTTCCATGGCTTCCACCGCCTGCAGTGGATTGCAGACGTTTATCCCGTCATAGGGGAATACACCCTTGGGGCGGGCGCGGCGACAGACATAAAAGCGGGTGTCTTCCAGGCCTTTTTCGCGTATGAGCTGCAGCGGAAACCCAGGTTTCCGCTCAAGAAGCACCATCGCCGCGGAATATCCGTCCAACGCACTGTCTGGCCAATGCCGGCTGAGCACTTGCGCTAGCTCATATGCGGTTGGTTCACGTGGCAGATATAGCCCCCGCGTTATTTTGATCGCCTCACCTTTTGCCGCTGCCGCCGAGCCAGCACGGCCGACAATCTCCTCCATATAATCCCCTCCGATTGGAAGCCCCACCCCCATACTGCTCACAGTAAAGTGCCCCCACCAGCCCCGCAACCGCACCCACGTAAGCTGGGGCGCATGCAGAACGTACAACCGACCGAAGTACCCGACAACGCCCAGCTTATCGACGTCCGCGAGGACTTTGAGTGGAACACCGAGCACGCCCAAGGTGCGACTCACATCCCCATGGGCGAGCTCGTGGAACGACTCGACGAGATTGACCCCGACCGCGATATCTACGTCATCTGCCATGCAGGCGGGCGCAGCATGCAAGTCTGCCAGTACCTCGAACATGCAAAGGGCTGGGATGTCATCAACGTCGACGGCGGCACGGACGCGTGGAAAGCTCAAGGCTGCCCGATGGTTTACCCGAACTAGTGGGACGCGACCCATGATTTAGGTTTGCTACGGTAGGCACGCTAGAATCATCGGCATGTCTTCATCAAATTCTGTATCGATTCCCACCGCGCTGCTGGAGTCCCCCTCCTTCCAGCTGGAGCGCCTCCGCCGCCGCACCCGCGAAGGCGTCGAGGCTGCACTGCAGACTCAGCAGACCACCCTGCGCGAGTACTGGGTTCTTACCTGCCTCGTAGAAGAGGCCGCGTCTTCCCAGTCCGCGCTGTCGGAAACCCTGGCTATCG
Organism: Corynebacterium sp. MSK218; assembly: GCF_030232655.1. Classification (NCBI taxonomy): domain Bacteria; kingdom Bacillati; phylum Actinomycetota; class Actinomycetes; order Mycobacteriales; family Corynebacteriaceae; genus Corynebacterium; species Corynebacterium sp. MSK218. Next base: position 122,332 of record NZ_JASPGN010000007.1, read on the forward strand.
ATGCCTCCGATATGGTGCGCCTGCTCGATTCGCTAGAGTCTCGCAATTGGGTCAAGCGCGAGCGCGACGCCAAGGACCGCCGCCGCCAGATCATTGCCTCCACCAAGAAGGGCACGAAGGCCCACAAGGAGCTCGCGGTGCTCGTCGCCCAGGCGGAGGACGCTGCCTTGGACGAATCCACCAACAAGCAGCTCAAGCACCTGCGCAAGCTGGCCACGGCCATCATTGCTGCGGATGCGTCCAACGACGCCGAAGGTGGTGATGCTTAAATGACAGACTCTGACACTAATCACGGTCGCCACGCGCTCAAGACCGAAACCGCGAAGGTCCCCGAACAGTATCTCCTGGGCTCCCTAGCCCCGCCTGAGCGCACCTTGTGGGACATCGTGCGCACCACTGCGGAGCAGTACCCGGATGCTGCGGCCCTCGACGATGGTGAGATCCTCACCTACGCCGAGCTGCTTGCCGACGTCTCCGCATGGGCCTCCGAGCTCCACGCTAACGGCGTGCGCCGCGGCGACCGCATCGGTATCCGTATGACCTCCGGCAAGCGCGAGCTCTACCTCGCCATCCTGGCCACCTTGGCCGCCGGTGCCGCGTATGTTCCAGTCGACGCCGACGACCCGGACGAGCGCGCCGAGATGGTCTTCGGCGAGGCCGACATCGACGGTGTCTTCAGCGACGAGGGCTTCCGCATGCTGCGGGAGGTTGATGCTTCCCGCAGCGGCGATGAAAATGGTACGCCGTTCGAGGAGCCGCGCCCGGAGGACACCGCGTGGATCATCTTTACCTCCGGCTCGACGGGCAAACCGAAGGGCGTAGCCGTCAGCCACCGCTCCGCGGCCGCCTTCGTTGATGCTGAGGCTGCCCTCTTCTTGGCCGATAGCCCGCATGGCCCGCTCGGCCCGGATGACCGCGTGCTGGCTGGTTTGTCTGTGGCCTTCGACGCCTCCTGTGAAGAAATGTGGCTAGCCTGGGGACATGGTGCCTGCCTAGTCCCGGCACCGCGTTCCCTCGTGCGCTCCGGTATGGACTTGGGCCCCTGGCTCATTCGCCGCGACATCACGGTGGTGTCCACCGTGCCGACCTTGGCCGGCCTCTGGCCTGCCGAGGCCCTGGATAATATCCGCCTCCTCATCGTCGGCGGCGAAGCCTGCTCCCAGGAGCTCACAGACCGCCTGGCCACCGAAGACCGCGAGATGTGGAACACCTACGGCCCTACCGAGGCCACCGTCGTGGCCTGCGCGCAGCACATGCAGCCGGGCAAACCGGTATCGATTGGTTTGCCACTGAATGGTTGGGACCTGGTGGTCGTCGATAAGCAGGGCGACCCCGTCGCCATCGGCGAGGTGGGTGAACTCGTCATTGGTGGTGTGGGCCTGGCTGCCTACCTGGACCCGGTGAAGGACGCGGAGAAGTACGCGCCGCTGGAGTCCATGGGTTGGGAGCGCGCCTACCGCACTGGTGACCACGTGCGCCTGGAAGAGGACGGTCTGTACTTTGTGGGCCGCGTCGATGACCAGGTCAAGATTGGTGGCCGCCGCATCGAACTTGGTGAGGTCGAGGCCAACGTGGCGGCGCTGCCAAACGTGTATAACTCTGCCGTGGCCGTGCAGAAGACTCCGGGCGGCGAGTCGGTGCTCGTTGGCTACGTCTCATTGGATAACCCAGATGCCGGTTTCGACCACGAGGCAGCACATGCCCGCCTGGCGGAATCCATGCCTGCAGCACTCGTCCCGCGCATTTGTGTCATGGATGAGCTGCCTATTCGTACCTCCGGCAAGGTGGACAAGAAGGCGCTGCCGTGGCCGCTGCCGGGAGTGGGCGTGGAGGCTGACGGCCTTAACCCGACCGAGCAGTGGCTGGCGGAGCTGTGGGTGGACACCCTGGGCGTATCTGTGGAAGACGTCAACGCCGACTTCTTCTCCCTGGGTGGCACCTCTTTGGCCGCCGCCACGCTGGTGGGCCGCATTCGCGAGCGCTTCCCCACCGTGGCCGTACGCGACCTCTACGACCACCCGCGTCTGGGTTCGCTCGCAGAGCAGCTGGCTGGTGCCGAGTCCGTCGAGGACGCCGGGCCTGCCCGCGAAGTCAAGCCCGTGGGCGCGGGCACGCGCATTGCGCAAACACTCATCCAGATCCCCGTCATGACGCTGGCTGCCACGACGTGGCTGGCCTGGCTGCTGTTGGGCTCCAACGTGGCGAACCTGCTCGGCGTGGAGTGGGCCATGACCACGCCATGGTGGCTGGTTGCCGTACTCCTCGTGGTCTTCGTCACCCCGGTGGGCCGCATCCCCATCGGCGGCTTTGGTGCACGGCTTATCACCGCCGGTATCAAGCCCGGCGAGTATCCGCGCGGCGGCTCGACACACCTGCGGATTTGGGCGGCGGAGCGATGGGCAAACGCCTCCGGCTCGCGTTCCATTGCGGGCGCGACCTGGGTCAACAACTATGCCCGCGCGCTTGGCGTCAAGATTGGTCGCGGCGTGGACCTGCACTCCCTGCCGCCGGTCACGGGCTTGCTTACCTTGGGCAAGCATGCCGCCATCGAGCCGGAGGTCGATCTGTCCGGCTACTGGCTGGACGGCGATATCCTGCGCGTCGGCGCGATTGAAGTGAAGGAAGGCGCTCGTGTGGGCGCACGCTCGACGCTGCTTCCGGGCACCGTCGTGGGCAAGGATGCGCACGTGGAGGCTGGCTCCACCGTGACGGGACGCAAGAAGATCAAGGACGGCCAGCGCTGGTCCGGCTCGCCTGCCAAGAAGGTGGGGCGAACCAAGCACCGCTTCCCGTCCCATGCCCCGAAGCGCCGCCCGTGGTGGGTCGCCATCTATGGCGCGACCTCCATCCTGCTAGCCCTTCAGCCCATTGTGGCGCTGGCCGTAGGCGCGGCGGTCGTCGTTGGCCTCATTGCGCTTACCGACGGCTCCCCCTTCATCGGTTCCCTCTTCTTCGCACCGCTCGGCGCCCTCGCTGCGTTTGCCACCTACATGCTTCAAACCTGGCTCGGTGTGCGCGTGCTATCACTTGGCCTCAAGCCAGGTGTGGCACCAGTGCGTTCCTTCAAGGGCTGGCGTCTGTGGGCCATCGAGCGTCTCATGGATGAGGCTCGCACACAGCTCTTCCCCATCTATGCCTCCCAGCTCACCCCGGCCTGGCTGCGCTCCCTGGGTGCCACGATTGGCAAGGATGTGGAGATTTCCACGGCTGTCATGGTCCCTAAGCTCACTGAGGTCAAGGACGGCGCGTTCTTGGCGGATGACACCATGATTGGTGGCTACGAGCTCGGCGGCGGCTGGATGCTCACGGGTGAAACCAAGGTGGGCAAGCGCTCCTTTGTGGGCAACTCTGGTATTACGGGTCCGGGCCGCAAGCTGTCGAAGAATTCGCTGGTTGCGGTGCTCTCCTCGACGCCGAAGAAGACCAAATCTGGTGCCAACTGGTGGGGCTCCCCGCCGGAGCGTATGCGCCGCGTCGAAGCCCACGTGGACGGTGTGGAGGGCGAATCCCTCACCTACAACCCGGGCTTCGGTGTCAAGGCCGCCCGTGGTGCGATTGAGACGATGCGCCTGCTTGCGCCGATGACCTCGGCCATGCTGCTGGCTGGCACGCTGTCTGCTCTCTACGCGCTTGCCGACACCTTCGGAATCGCCGCCGCCTGGGCAGCTAGCGGACTCGTCCTCATGGTGGCCGGTGCCATCGCGATGACGATTACCGTGGCCGTGAAGTGGATCTGCGTGGGCACGCAGGCCCCGGGCGATCATCCGTTGTGGTCCGCCTTCGTGTGGCTCAACGAGCTGCAGGACACCTTCGTGGAGGCCGTCGCGGCGCCATGGTTCTTCACGCACACTTATGGTGCGGGCGAAATCAATCAGGGCTTGCGCGCCCTAGGCGTCAAGATTGGCCACGGCGCGTGGATTGATTCCTACTGGTTCCCGGAGACCGACCTGTGCTCCGTCGGCACCGGCGCCTCTGTGGGCCCTGGCACCGTGGTGCAGACGCACCTGTTCCAGGACCGCGTCATGAGCCTCGATACCGTGACCATCAGCGATGGCGCAACGTTGGCCTCCCACTCGGTGGCGTTGCCGGCGTCCGTCATTGGCTCCACCGCCACGGTGGGCCCTGGCTCCCTCGTTATGCGCGGCGACCAAGTCCCGCGCAACTCCGAGTGGCAGGGCAACCCGATTGAACCGTGGAAGAAATAAGGATTAGTTAACGAGCAAAGTCAACGACATCAATAATCTCATTGGCTTTGAAATCCCAGGCCTCCACGCGGACGCGGTCAGAGAACACCTTGACCCGCAGTCCGCTGGAGGCCTCTTCCTTTTCTTTGACAATCTTTTCGTCATGATCGCCATCCGGCAGGTACTCATTGAGGATTGCGCCGGTGTTGACCACAGGGAATCCGGTGCGCCCGGCCTCGCCGGTGCCATCGTAGCGGCGCGTACCCCACCAGTTGTTCTGGCGAAGGGAAGAATGGCTGTGGCTGCTGAACCACACGATGTTGGTGTGCTTGTTGACTACGTTGGACAGGGCTTCAAGGTCCTCAAAGTCATTCTGGTACCACGCCGAATGGGACATCGACACCGTCTCAGGCAACAGCGGGTGGCTAAAGACGAGCGCCGGAGTTCCCTTCGCATCCCAATAGTTCAAACGCTCATCGAGCCAATCCAACTGTTCCTGGCCCAGCCGCTGGAACGGTTCTTTTCCGCCGCGGTCAACGTCGGAATAGTATTCCGTGTTGACAGAAATGAGTGGAACGCCGTCGACCACAATCTCGTTCCACGGCTTGTCCTGGCCTGCATAGGTAAGGAAGCGCTTCAGATACGTTTCTGAGCCTTCCGGACCGTACATCTCGTGGTTGCCAATAGTCCACAGCTGCGTTCCCGCAGCATGCGGCGCTTCCTTCTGTGCCTGCAAGAACGTGTCCCACTGCTCTTGGGAACCGTCATCCACAAGGTCACCGTTGATGACCAACGCCCCGGCTTTATCTTCCATAGCGTTGAGCTGCCCAATGGCGTCCTTGTAGTCTTCAGGATCCCCTTGGACATCGGACAGCACATCGACGACGGCCTGCGGCTTGCCGGAAACTTCAGGCAAGCGCTTGGCGACGCCCACATTATCCACCGCCCACCACCAATCATCGTTGCCGTTGGCATAGGTAAACGTGACCTGCATGGACTGCGCGCCCGCTGGGACCTCAATAGGCAGCGACTCATGCTTGGAAAAGACATCGTGGTCAAACGTTGCGATAGTCTGCGGTGCGGCTCCATCGAAGGACACCTGCACTGTGGCGTTCTGCCCCTCTTTTCCTTGGCGGTAATGATGGTCAAACTCGAGGTTGATATCACCTTGACCCGCCACAGGAATGCTTGGGGAGACCAACTGCGCGGTCATGGCATCTGTGTCATTAAGGCGCTGCTGCTTGCTATCGATGATGACTAGATTGTCGTGGGCTTGGGTAAACCAATGGCGCATGTCGGTCCCAGCAGCCCACGTCCAGTCCCTCATCGTTGACGCAGTCCATCCCTTCCACCGAGCTTCGCCAGAGTTCACACCGTCGACAGAAGTCGTCCATCCCTCCGGCATGCGGTGCGTAAAGTGGGCGGGATTATCCAGATCATCAAAGCTCTCGTGCCAGATGACCCGGTTGTCCGCTGGTGTCAGAGGAGTCTCAGTCTCCTCCGAGCCCCCTGGAGTGACATCTTCCGGCTTCTTGGAGCTGCTCGAGGAATTCCAGTTAAAGAGTGAGGACGAAAAGCTAGATGACGAGGACAGGGGGCTAAAGGATGACTGGGCGGACGCTACCGGCGATACTGTGCACAGGCCTGCGACGGCGAGCGCAGCAGGTGCAAGAAGGTGATATTTCATAATGAAATGAATATCTTGCCTGAGCAACGGCAGGGTAACACTGACATGAATTTTTTAAGCTATTCTCACACCTACTCATTTCTCTGCCGAGATCGACAAAGAGGCGGCAGGTATTCCTGCCGCCTCTCTTTCATTCCTGACTCGCGCTACTGAGCGGTCAATACGCGGTGACTAGTCACCAATCTGGTCGCGGCCGCGCTTCACAATCTTGTCATCGACTTGACCCACCAGCTCGTGATCCTTGTTGGTGTACTCGAACTTGGAGAGCACGTAGCGCATAGCGTTGATGCGGGCGCGCTTCTTGTCATTCGACTTGATGGTGATCCACGGGGACTCATCAGTATCCGTGTAGCGGAACTGCTCTTCCTTCGCGCGGGTGTAGTCATCCCACTTGTCTAGGGAGGCAAGGTCCATTGGGGACAGCTTCCACTGGCGTACCGGGTCAATCTGACGAATAGCGAAACGGGTGCGCTGCTCCTTGCGGGTTACAGAGAACCACAGCTTGGTCAAGGAGATGCCGGAACCAAGAAGCATGTTCTCCAGCATTGGAACTTCGCGGAGGAACTCTGCGTGCTGGGACTCGGTGCAGAAGCCCATGACGCGCTCAACGCCGGAGCGGTTGTACCAGGAGCGGTCGAAGAAGACGATTTCGCCGCCGGACGGGAAGTGCTGAATGTAGCGCTGGAAGTACCACGAGGTGGACTCACGCGGGGAGGGCTTCTCCAGTGCTACGGTGCGGGCACCACGCGGATTAAGGTGCTCGTTGAAGCGCTTGATGGTGCCGCCCTTACCGGCAGCGTCGCGACCCTCAAAGATAATGATGTGGCGCTGACCAGTTTCCTTGGTCCAGTTCTGCCACTTCAGCAGCTCGATCTGCAGGGCGCGCTTAATCGTCTCATACTCGTCGCGCGTCATGCGCTCCTCGTACGGGTAGTTCTCACGCCAGGTCTCAACAGGCGAGCCATCCGGCATGATCAGCGCAGGATCGTCTTCATCAGAGTCATCAACGACGTAGCCGTCGGTCTGTGCGAGGTCGATCTCGGGGAGTTCGTCGTCTTTAATGTCAGCCATGCCCATAATTCTATCTATGAACCAGACATCTGGCTGAGTAAACCTTTCCCGGCGACCCCATTTACCCCCACTCCCGAAACAACAGCGCCATCAGCTTCGCCTCGCCCGGCGTATCCCACCGCAACAAGTACGCTTCTGACAAATAGTGCCCCGGAAACTCGAATGTGCAGGGCCTTAATTGATCGATCCGTACTCAGCTGCCACCCCACACGGTACGTTTTCGCGCCGAAGCACTAAATTTTCGAGATTTTGGGCCACTATTTACGAAAACGTACCGCGTCGTTCTAGTACCCGGCGGTTAAAACATGAGTAACCCCGCTCGCCCATCGTGGGGAGCGGGGTTTAACGCTTAGTTCTGCGTGAACAGCGTGCTGCTTAGAGCAGGCCGATCAGCTTCTTGGCGCCGGAAGCCATGTCACCCAGGTTGTAGAGGATGGTGAGGATATCGCCGATGATGCCGGTGGAAGAAAGGGTACCCATTGTAAATCTCCTTGGGATTGAAAGTGTGTGTTTAGTGCTGCCCCATTAGGGGAGCAAGCTTACTTGGAGGACAGGCCCTCGAGAGCGGAGGTGTCCGGCTCGATGGTGTAGTCGCTGCCCTGAGATACTGCACCGGAAATGGTGTCAAAGACCTTAGCGAAGCCGCCGAAGAGCTTCTTGATGCCCTCAGCGAAATCAGCGAAGTGGCCGAGCTGGTCAGCGATGAAAGAAAGATCCATTATGGTCTCCTCTTGTGAAGTCCGGGTAGAGAATGTGCCCGGAGGGGTTTGCGGTTTGCAGACACCCTCAGCGGGCGTCACAGGAAACTATTTTGGCACACCTCCCCCGCAATGCAAATGGATGACGTCGTTACTTTCCTCACTGAATCGATGCCCCAAACAAACATTCGCCAAATGTTATTTATTAACCTTTTGTTCACTTTGCCTGCACAAACCCCACCAGCTGCGGAAACGCAGCTCTTTAAAGTCCACCGAGATAAAAGTTTGCTCGGACATGTAACAACAACTCCACAGAGAGCGATTCATAGGTGCCAGAAGCCTTGAAATTGACCGGAAAATTTTTCATCTGACAAAGCAAATATACCCCTAAACGGGGTTAGCTAAGGACACGATACGGTCTCAACGCAGAGAACGCTCCCCACGCAGAAGCGCGGGGAGCGTTCTTTTTGTTATTAACCGAGGCCGCAAAGCGCCTCGACTCGGGGAGCGATAGCTTAGAAGCCCATGCCACCCATTGCGTCAGCGTCCGGCATGCCAGCGCCTGCACCAGCCGGCTCCGGCTTATCAGCCACAACCGCCTCGGTGGTCAGGAACAGTGCAGCGATGGACGCAGCATTCTGCAGAGCAGAGCGGGTAACCTTGACCGGGTCATTGATGCCAGCGGCCATAAGGTCTACGTACTCGCCAGTAGCGGCGTTGAGGCCCTGACCTGCCGGCAGGGACGCAACCTTGTCGGCGACAACGCCCGGCTCCAGGCCAGCGTTCTGAGCAATCTGCTTCAGCGGAGCAGACAGTGCCTCGCGGACGATCTTGACGCCGGTGGCCTCGTCACCGGTGAGGTCGGAGAGGGAATCCAGAACCTCGGCTGCCTGCAGCAGAGCCACGCCACCGCCGGCAACGATGCCCTCCTCCACAGCAGCCTTAGCGTTACGCACAGCATCCTCGATGCGGTGCTTGCGTTCCTTGAGCTCCACCTCGGTAGCAGCGCCGACCTTGAGAACTGCCACGCCGCCGGCCAGCTTGGCCAGGCGCTCCTGCAGCTTCTCACGGTCGTAATCGGAGTCGGAGTTCTCGATCTCGGCGCGGATCTGCTTGATGCGGCCGTCGATCTGCTCCTGGGAACCAGCGCCCTGAACGATGGTGGTCTCATCCTTGGTCACAACGACCTTGCGGGCCTGACCCAGGTACTCGATCTCAGCGGTCTCGAGGGAGAGGCCGACCTCTTCGGAGATGACCTGGCCGCCGGTAAGGATGGCCATGTCCTGCAGGGTGGCCTTGCGGCGGTCACCGAAGCCCGGAGCCTTCACGGCAACGGACTTGAAGGTGCCACGAATCTTGTTGACCACGAGGGTGGACAGAGCCTCGCCCTCAACATCTTCGGCGATGATGAGCAGCGGCTTGCCGGTCTGCATGACCTTCTCCAGCAGCGGGACGAGGTCCTTGATGTTGGAGATCTTGGAGGAGACCAGCAGGATGTACGGGTCTTCCAGGACTGCCTCCTGGCGCTCCATATCGGTAGCGAAGTAGCCGGAGATGTAGCCCTTGTCGAAGCGCATACCTTCGGTGACCTCAAGGTCAACGCCGAAGGTGTTGGACTCCTCAACGGTGATAACGGAATCCTTGTTCACGGAACCGTTGCCCACGGTGTACATGGCTTCAGCGATCTTCTCGCCGATAGCCGGGTCTGCAGCGGAAATGCCAGCGGTGGTAGCGATCTCTTCCTGGGTCTCTACTTCCTTGGCGGAAGCCAGCAGGGAGTCCACAACCTTCTTGGTAGCGGTCTCGATACCGCGCTTGATACCCATCGGGTTGGAACCAGCGGCCACGTTGCGCAGGCCCTCGCGGACGAGTGCCTGGGCCAGAACGGTAGCGGTGGTGGTACCGTCACCGGCCACGTCATCAGTCTTCTTGGCTACTTCCTTGACCAGCTCAGCACCGATCTTCTCGTAGGGGTCCTCGAGCTCGATCTCGCGCGCGATGGAGACACCGTCGTTAGTAATGGTCGGGGCGCCCCAGGACTTCTCCAGGACGACGTTGCGGCCCTTCGGGCCGAGGGTGACCTTGACGGCGTCGGCAAGCGTGTTGAGACCACGCTCGAGGCCGCGACGTGCCTCTTCATCGAAGGCAATGATCTTTGCCATGTGTTTGTGCTCCTTAAGCTTTGTTGAGGACGACACTCACGTCTGATCTATGACGGACGCCCGCGACGGCACGGCTGGCGAGTGTTCTCCAGCCCCAACCACATAGATGACTCGGTTTATTTCTGGCACTTGCGAAGTGGAAGTGCTAGCGACCATTCTGGCACTCTCCCCCATCGACTGCAAGGTTCAACACGAACGCTATAAGCGAACGGGCGGTGCTGTCGCACCGCCCATGACGTTCCGTATCGCCCGTTAGCTTAAGAAGCCTTCTTCGCTGTCCACTTATATGCCGCCGTAATAGCACCAATAAAGAGGATGACGCCGATGATCTTGGAGGCCGTGCCGCCGGAGAAGATCTCAAGCGGGGACTCGCCGGCCGACGCCGCAATGAGACCCGCGTTGACCACGCCGAACAGGGACTCGCCGACGATGAGGCCGGTAGCCAGGAGGGTTCCCATGCGCTTGGCAAAGTCCGGGCTGGCCTGGCGCGCTGCCCAGCGGTTGTAGAAGAAGCCCAGGAAAGCACCACTCGGCACCACAATGGTGATGGCGGCCGGCAGGTACATGCCCATACCCACGGCCAGCGGGGATAGCGAGTACTTGTCGGTGAAGTGGCGCAGACACTCATCAATCACGATGACGACCGCACCAATAGCGGCGCCCAACCCGATGAGATTCCACGGCAAGGAGTTATCGAAGATACCGGAAGCCACCGAGGACATGAGCGCTGCCTGCGGTGCAGCCAAGGCATCTTCGCCAGCACCTTCCATGCCTTGGAAACCGAAGCCGGTAAGCATAATCTGCAGAATCGGCGGAATCACCAAAGAACCAAAGAGAACACCGATAATGAGCGCTACCTGCTGCTTCCATGGAGTAGCGCCGACGAGCTGACCGGTCTTGAGGTCCTGGAGGTTGTCATTCGAAATGGTGGCGATACCGAAGACAATGGCCGCCGTGAACAACGTATAGGCCACGAGTGAGAGCGGCTGGGCATCCGTTCCGCGGGTCACGGCCGCAATGATGAGGGCGGCGACGATGACCGCAATGATGCCGATGGAGGAAATCGGCGAGTTCGACGCACCGATAAGGCCTGCCATGTAGCCACAGACAGAAGCGATGATGAGGCCCACGAGCAAGGTGAAGAGAACCGAGACCGTAATGAGGACACCCATGTGGTCATGAATATCGGTACCGCGAACGAAGTTCCACAGCAGCAGGCCAATCGGAACCATGAGGATAAGAATGGTGCCAACGACATACGGAGCCGGAATATCCTGCTCCTCCACGGCCACCTGCTGGCCTTCCTTGCGGTTGCGGGAGGAAGCGAAAGACTCAGCCATGCCCTTGGCAATTGGCCCAGCAATCTTAATGAGCGTCCAGATAGCGGCAATGGCCATGGTGCCCACACCAACGAAGCGAATCTTGCCGGAGAAGACCGTGCTGACGGTCTCCATGAGGGCAGCCGGGTCCCCTAGTGCCTCACCACCGGTGAAGATGGGTAGCAGGAAGATATAGGAGATCACCACGCCAACGAGCATGGCGATACCCACGGCAAGGCCCACGAGGTGGCCCACACCAATGAGTGCGAGGGACAGGGAGGAGCCAAACATCGTGGCACCGGAACCCAGCTTGAAGTAAGCAGTCACCTCAGACGCTGCGGCCTTCATTGCGGCAAGGAGCGCCATAACAGCGGAGAGGATGCCACCGAAGACGATGACGTGCAGGCCTTTGGTGTTTTCCTCGTGGGCGGCCTCACCTTCGGCACCGGTACTATCGCCCACCTTGAGGACCTCAGCCGCGGCCACGCCTTCCGGATACGGCAGGTCGGAACCAGTCACCAGCGCGCGGCGCAGCGGAATGGAATACATGACACCGAGGACACCGCCGATGGCACAGACCGCGGCGGTATCGACGAAGGAAAAGCCCTGCCAGTAGCCCACCATGACCAGACCAGGCAGGACGAAGATGATGGCAGAAAGCGTACCGGCCGCCGAGGCGATGGTCTGCACAATGTTGTTCTCTTTGACATTGTGCCCGGCAAAGCGGCGTAGAACCGCCATGGAAATGACGGCGGCAGGAATAGACGTGGCGAACGTCAGACCCACTTTGAGACCGAGGTACACGTTGGCGGCGGTAAAAATCAGAGTGATGAGTCCACCGATAACGATGCCGCGAAGTGTCAGCTCGCGGAGCGTGGACTGGGAACCTTCGGCGGTGGTCGTCGCCATGTCAGGTCCTTTCTAAGGAATAGTTACTAGAACCTGGAATATATTACTCCCTACTTGTCGATAGACCGATTCCGGGATGCGAGTAGGTTGTAGAGCATGACCACTATTTCTGATTTTGTGACCACTGACCGCGACACCATCTTCCGTCAGCTCAGCGAGCTCGTCTCCTTTAATTCCGTCCACAATGAACCAGGCCTGGAGGACCAGACCGCGAAGGCGGCGGAGTGGGTTCACGCCGCGCTTGCCGACGTCGACTTCACCCCCGAAGCCATCACCACTGCTGATGGTTCCACGGCAATCGTCGCCAAGCGCAAGGGCAAGGACGGCGCAAAGACCGTTTTGCTGTACTCGCACTATGACGTCGTGCCTGCCGGCAACCCGGAAGCCTGGGACTCCGATCCTTTCACCCTGACTGAGCACGATGGTCGCTGGTACGGCCGTGGTGCTGCCGACTGCAAGGGCAACGTTGCCATGCATCTGGCAGCCCTGCGCGCTCTGGATGCTGTCGGCGGGACGGACCTCAACCTCACCGTCCTCATCGAGGGCTCAGAGGAGCGCGGCGGCGAGGGCCTGTCTGCACTCATCGAGGAACGCCCGGAGCTTTTTGCTGCCGACGCTATCCTCATCGCTGATGCCGGCAACGCCAAGGTCGGCGTGCCGACGCTGACGACCTCCCTGCGCGGCGGTTCCCAGATCAACGTCAAGGTTTCCACCCTCCACTCGGCTGTGCACTCCGGCCAGTTCGGCGGCGCGGCTCCCGACGCCGTCAAGGCGCTTATGCGCACGCTGGATTCCCTCACGGATGAGTATGGCCGCACGACTATCGACGGCGTCGATTGTGAAGGCACCTGGCCGCTGGCCGAGGGCCAGGACACCGCCTACAGCGAGGAGAACTTCCGCGCTGATGCCCAGATGCTCGACGGTACCGAGGTCATGGGCGCGAAAGACCCAGCCGGCGCCACCGCCATCGCGGACATGATTTGGGCCCGCCCAGCAGTGACCATCACCGGCTTTACCTCAACCCCGGTGGCCGAGGCCGTCAACGCCGTGCCGGCCACCGCAGAGGCCAACATCAACCTGCGCACCCCCGCCACCATGGATCCCCGCGCCACCGCGGAAGCCGTGGCCGAGCACCTGAAGAAACACGTGCCCTGGGGCGCGCACATTGAGGTCACCATTCTCGAGGCCAACCTGGGCTTTGAAACCGACCCGGCCAAGCCCGCCGTCGCGCTGCTCGGCGAGTGCCTCGGCGAGGCCTACGGGGCGGAGACCATCACCCAGGGCATGGGTGGCTCCATCCCGCTAACCGTGGAACTGCAGGACAAGCACCCGAACGCGGAGATTGCTCTCTTTGGCGTCGAGGAGCCGCAGTGCACCATCCACTCCGCCAACGAATCGGTTGACCCGACTGAGATTGAGAAGATTGCCATCGCCGAAGCACTGTTCCTGCAGCGCTTCGCCTAAGGCGCGGTAAGGGGGCCTCTGCCTGCAGGGTGCCCCTATATAACTGTGTGAAAAGAAAAGTGTGAAAATTTAAGCCCCAATCTGTAGGATGAGCACTAGTCAATGCCTGCCATTGCGGTGGGTTTAGCCCCGTCCCAAACCTGGAAAGGACGCCCCCGCAACAACCGTGCTCACTCTCTTCAGCGCCCTGGTTCTCACCACCATCGCCGCTCCTTTTCTCATCTTCTACCTCGGCCGGCGAGCCTTCGGTCTTCTCGCGATTGTGCCCGCCGTCGGGTTCTTTTGGGTGCTACATCAACTCACCGAAGGTACGTTGCGAGACGGCCATCAGCTCGCCTTCGACGCTGAGTGGATGCCCGCCGCGCACCTCGATATCAGCTTCCGCATGGACGCGCTCTCCGCACTGTTCAGCCTTATCGTCCTTGGCGTGGGCGCCTTAGTACTCATCTATTGTTGGGGGTATTTCGACCATTCGCGTCGCCGGCTAGCGCTCTTCGGTGGGCAAATGGTGGGCTTCGCCACGGCCATGTATGGCCTGGTGATTTCCGATAACTTCCTGTTGCTCTACGTCTTCTGGGAAATCACCTCCCTGCTCTCCTTCCTCCTGGTGAGCTACTACGGCGAGCGCGCCTCCTCGCGCCGTGCCGCGCAGCAGGCCCTCATGGTCACCGCCCTCGGCGGCCTCACCATGCTCGTGGGCATTATTCTGCTGGGCCGGCAGACTGGCGCATGGTCCTTCACCGCCATTGCATCCACCGAACAGCTGGCAAACACGCCGTACCTCACCGTGGCCATCGTGCTTATTCTGTGCGGCGCGCTGTCGAAATCCGCTATCGCCCCGGCCCATTTCTGGCTGCCGGGCGCTATGGCCGCCCCGACTCCGGTCTCGGCCTACCTGCACTCCGCTGCCATGGTTAAGGCCGGTATCTACCTTGTGGCACGCTTGGCTCCCTGGGTGCACGACATTTCCACGTGGCACCTCGTGGTGCTGCCCTTGGGTGCTTTCACCATGCTGCTCGGCGGCTGGATGGCGCTCAAGCAGCGCGATCTCAAGCTCATCTTGGCCTACGGTACGGTCTCCCAGCTGGGGTTTATCACCACCATCATTGCCATCGGCTCCCGCGAAGCCATGCAGGCAGGCCTTGCGCTGACCTTTGCGCACTCTCTGTTTAAGGCCGCGCTCTTCATGATTGTTGGTGCGATCGACCATGCGTCGGGAACGAGGGACATCGACAAGCTTGCAGGGCTGGGCAAGAAGAAACCATTCCTGTACATCCTCGCCATCATCCCCGCTATGTCCATGGCGGGTGTCCCACCCCTGTTGGGCTTCGTGTCCAAGGAGGCCACGCTCGAAGCGATTATGGGTGAGGACCTGCTCGTCGGCATGCCACGCAATATGCTCCTCGTGGCCGTCGTCGCGGGTTCCGCACTAACCATGGCCTATGCGCTGCGCTTCCTCTGGGGCGCCTTCGCCGCCAAGGGGCAGGAGGAGCCTTCTGAGGCCGTTGCCGCCATGCACCCGGTGGGTCCTTTCCTGTGGATCCCGCCGGCCGCGCTGACGCTGCTCACCATCTTCTTTGGCCTTTCGCCCACGCCGCTTTCCCACGGCATCACGCAGCACCTCAACAACACCTATGGCGCGGACGAAGCCTCCCACCTCGCACTGTGGCATGGCTGGACCATCCCGTTGCTGCTGTCGGCGGTCATCATTGTCGCCGGTGTGGTGCTGCACTGGCAGCGCCGAGCGCTCGCCAAGGCACAGTTCACCTACCCGGCGCTGGGCTCGGCGGACAAGGCCTACGACACCGTCATCAACTCCCTGCGCCAGCTCTCGCTGCGTACCACTGCCTCGACGCAGCGCGGTTCGCTGCAGTTCAACCTGACGGTCATCTTTGCCACGCTCATGGTGCTGCCCATCATTATGTTGATCCGCGGTGACCTCACCAACGTCCACATGATCGTGGCGGAAAACCCCTGGCAGGCTATCGCCGCGGCCATCATTATCATCGCCGCGGTGGGCGCAACGGTGCTGGATAACCGCCTCTCTGGCGTCATTGTTGTCGGCGTGACCGGCTACGCGCTGTCCTTCATTTTTGCCCTCCATGGTGCACCGGACCTAGCGCTGACGCAGCTGCTGGTGGAGACCATCATCATGGTGCTCTTCATGCTGGTTCTGCGCCGCATGCCCTCCAATACCGAATGGAAGCAGGACCCCAAGATTGGTCGCCTGCGCGCCTGGCTCGCCGTCGGCGTGGGTCTCACGGTGACCGTCGTGGGTATGTTCGCTGTCAACGCGCGCCGCGAGGAACCCATCTCGCAATACATGCCGGAGTTGGCCAAGGAGATTGGCCACGGCGCTAATACCGTCAACGTATTGCTCGTGGACCTGCGTGCGTGGGATACCTTCGGCGAAATCACCGTGCTCATCATCGCCACGACGGGCATTTCCTCGCTCGTCTTCCGCACTCAAAGCTTTGCGCGTGCTTCCCGCCGCCCCACCCTCCGGGTTACGGGCCGCCGCTGGCTGGCCGCGGGCGTGGAATCGGAGAAAGCTCTCAACCGTTCCCTCATGGTGGATGTCAGCACTCGTCTGCTCTTCCCGTCCATGATGGTGCTGTCTCTTTACTTCTTCTTCAGCGGCCACAACGCCCCGGGCGGTGGATTTGCCGGTGGCCTTGTCGCAGCACTTGCGCTGATCCTGCGCTACTTGGCGGGTGGCCGCGCAGAGCTCGAGGAAGCGCTGCCGCTCGACGGCGGCCGCACCATGGCGGTAGGTCTGCTCCTTTCCCTCGGTGCGGTGGTCACCCCGATGTTCTTCGGCTATCCGCCACTGACCACGGCCTATACGAAGTTGCCCATCCCGCTGATTGGGGATGTGTCTCTACCCTCGGCGCTGATTTTCGACGCCGGCGTCTACCTCATCGTCGTGGGCCTCGCGCTCTGCACGTTGACGTCGCTAGGCGCGAAGCTCGATGAGGAAGAGGAGATGCGTAAGCAGCGAGCCCGCGACCGCGCTCGATCCTTGGCCCGCCGCTCAAAGGAGAAAGAGAAAGGACACGCCTAATGGATGCCAATTTGATGCTTCTGCTGGCTGCAGGCGTGCTCTGCGGGGCCGGGGTCTACCTCTTGCTGGACCGCGCGATGACCAAGATGCTGCTCGGCATTTTGTTGCTGGGCAACGGCGCCAACCTCTTCATGCTCATGGCCGGTGGCCAGGCAGGCTCGCCGCCAATCGACGGCCGCACCTCCCGGCCCTACGGCGAACAGATCGCCGACCCACTGGCGCAAGGCATGATCCTCACCGCCATCGTCATTTCCATGGCGCTGACCGGTTTCATCCTGACCTTGGCCTACCGCCAATACCGTTACCGCAGTGCGGACGTTATTGAGGATGACACCGAGGACACCGCTATTGCGGCAATGGCCTCACGCCCAGGCAATGCGTCCGCAGCGCCGGACCATGATGCCTCCAATGACCCGGCCACGGGCCGCGCCACCAAGGAAGGCGACAAGTTTGGTCCGCAGGTCTTTGAGGAACCGGTAAAGGAGGCCAATGATGACTGAGTCCATCGCCTCCGCTGTGCATGCACTGCTGCCCTATGTCAGCTACCTCATTCCGCTGCCGATTATCATTCCGGCGTTCGCGGCCGTCCTCGCCATCTTGTGCTCCCGCAGCGTAAACGCTCAACGCCGCGTTGCGTTCTTCTCCCTGCTCACCTTGGCTGCGGTCAATGCCATGTTGATTTTCATCGCGGATACGGCCGGTATCCAGACCTTGCAGGTGGGCGGCTGGGATGCCCCAGTGGGTATCACGCTGGTGGCAGACCGTTTGTCCACGGTCATGTTGTTCACCTCCTCCGTCGTGCTCTTCTCCGTGATGTGGTACGCCATTTCACAGGGAGTGCGCGATGGCACGAAGGACGAGCCGGTGGCAGTCTTCCTGCCGACGTACATGCTGCTCACCATGGGCGTGAACGTGTCTTTCCTGGCGGGCGACCTGTTCAACCTCTACGTGGGCTTCGAGATTTTCCTCGTGGCCTCCTATGTACTGCTCACGCTGGGCGCAACGGCGGCTCGTGTGCGCGCCGGCGTGGGATACGTCATGGTGTCGATGGCCTCCTCGCTCATCTTCGTGCTGGCCCTGGCCTATGTCTACGCCACGGTGGGAACGATGAACATGGCGCAGATCGGCATCCGCATGGAGGACATCCCCGAGGGAACGCGCACCGCGGTGTTCTCGGTACTGCTCATCGCCTTCGGCATTAAAGCGGCTATCTTCCCGCTGGATGCGTGGCTGCCGGACTCCTACCCCACCGCGCCCTCACTGGTCACCGCGGTGTTTGCGGGCCTGCTCACCAAGGTCGGTGTCTACTCCATCATCCGCGCTCGTACCTCCATCTTTACCAATGGTGGGCTCGATACCCTGCTCATGTGGGTCGCGCTGGCTACCATGCTCGTCGGTATCTTGGGCGCCATTGCCCAATCCGATATCAAGCGTTTGTTGTCCTTTACCTTGGTCAGCCACATCGGCTACATGGTCTTCGGCGTGGCCCTCGGCACCGCACAAGGCTTGTCCGGCGCCATCTTCTACGCCGTGCACCACATTCTGGTGCAAACCACGCTCTTCCTCGTCGTCGGCCTTATCGAGCGCCAGGCCGGAACCTCCTCACTGCGCCGATTGGGATCACTCATCTACAGCGCACCGCTTATCGCCATTTTGTACTTCATTCCGGCGATCAACCTCGGCGGTATTCCGCCGTTCTCCGGCTTCCTGGGCAAGATCATGCTCTTGGAGGCCGGCGCGAACGAGGGCTCTTGGCTGTCCTGGGTGCTTATTGGCGGAGCGATTCTGACGTCGCTGCTGACCCTCTACGTCATGGTGCTGGTCTGGGCCAAGGGCTTCCTGCGTGACCGTGCTGATGCTCCGGAAGGCCACCTGGCGATGGTGCGCCCCTCCCCACTGGGCGAGGTTACCGAGTACGTCGATGTGAAGGAACGCGATGACGTCGGCCGCGTGCCCTTCGGCATGCTGGCCTCCACCAGCCTGCTGGTTATCGCCTCGGTGTCCATGACCTTCCTGGCAGGCCCCATTTCGGGCGTGACTACCCGCGCAGCCACGTCGGCTCAGGATGATTCCATCTACCGCTATGCGGTACTGGGTGATTCCTTTGAGAACCCCACCCGCCACCTCGATCCGAAGGACCGCTACGACAGCGGCGCGGACTCGTTGCAGAACCGCAGCGAGCCCCTGCCGGAGCGAATGCCGGCGGAGCCGACACGGGAGACGTCGGCAAGCGCGACGGCTCCCCTGCCTACCTCCGTAGGCACTGCTGAAGAGGAGGTCGCACGATGAAACTCTCCGGTTTCAAGCACCGCTTCCGGCCCTGGTTCGTGGTGTGGATTGTGGTCATGTGGTGCCTGCTGATGGGTGAGGTAACCGTGGCCAACCTCGTTGGCGGCCTGCTGGTGGGCCTGTTCATCTTCCTGGCGCTACCGCTGCCAGCCATGCCCGTGGAGGGCATTTCGGTGAGCTGGGGCAAGCTCTTTGTCTTTGCCGCCGGCTGGTTCGTCGATCTGCTCGAGGCCTCCATCAAGGTGGGCTGGCTGGCTGTGCGCCCGCAGCCTGTACCCAAGACCGCCATTGTGAAAGTGCCCATGCGCGTGGAGAATGAGTTTGTACTTTCGCTGGCCGTGAGCCTGTACAACCTGCAGCCGGGCGGAACGGTCTCTGATATCGACATTGCCAACCGTATGCTCACCATCCACCTGCTCAACGCCGACTCCGAAGGCCACCTCGAACGCGAAATCGCCGCGGTGCGCAAGTTGGAGGCGGACATGATAGCCATCTTTGAAAGGAGCCACGCCTAATGGATACGGGACTTTATGAAATCCTGCTCACGGTGGCTGCCGGCTTCCTCGTGGTGGCCTTCCTCATCACAACGTGGCGCATCGTCGTCGGCCCCAATTCGCTCGACCGGCTCGTTGCCATGGACGGATTCGTGGCCATGTTCCAATGCGCCATGGCCACCTATATCTGCTGGACACTGGACACGACGGTATCCAACGCCATGCTCGTCGTCGCACTGCTGGGCTTTATCTCCACGGTGTCTGTCACCCGATTTAGGAAGAGGGACTCATGAGTTACGCCCTGATTTCCGATGTCCTCTCGATCATCCTCATCCTGGTCGGCTCTATCCTCATTCTGGCCGCTGCCATTGGCGTTGCACGATTTAGTGACACCATGGCGCGCGTGCATGCCATTTCCAAGCCACAAACCACCGGGCTTATCTTCACCATTCTGGGCGCACTCATCAAGGTGACGGGCTCGGAGGACTTCAGCGTGGCGGAACGCGGGGACCTGGGCATCCTTATCTTGCTCGTGCTTTTTGCCATGATCACCAGCCCTGTCACCGCGCAGCGAACTACCCGTATTGCCCGCCGCGAGGGCCTCTACGGCACGGCCGAATCGATGACGCGCAATGAGCATCCGGCGACGCGTTCTATGCGCCGAAAATAGTTAACGGTGGTTCGCTCACCTTTAAGGATGCGCTGCTCGTATATTCTCCTAAGGACACATTTCATCATCTGAGGAGAATTTCCGTGAAGAAGCTGCAGGGCATCCCGACGATCTGCGCTGTCCTCGCGCTGGGGATCGCAGTGATGGTCTACCGTATCATCCAGTTCGACGGCCACAAGGCATTCACATTCATCCTCCCCTTCGACCTGGCTATTTACCGCATGGCGGGCGAGGACCTCAACGCGGGCGGGCTGCTGTACGACGCCCCCTATATCTACGAGTTCCCCTTTACCTACCCGCCGTTTGCGGGAATTCTCTTCCAGGTCCTGCCGTTCTTCAGCAAAGATACTCTCACCATCCTTTGGCCGGCGTTGATGTTCCTGGCGATGCTGGCCATTGTGGTGATGATTTTCCGCGAACGCGGCGTCAAACTCACTCCTGCGGCCATCCTCGTCGCGGTGTTGCTCACCGCGCTGACGCCGGCAAATGAGACGATGCATGGCTCCCTGTACTACGGGCAGGTCAATGTCTTCCTCATGTTCCTCGTGGCTCTAGATTTCTTGCCGATGAAGCGCCGCCTGCCCGGAATTGGCATCGGCCTGGCAGCGGGTATCAAGCTCACGCCGGCCTACATGGGGCTAGCCCTCCTCTTTGAGAAGCGCTGGTGGGCCGCTGTGGGCTCCGTCGTGACCTTCCTGGTCACCGTGGTGCTCGGCTTCATCTTTGTGCCGGATGCCATGAATTTCTGGACCGACGCGATGTTCAATTCCTCGCGCGTTGGCGAACATGCCAACCCCGGGGCAAAGTCGCTACGCTCGCTCATGTTCCGCCTGTGGGGCATCGACGGCGGAATCCTGTGGCTGCTGGCAGTCTTGATCATCTTCGTGCTCACGTGCCTGGCGCTGCGCACTGCCTACAAGCGCGGCAACCGTACTGCCGCCTTCGCGCTGACGGGTATTAGCACCTGCTTGGTCTCGCCCTTCTCCTGGTACCACCACTTCGTGTGGACCTTGCCCTTGGTGATCATGGTCTTCGTGGCCGTCAACCAAGCGGTGGGCAAGCGCGTTAGCGGTAAGTTCGGCGAGCAGCTCGCCGCCCTTGCGGCGCTGGCTGCGCTCTTCGTGGTGTCTCTGCCCTTCATGTCGGTGCCGGTGTGGTTCTCCATGTCCTCGGCCAACCTCGACTCGATGACGTCCTTCCAGCCGTGGGCCACGTCCCTGTGGACGCTGTCCTGCATCCTCTTCATTGCCGGCTACGCCCTGTGGGGCTTCATCGCCCCGCGCCCGAAGGCCGGCACGGCGGTTCCGGCGTCGAAGGCTTAGTCCTCAGCCAGCGGCAGCAGCTGCTCCATCTCGTCCGCGGTCGCCTTAACTACCTTCTGCCAGCTTCCGGTCTCCTGATACAGGCGGCGCTGGCGCTCATAGCCCGCCCCGCCGTCGATGATTTCCTGCACCAGCTGCAGCTCCTTGGCGCAGCCGAGCTCTTCAGAAAGCGGGGCCAGCTCCACCAGCAGATCCGCTAGCTCGTCTTTGACCCAGCGCTCATCCGTCGCACGTGAGGTGATGACCAGCGCGTCCATGCCATAGCGCGCCCCGCGCCACTTGTTCTCCGCCACGTGCCACGGCTGAAGGGTCGGCAGCTGCTCACCGGCGTCAAGCAGGCGGTCGTAGTAGACGACGAGACAGTGCGTGAGCGCCACGATGGCGGAGAGCTCGCGGAGGTTGGAGGTGGCGTCGGAAATGCGTACCTCCACCGTGCCCCACTTGGAGGCCGGGCGGATATCAAAGTGCATGGAGCCGGTGTGGTTGATGACTCCCGAAATGGCCTGGTCCCGCATGTAGGACTGCCACTGCGCCCAGTCCTCAAACTGATAGGGCATGCCCGCGGTGGGTAGCTGCTGGTACAGCATGGTGCGGTTGGAGGCGTAGCCAGTGTCGAGCCCTTCCCATGCCGGTGAGCAGGCAGAAATCGCCAACAAGTGCGGGTACTTCGTCATCAGGGCGTTGATGATGGGCCACACGCGGTCCTCGTGGCAAATGCCCACGTGCACGTGCGTGCCCCACAGCAGCATCTGCTGCCCCCAATACTGGGTTCGGTTGATGATTTCGGAATAAGCGGGCTTATCGGACACCGGGTTCTTCCGGAAGTCCGTAAAGGGGTGCCCGCCGGAAGCCCAGAGGCGCACGTCCATGGCGTCGGCCGCGTCACGCACTGCGCTAAGCGACGTCTCCAAGTCCCCCATGGCCTCCGGGACCGTTGCGCATACCCCGGTGACGAGCTCCACGGTGTTCTGGAGGAATTCCTTCTCCAGATGCACGTTGGGGTGGGAGGCACGGACGGCATCAATAAGCTCGGCACCACGCGGTACGAGATCCCAGGTCACTGGGTCAACGAGTGCAACCTCCCACTCGACACCGAGCGTGGGCTCAGGGGAGCGGGCGAACTTCTCTTCCGGAATATTCACCTGTCTATCGTATCTGTCAGGTGGATGAATCTAATAAGTTTTTATTCCTTAGGCCTGCGGAACTGCGAGGACCACGACGACAGCGTCGCCCTTGGTGTAGTCGCCGGTCAGCTCGGCCGGGTACGGCGCGATGGCACCGCCCGGAACGTTGCCGCCGTAGTATTGGGCTGCCAGTTCCTTGGCCAAGTTCTCCGCTGCGGCGTCGCCCTCCGGGAAGTAGATGGTGGTCTGCGGTGCGACGAGAACGTCACCGCTCAAGTTGCCCACCTCGGAGACGTTGAACTTCTCGGATTTGAGGCGCTCGGCCTCGTCGGCGGCGTAGTTAGCGCGGCCGGAGTTGTTGTAGACGTTGACCGGGATGTCTGCCTGCTGGCGGTCAGCGGCGGCACCTCCCTCGGAGCGGTCGCCGGCTTCAGCGTCCTTACCTGCGTTGGCATTATCCGCAGCCTTATCTGCGCCTTCGGCGCCATCCGTGCCCTCAGCACCGCCGGCGGTGCTGCCGCCCTCGGCTGCATCCTGCTGGCCACTGGCCGCGCCGCCCTGGTTCTCGCCTTCGGCACCACCGTTAGCGGGGCCGGCAACTGCGGCGTCGTTAGTACCCTCGGAGGCGACATTTTCAGACTTATCGGAGGTCATGGCGTAGAGCCCCCACATGCCGAGCATAACGGCCACGGCGATGAGCACCATGGCGAGGCCGCGCACGGGCAGCTTGGGTGCAGACGCAGCGGTGGAAGCGGGCGCAGCGGAGGCAGGCGCAGCGGAGGAAGCGGGCGAAGCAGAGTTTTCCGGATTCACATTAGTCACACAGGAAACTCTAGTAGCCAAAAGTGGTAGCGCGGCGCATTGCCACGCGCGGCGCGCCTAGTCGCCCGTGGAGCGCGCAGCACGGCGGACGTCCTCGCGGGCGTCGCGAAGCCGGCGCAGGCGAGCAACGAGGAGGGGGTAGGAAGAGTGGGCCGCGGGGACGTCGAGAAGCACGTTAAGGCGCTGGTGATAGCGCACTGGCGAGATGTCCAGCTGCGTGCGGATAGCCTCCTCCTTGGCGCCGATATCACGCGGGGCGTGGGACTCGAACTCCAAAATGGCGGCGTCTAGGTCTGACAGGGACTGCATGCTTAAACTGTATGTCATGACTATTCGTCCCATCGTTATCCACGGCGACCCGGTCCTTCACAATCCGACCGAGCCGGTGACCGAAGCCATCGATTCCCCCGAGCTGCAGGAGCTCATCGCGGACATGCACGAGACCATGGATGCCGCCCACGGCGTAGGCCTGGCCGCCAACCAGGTCGGCGTGAACAAGCGCCTCTTTGTCTACCACTGCCCCGACACTGACGGGCCTGATGGCACCGAGCTGCCTGAGGGCGGCATGCGCCGCGGCTGCGTCATCAACCCGGTACTGGAAACCTCCGAGATTCCGGAGACCATGCCCGCCGATGACGGCTCCGACGACGAAGGCTGCCTCTCCGTTCCAGGCGAGGGCTTCCCCACCGGCCGCGCTGACTGGGCGCGCGTGACCGGCAAGAACGAAAAAGGCGAGGACATCTCCATCGAGGGCTACGGTTTCTTCGCGCGCATGCTACAGCACGAAACCGGCCACCTCGACGGTTTTGTCTATACCGACGTGCTCACCGGCCGCTACAAGCGCCAGGCCAAGAAAGCCATTAAGCGCAACGGCTGGACCGAAGCCGGCCTCACCTGGTTGCCGGGCGAAGACGAAGATCCCTTCGGACACGACGACTAATGTCTCGCATCTTCCGCTCCGATGAGGTCTCCGTGGGCGAGCGCGTCGTGGCCCGGCGCGATTTCGGCGGCGTGCACAGTGACGTGATTGGCCACGTATTAAGCCTTGATCCGCTGGTCATCCGCCCGCAGGAGGTGGGCGGCTACCCCTCGTCGCTCGACGCCGTGGAGATTCCGCCGGAGCAGCTGAAGATTATTAAGCGCCTCTCGCCGCGCACGGTGCGCAACTCCGATATCCGCGCCGTTGAGGTCGCCACCGCAGCCGCCTTTCCTGGCAAGGAACATGCGTGGACCTCTGATGGGCAGTGGCTCATGCGCGCAGGTGATGGTGTGACGGGCCGTTCCAACTCGGCAGTGCCACTGGGCCCGTCTGCAGGTTTCCTCCCCATCCCCATCGAGGAAATCGATGCTTTCTACGACCGCCACGGGCTGCCGACGCGCTTGGCCATCCCGGAGCGCATCGGGAAGTCCGCCGAGAAGCTCGTTGCCGCTGAGCCGGATAGATGGTCCTTGGAATCAGAGATCCTCGTCATGGTCAGAAACCTCGAGGACCTGCCGGAGCTTTCCGACGTCCACTTTGTCATCGATGAGCAGCCCGATGATGCCTGGCTCGACCTGTACCATTTCCGCGGCCAGGAGCTCCCGCCGCTAGCGCTGGAGTATCTGCGCAGCCACATTGAGGGCACGATGGGCTTTGGCCGGCTGCTTTCTGATACGGGCGAGACAATTGCGATTACGCGCGGCACGCTCACCGAATCCGGCGATGACACGGTGTGGCTGGGCTATTCCGCCGTCGAAGTGGCTGAGGGCTGGCGGCGCAAGGGCCTGGGCACTGCCTTGGGCGCACACATGCTCGCCTGGGGCAAAGACAACGGCGCGCAGAAGGCATACTTGCAGGTGATAGCGAACAATACCGCGGGTATCAGACTGTACGAAAAGCTTGGCTTTATTGAGCAGCATCGCCACCGTTACGCCTGCCGCGAGCTTCTAGTACCCTAAATCACATGCGTATCGCTACGTGGAACATCAACTCCGTCCGCACCCGCGCGCACCGCGCGGTGGACCTGCTGGCCAAGCACGACATTGACGTGCTCTGCTTGCAGGAGACCAAGGTGACGGATGAGAAGTTCCCGCGCGAGTCTTTCGAAGAAGCCGGCTATCACGTCACGTGCCACGGGCTAAACCAGTGGAACGGCGTGGCCATTGTGTCTAAGGACGAGCCAGAAGAGGTCCAGACCTTCTTCCCCGGGCAGCCAGGGTTCCACAAGGATCCGGCGAAGGAACAAAAACGTGAGGCTCGGGCGGTGTCTGCACGCATCCGCGGAGTGGAAATCTGGTCGCTGTACATCCCCAACGGGCGCGAGATTACGGACCCGCATTACGACTACAAGCTGCAATTCCTCTATGCGCTGGCGCGATACGTGGAATCCCGCGCGCAGTCGAAGCTCTTGCTCACCGGTGACTTCAACATCGCTCCGCGCGATGAAGACGTGTGGGACATCAGCCTCTTCCGCGGCAAGACGCACGTCACCGAACCGGAACGCGCAGCTTTCCAGATGCTCGAGGAAGCTGGCCTGGAGGAAGTCACGCGCCGTTTTACGGCGAAGGAGCGCTGGACGTACTTTGATTACAAGTCGCTGCGTTTCCAGAAGAACGAAGGTATGCGCATCGACTTCCAGCTGGCCAGCGAGCCACTTGCTCGCCTCGTACAGGGCGCCCAGGTGGACCTAGTAGAGCGCGCTGGCGATAAGACCTCAGACCACGTACCGCTCATCGCAGACTTCGACGTCCCCGATTTCGCCTCAGTGCGCTAGGCGCTCTCAACACTCATGAGCCTCAATATCGATCTCTCCGCCTGGCAGCTGGCGCTGCTGATCCTTGACTACGGCATCAAAATCATCGCCATCGGCGTCGTGCCTGAAGGGCGCCGCCCATCGAGCTCCACTGCCTGGCTGCTGGCTATTCTCGTGCTGCCCCTCGTGGGCCTGCCGCTCTTCTTGCTTATGGGCTCGCCGTACATCAACCGGCGGCGCCACCGCATCCAGCAAGAGGCCAACGAGCTCATCAGTGACGTCACCGCCTCCACCCCCAATCACCCGGAGGGCAGGCTGTCCCCCGAAATCGAATCGCTCATTCAGCTCAACCGCAACCTCACCGGCCACCCGGCGCTCATCGGCCACAACAAGGGGCTCCACGCCTCCTATGATGAGGCCATCATGGCCATGGCCCGGGCCATCGACCGTGCGGAAAAATACGTGCTCATTGAGATTTATATCCAGTCCTGGGATGAGGTCACCGACGTCTTCTTCCAGTCGCTGAAACGTGCCCGCGAGCGCGGCGTGGAGGTCAAGCTGCTGCTGGACCAGATTGGCAGCTACAAGTACAAGGGCTACCGCACGCTGGGCAAACGCCTCACCGCCATTGACGTGGATTGGCGCCTCATGCTGCCGCTACAGCTGCACAAGGGCCGCTTCCGCCGCCCCGATCTGCGCAATCACCGCAAAATCGTGGTCATCGATGGCCATACGGGATTCTTGGGCTCGATGAACATCATTAAGCGCCAGTACAAGACCAAAGACCGCGCGTGGATCGATTACATGGTGGAGCTCACCGGGCCGGTCGTGACCTCGCTGGCCGCAGTGTTTGCGGTGGACTGGTATCTGGAGTCTGAGGAACAGCTCTCCCTCGACATGCAGCCTTATGACGACGCCATGACGGATGACTCCAACCACCTCCAGCTTGTTCCCTCGGGCCCTGGCTACACGACGGAACCCAACCTGCGCATGTTCAACTCGGTGGTGCACCACGCCAAGGACAAGCTGATTTTGTGCTCGCCGTATTTCATCCCGGATGAGTCCCTGCTCGAAGCCGTGACCACCGCCTGTTACCGCGATGTGGAGGTCGAGCTCCTCGTTTCAGCAAAGGCCGACCAGTTCATGGTCAACCATGCACAGTCCTCCTACTACCAAGCCCTCCTCGAGGCAGGCGTGCGGATTTTCCAATTCCCTGAACCTTTCGTGCTGCACTCCAAATTCATCTTGGCTGACCCCAACCTCCCGGGGCGCGATCCGCTGTGTATGTTCGGCTCCTCCAACATGGACATGCGCTCCTTTGGCCTGAACTATGAATCCACCATGCTCGTGGCCAAGGGCGATCTCATCGATGACTTCACACAGTTGGCCACCAACTACAAGAAGGTCTGCCACGAGCTGACCCTCGAAGAATGGAATAAGCGCGGGCTGCTGCGCCGCTACGTCGACAACGTCATGCGCCTGACCTCGGCGCTACAATAGCGTGCGATCACGTGCCCAGTGCTCACACACTCGCCTTAGGTACTACTGGCGAGCATGGTGTCATACGTCCACACCTCTGCGGTTATTCCGGTAGCGCGCCTGTACAGCTCCCTTTCTGTCAAAATGCAAAGGTCCCCACCACCGACCTGCTGCATCATCAATTCCACCATCGTTTGGCCAGCTCGTTGTTGGGAAATTAACTCAGTTATAAATTCCTTGTTCCACTGAAAGTCATGCAGTATCCACGGGGCTTGCCGTTGCGCGGTCAACTCGAGCATCTGCGAAAACTTTTCCGCAATAGCGCGCCTTACCTGACCATCCGAAAGCTGCGCAATATGATTTCCAGTTTCAATGACAGCAGTGATAGGCAAGATAAACCTAGAGTTTTCGGACTGACGCTTCGAAAAGTCGTTTTTCACTTGTTCTCGATCCTGGCTCTTTTTCGGAATCTCAAGCAGATTATCCAGAACCGAAGTGTCAATGAAGTAAACGCGCGTCAGCCAATCCCAAAAAGCTTATTCAGGTTGTCAAAGCTAGCCTTCGTATCGGTGTCATCGACCAATTCGCCGGCAGTTACAGCAGCTCCCAGACTGTGTTTCGAAATAGAGTCCACGAAATCCGGTAGTTCCACCAATGGTGAAAGTTCACTATTCCCGGTTTTCTCATCTCGGTAACAAACCGCAACCTGACCGTTAGTTTCACCAGAAATCTGATCCAAAATCGCGGGGCTATGAGTTGTTACAAGAACTTGAGAGTCATGCTTGTGTGCTGATTCGTTAAGCATGTGCATAACTCTTTGCGCCTGTGACGGGTGGAGACCGTTTTCCATTTCCTCGACGACGATTTGCGCTACGGCGCTTTCCACATCATCCCCGCGTGAAAGAGGCTGCTCGATATCCAAATCCCTGGGAGCTGTTTTTAAAGCTGTCGCGATCGCCAGGAAACGAAGAAGCCCATCGCTCATTTCACGTGCGGGTGTGCTTTCATGCCTTCCATCCGCAAAGTGCTCGACAAGAGTAAGCATCACTTCGTCCAGCTGAGTGTCAATAAAATCCAAAGTAGAGTCCACTCCGGTAACGTGAGCAGCCAACTGCCCTAAATCGCGGAAGGTTTCAGGCGAATCCTTTCGTAATTGCCAAAGTACCGCCGACAGGTTTTCGCCGCTGCGTTTGAGCTGAGCGTTCTTCTTCGCAACGTAGTTGCGCATAAGACTTGGCACCGGGTCGAGGTGAAACACTGATCGAAGTGCAGTACTCACAATCGATGCGCCCTTCAGCACCGAATTCTCCGCACGGTTTTTCCCTGCAAGAACTGCCTTTACCTGCCCAAGAATTAGACGGGAGTCCCGCATAAGTGTTGCTGGATTTGCGCCACGCTTTCCATTGAAAATCTCCGTATAAATCCCAGCGAGCTTATCTGCCGCAGGTTGCGTCTTAAAAAGTTCTGCTTCTTCAGTTCTGACCCCATTTTTTACGGAGTACCCTGGCCCCACCAGGCTTTCCTTAAGCACTCGCAGTTCCGGAAGCACCTGTATTTCTACGTCATAGCGAAAGATATCTTGTCCAGCTTCGACAGTGCAGCCCAGTTCAAAACTATCTTCGCCGTGTGGTGCACAACCACGGGAGCCTCCTCTGATTGGCCCTGCGTGCGTCATACGTCCATCAAGAGCATCGCCGAGCTCCGAGCCCGACGATAACCGCGACAAAACCTCAAGCCCATCTAAGGCGTTCGACTTGCCGGAGCTGTTTAGACCTGTAAGAAAAGTCACCGGATGTAGTGTGAGTACGGCATCGTGAAACGATTTAAACCTGCGCAGTCGCAGCTCGGCAAGGCGGGGAGTGGACATGCCGCTCATGATACACATTTGCGCTGGCAATCATGGTCCTCAAGGTGACTCTCGTAATGCGGAGCGCGGACACTTTCCGCCACCAAAATCAGTCTCGCCACGCCAGAAGTCAACCAGCTAGACGAGAGGACGCAAGCAGCCCACACAAAGCGACAACGCTGCACACCACCATGCCCAGCGCCATAGTCTGCGCCGGATTAGATCCCAAACCCATAAGGGGGCTGACCACGCTGGCCAGCAGGGATTGGCCAAAGCCCATAATGGCGGACACGCTGCCAGCGCGGGAGCGCATCAGACCGGTGGCCAATGCGGTGGCGTTGCCCATGATGAAACCCGTCGGCGCAATGCAGGCGAAGAGCACGATGAGGGACAGCCACACTGGCGCGCCCACCATTACTGTGAGCAGCAACAGCAGCGCGCACACCACGATGCCGCCGACACCAATGCGCAGCATGAAGGCCGGGGAGACGGAGTCCATAGCGCGCGAATTCACCAGCGTGGCGGCAAAGAGCCCCACGGCATTTACACCGAAAATCAGCGAATACGTAAGGGGCGTAAAGCCCCATTGGTCCTGGAGGACAAAGGCCGAGGCGGAGATGTAGCAGAACATCGAGCAGAAGCCGAAGGCCATGGTGACGAGGTAGGCCCAAACCCGGACGTTGGTGATCACTGCCCAGTAGTTACCGGCAACCGTGCGCGCCAGGCTTGAACGAGCCGCGCCCGAACGAAGCTGGCCACGTACAGTCTCAGGGACAATTGCCCAAGCCAGAATCAGCTGCAGCGCATGAAGGCCAGCAAGAACCCAGAAGATGCCGCGCCAGCCCAGCGGCTCCGCCAGCACACCGCCCAGGACTGGGGCCACCGCCGGGGCAATTCCTTGCAAGGCCATGAGCAGCGAGTAAGCCTTCGCCGCAGCAGCGCCGTGGACAAGGTCGGGAACAACGGCACGCGCGAGCACCACGCAGGCACCGCCACCGAGGCCCTGGAGCACGCGAGCGACCACAAGGATGATGGCGCTGGGAGCAAGTGCTGCCAGTACCGAAGCAGCTAGGGCCAACGCTGCACCACTCAGCAACAGCGGTTTGCGCCCGATGGCATCAGACAGTGGCCCCATGAGCAGCTGGCCGATACCCATTCCGATGAAGAAGCCCGAAATGGTCAGCTGCACCATGGAACGAGTCGTGCCGAGGTCAGCCACAATTGCCGGCATAACCGGCAGGTACATGTCCGTCGCAAAAGGCGCTGTTGCGGACAACAGCGCCAAGGTTGCAAGGAGGGAAAAGGGGATCACGCGTCGCGGCGCTCCAACGCCAGAATGCCAAGAAGCCAAAGGGCCAAGGCCCAACCGAAGAAGATGACCGCGCTCATGCCAACGCTATCCCAGGGCGCGGAATCCTCCACCACGTCCATGGTCCAGTTGGTAAACGCAGTAAACGGCATGAAGTGAATCATCTTGTCACCCACTACCGGCAGGAAGCGCACGGTGTTCTCAATGCCCATGTAGAGGATGAGCGAAATCGCCACGGTACCCGCAGTATGGCGCAGCAACCACCCCAACCCTTGAACGAACATGACCGCGCCAAAGCCCGCGACGGGCAAAGCCCACAGCAAGCGCTGAGCGCGTTCATCCGAGAAAGGCTGGAAAGCCTCCGCAGCAGATTCGTTGGTGGTCATATCCGCCAGGACAAAGATGTAGACCGCGCCCAAGAACAAGATGAGGGCAGCAATCACGCCATAAAGCAGCAGCTTCGCCAGCGCCACCGTCCAGCGATTCGGATTGGCCATGAACGTCACGGTTTGGGTCTTGTGACGGTACTCAGTGGTAATCACCATCGCGCCCTGAATCATGAGAATGGGCACGATCAGCACCAGGAGAATCGCCGCCAGAGCATTGGGCTGCAGCGGGCTAATGCCCAGCACAGCCTCGCCCGCATTGAGCGAGTTGAGCAACGTCCAGCCCGTAATAATGAAGAAGATTATTCCCGAAGTCCACCAGAAGGACTTCGTTGTGCGCAGCTTGGTCCACTCCGCATGCAGCGTGTTAAGAAACATTGGTGGTGACCTCCTTCTGGGCCTGATACTGCACCGCATCCGTCGTCATCTTCATAAAGGCTTCCTCAAGGGACGCGCGGTGCAACGTAAGCTCGGTCAGCGGCACTCCAGTGGAGTAGGCCAGCTGGCCCACGAAGTCAGTGGTCTGGTTAGGGATAACCAGCGTCGGGCGCTGCTCCTCATCAATAGACGTGGAGAACGACACCCCTGCCTCCTTCAAGGCGGAGCCGAATTCACGCAGGTGTTCCGAGCGCACGATGACGGAGGCAGACGAGTTTTCCTTGACAAAGTCATAGGTGCGCTGGTTCGCCATCAACCGGCCACGCCCAATGACCACGAGGTGGTCAGCAGTCTGCGCCATCTCCGAAAGAAGGTGGGAAGAAATGAGCACCGTGCGGCCTTCCGCAGCAAGCGCGCGGACGAGGGAGCGCACCCAGCGAATACCTTCCGGGTCCAAGCCGTTGACCGGCTCATCCAGGATCAACACTCCTGGGTCGCCCAACAGCGCCGCAGCCAAGCCCAGGCGCTGGCCCATGCCGAGGGAAAAGCCGCCGGCTTTCTTACCGGCGACATCGGAAAGTCCCACGAGTCCCAGCACCTCTTCAACACGGGAAGTCGGGATACCGTTGGACTGCGCCATCCACTTCAGGTGATTGGCGGCAGAGCGGTTGGCGTGGACCGCTTTAGCGTCGAGAAGCGCGCCCACCTCCCGCAACGGGTGCTTGAGTTCACGGTAGGGCTTGCCGTGCACCAGGGCCGTGCCCGCCGTGGGGCGGTCAAGGCCCAGGATCATCCGCATGGTCGTTGACTTTCCGGCACCGTTTGGCCCCAAGAAGCCGGTTACCTGGCCCGGCTGTACTTGAAAGGTGAGGTCATCCACGGCGCGGACAGACTTATACTGCTTTGTCAGTCCGGCTACTTCAATCATGACCTACAGCGTGCCACAGCTTCCTGCCACATGCTTGAATTAGCTACTCAATTCCCCGTAGCGCGCCACCAACTGTGGTAGTGCCTCCCGGAAAGGCGGAATCAGTTCCAACGATTCTACCTGGTCAAACGGCACCCAGCGCAGCTCGGCGGATTCTTCATTGGCAGTCGTCGGCAAGCGCTCGCCCGTCACTGTGCGCGCCAGGACCGTGGTGTAGGTCCACCCACCAGCGAAAGGCCCGGCGGTGACAATGGATTCGAGGACCTCCACGTCCGCTGCGGCCACACCGGTTTCTTCCTCGGTCTCACGCAGCGCTGCCTGCTCGGGTGTTTCCGGCTTATCGCGCGCCCCGCCCGGGATTCCCCACGTCCCGCCATTGTTGGTCCACGTGGCGCGATGCTGCAGCAGCACCTCGTTGCCCGCCACCAGGAAGAGTCCCGCCGCCCCGAATTTGCCCCACACGGGAACCCCGCCCGGGCCTTCGGCCCATCCGTCACCGGAAATTTCTGGGTTTACGTGTGTACACATGCCTCCAATCTATACCCACTTTCGGGACAAGGGCGCTATCCTAAGGGAATGACCGGCCCGGCCACCGAACTGCGCGAGCACTCCCCCGAATCATGGGGCGATCATTGGCTCGATGATGTCACCGAACCTGCCGCGCCCGCGTTTAGCCGCCCCACCCAGCTGGCCATGAGCTCTTTTGCCGGCCCGGCGCGCCTGGTCCGGCGTCTCTACAGCTTCGCCGCCACGACCCCGGGCAAGCTGTTTAGCGTCACGCTCATCCTCACCGTGGCCTTGGCCGCAGCGGGTTTTTCCATGTCTTCCTCCTCGGCCGCGCGCCACGATGACTTGGATGCCCTGCTGACCTCCACGGAGCCGATGTCGAATGCGGCGCACCACCTCTACACCAACCTGTCCCTCGCGGATACGGTGGCCACCACTGGCTTCGTCCAGGCCGGCGTGGAACCAGTAGGCAACCGCGAGCGCTATAACGAGGCCATCGACGCCGCCGCGGTAGCCGCGACTCAATCCGTGGTGGGCTCCTCCTCCGATGATGAACGTGTGCGCGAGCTCGTCACCTTCATCCAGCGTGAGCTGCCTGTCTACACCGCCCTCGTGGAGAAGGCTCGCGTCAACCACCGCGCGGGCAACGCGGTGGCGAATTCCTACATGTCGAATGCCTCGGCGCTCATGCGTACCCGTATTCTGCCCGCCGCGGCGGAGCTGTTCACCCTGACCTCTGAAAAGGTCACCCAACAGCAACAGCGCCTCACCCGCCCGCAGTGGGTACCGCTCTCCGGCCTCGTGGCCGCGCTCATCTTTTTGGGCTTGGCGCAATGGTGGCTGTGGCGGCTTACCCGTCGCCGACTGAACCGCGGCTTCGTGCTGGCCACCGCTCTGCTCTTCATCGCCCTCGTGTGGGCTTCCGCGGCCAACTTTGCCACGTGGGCCTCGGGCCACCAGGGGTTCGAGACGGTCTCGCGCCCCTGGGATTCCCTCACCGCCTCCCGGATTGAAGCCCAGCAGATGCGCACCTCGGAGACCCTCGCGCTGGTCCTGCGTTCCTCCCAGGAAGATATGTCCGTGCACTTTAACTCCACGGTCTATTCCGTCAACCATGCATTGCGGGATTATGAGCAAGCGTTGGGTGAAGATTCCAACCCCGCCCTTATCCCGCAAGCGCAGCGCGCAGTGGAAGACTGGGCCGTCACCCACGAGGCCTTCATGGACAGCCTCTCCACGGGCAACTACGACGCCGCGGTGTACCAGGCCACAGCTATCGATCCAGATGGTGAGCCGACCGCCGCGAGTGCCTTCAACGCTGTGGATAATTCGCTGGCCCAGCTTATCGACGAAGCCCGTGAGTCCATGCGCGAGTACCTCATGCAGGGCCTGAACGCCATGACCTTGGTGTCCACGGGCGTCTCCCTGGCCACGTTCGGCGCCATCATCGCGGTGTGGTTGGGCATTCGTCCGCGTCTGCAGGAGTACCTCTAATGAGACGCCTGTGCTTGACGACGATCCCGTTGGCCGCCCTTGCCCTCAGCCTCAGCGCCTGCGAATCGACCCACACCACAGCTCCCGCACCTGTTCTGTCCACAAGCGCCAATGTCCATTCCACGCCCGGCCCACCGCTGCCGGAGGATGCAATCATCGAACCCGCCGGCGCGGGCGAAGCTGCCGCGGAGAGCGAGGTCGAACCCTACGGCTCCTACCACCCGGACGACAAGACTCCTGAGGAGCGCGTGCCGGACATCATCAAACGTGGCCGCCTCATCGTGGGCGTGGACCGCTCAAATAACCTGCTGAGTTACCGCGACACCGCTACTGGTGAGGTCCGCGGCTTTGAAGTAGACATTGCGCGCGAAATCGCCCGCGATATTTTTGGGGATCCTTCCAAGGTGGATTTCCGCTTCGTGGAAGCCTCCGACCGCGCTAAAGCCCTCAATGACCGCCAGGTGGACATGGTCATCCGCACGATGACGATTAGCCCGCAGCGCCAACGCGAAGTGGCCTTCTCCATCCCCTATATGAAGACGGATGCCCGCTTGCTCGTGCTGAAGAAATCCGGCATTCATTCCGTGGCGGATACCGCCGGTCTTACTCTCTGCGCGGCGAAGGGCTCGACCATGGTCAACGCCATTCGCAAGCACGCACCAGCGGCCGACATCTTGGAGACCCGCGCCTGGGGCGATTGCCTCATGTCCCTGCAGCTTGGTCAGACCGACGGCATCGTGGTCGATGACGCCCTACTCTCCGGCATGTTGGCCCAAGACTCCTACACCGAAATCGTCGGCGATGCCCTAGAGACCCAAAGCTATGGCGTGGCCGTGCGCAAGCCCGATGCTTCCTATGATTCCCGCCCACTCATCCGGCAGGTCAATTCCACGCTGGAGCGCATCCGCTCCGACGGCACGTGGCTCAAACTCTTCAATACCTGGTTGGGCAACTACATGGAGCGCCCAACCCTCCCCGAGCCGAAGTACCTCAACGAGGCCCCACCCGCGACCGAGGATAAATCCACATCCACGACCGCGACCGAGAACGAGTCCACGTCCGCAAAGGAGGCACGCCCATGAGCCACCGCTTCACTGAGGATGAGCTCGACCACCTCACCCCTGAGGACCACGAGCCGGACCCTCAACCCGAGGCTGCCCACAGCGACATCAACGACGCGACGGAGGCCGTGCCCTACGATCCCTTCGCCGACGACGAAGACGAAGACGACGCCAAAGACACCCCAGCCTTCAGCACCGTCAACGACACTACAAGCCCTCAGAGCACCCTCACCGACGCTCACGATGCCACCGCCGCCGTACCCTACGATCCCTTCGCTGACGACGAAGACGAGGACGATGACAGCAACTTTGTCCTCGCCACGCCTTCTCACTCCGGCGCGGACGGCACTCCGACAGGCCAGGTATCCCGCGGCGCCACACCGAGCGACCCCAAACAAGGCAAGACCACACCAGGCGACGGCGAATTCGTCGATTCCGATAACATCGCCGCCCTCATCGAGGAACTTGGCCAGCTGCGTGACCGCCGCAAGAACGAGGATCCCTCGCATGTATCGCGCCGGCGCGCTATTGACACTTTCCGCCAGCGCCGCACCACCAAGCGCACCGACCGCGAGGTAGCCGATGGCATGGCCACGCTGCCCTTCGTGGTGCCCGGCAACCCGCAGGATGCCCTCATTAACCCCGAAGACTCGCCGCGCATTGCTCCGCCGCAACTGAAGCCCGGGGACATGGTGGCTGAGCAGTACGAAATCCTCGGCGTCCTCGCGCACGGCGGCCTGGGCTGGATTTACCTGGCCAACGACCACTTTGTCTCCGGACGCATCGTCGTGCTCAAGGGCATGCAGGCAGAAAATTCCGCCGAGCAGACCGCCACTGCGGAATCGGAGCGCGAGTTCCTCGCGGATATTACGCACCCGAATATCGTCAAGATTTTTAACTTCATCGATGATGCCCGCGTGCCCGGCGGCTTCATCGTCATGGAATACGTCGGTGGCCCGTCCCTCAAGAACCGCCGCAACCACCAAGAGGATGGCGTCTTCCCGGTCGACACGGCGATTGCCTACATCCTAGAAATCCTCCCCGCCCTGGATTACCTGCACGCCCGCGGCGTGGTCTACAACGACCTCAAGCCTTCCAACATCATCGTCACCGAGGACCAAGTCAAACTCATTGACCTGGGCGCCGTCTCCGGCATCGGCGCCTTCGGTCACATCTACGGCACACAAGGTTTCCAGGCCCCTGAGATTGCCACCAAAGGCCCGTCCGTGGCCAGCGATATTTACACCATCGGCCGCACTCTCGCCTGCTTGGTGCTCAAGCTGCCGGTGGAGGATGGCGTGTACAAACCGGGCCTTCCCTCCCCCACCGAGGAGCCGCTGCTGCGCCGCTACCTTTCCTTCTATCGCCTGCTCCTGCGCGCCACGGACCCAGATCCGGACAAGCGTTTCCGTTCCGTATCTGAGCTGCGTGATCAGCTCTTCGGTGTGCTGCGTGAAGTCATTGCTCTCCGCGATGGCATCCAGCACCCGGCCCAGCACTCGGTCTTTTCCCCGCAACGTACCACTTTCGGCACCAAGCACTTGGTCTTCCGCACGGACCAGCTTATCGACGGCATCGATCGCACCGTCCGCATCACCGCCCCCGAGGTCGTCTCTGCGCTGCCTGCCCCGCTCATCATCCGCTCCGACGTCGGCGCCTCCCTACTCCAGGGTTCTTCCTACACCGAGCCTCAGGAAGCCCTGGAAACCCTCCGCCAGGCCATGCAGACCCCCGAGTACGAGGAGTCCGCGGAAATCCCCCTCGGTGTGGTGCGTGCCATGATTGACCTAGGCTACATCGGACAGGCCCGCGAGTGGCTGGCCTCCATCAAGGACCGCCTCGACAACGATTGGCGCTTCCATTGGTACTCCGGCGTGGCGGAGCTGCTGCTGGATAAGTACCGCGATGCCCAGGCTCATTTCGCTCACGTCCTCGACATCTTGCCTGGTGAAGCCGCACCTAAGTTGGCCATTGGTGCAGTCAATGAACTGATTCTCCAACAGTTGGGGTATTCAGAAGCAGCGCTTATCGATGCCTCCGTGGCCCGCGCCTGCGCCAACCTCACCACTTCGTTGGCGGATCTGCCAAATGAGGCTTTTGAGGACCAACCCGGCATCTGGGACCATGTCACCGACGATCCCGCCCACCTGCGCTTCAACTCAATGCGCCTCTACGGCATCGTGTGGGCCACAAACCCCACCACGGTCTCCTCCGCCTTCGGCCTAGCCCGCCAGCTGCGCGCCGAGCACCAAGTGGAGCTGGCCGTAGCCACGTTGGATAAAGTGCCGAACGCCTCTCGCCACCACCGCATGGCGCGCCTGACCACGATTTTGCAGCTCATCGTCCACGACTTGTCCGAGTCTCGCATCCGCCGCGCTGCCCGCCGCTTGGAGGAGATTCCGCAGAACGAGCCCCGCTTCCTGCAAATCAAGATCGCCGTCATCTCGGCCGCCCTCACCTTCCTGCGTGACGCCGACCTTGATGCCGCAGCTTCCCCCAACGATCTCTTCGAGTTCCCTTTTACTCAACGTGGCCTGCGCTATGGCCTCGCCGACACCCTGCGCGCCCTAGCCCGTCAGGCCCCCTTCTCGCGCCACCGCTACGCGCTGGTGGACCTCGCCAACAAGGTCCGCCCAGTCACGATGTTCTAGCGGCCAGGACCACTACGCGCTTGCCATACGGCCTAGTACAGGCCCGCCTCGCGTGCCATGTCCGCAATAACCGCGGATTTCTGGGCAATCGCCAGCTCCTCGTTGGTTGGAACAACGAAAACCTTGACCTGCGACTCAGCAGTCGAAATCATGCGCGGCTCCTTCGAGCGCACCAGGTTGGCTTCCTTATCGAAGTCAATGCCGTACATATCAAGGTTGTACAGCGAATCCTGGCGGACCTCAGTGTCGTTCTCACCCACACCAGCGGTGAAGGTAATAGCATCTACGCGGCCGAGCGCAATCATGTAGGAACCGATGAAGCGGCGCAGCTGGTGGATGTAGATGTTGTAAGCCAGCCACGCATCCTGGTCCTCGTTGTTGATACGCTCGCGCAGCACGCGGAAGTCATTAACACCCGCAATACCCTTCACACCGGACTGCTTGTTGAGCAGGTTGTCAATCTCATCGATGGACATACCCGCCTGACGCGAAAGGTGGAAGATAATACCCGGGTCAATATCACCAGAACGGGTACCCATGGCCAAACCAGCCAGCGGGGTCAGACCCATCGAGGTATCAATCGGGCGGCCGTTGCGGATAGCTGCGGCAGATGCACCATTGCCCAAGTGCAGCGTGATCTGGTGGGTATGCTCCGGGTCGCGGCCCAGCAGCTTCGGCACCTGCTGTGACACGAACTCGTGGGAGGTGCCGTGGAAGCCGTAGCGGCGAATGTCGTACTGCGAGGCCACCTCATTATTGATGGCGTACAGCGCCGCCGCGGGCGGCATGCCGTTGAAGAAGGCCGTATCGAAGACCGCCACGTGCGGG
Organism: Corynebacterium sp. MSK218; assembly: GCF_030232655.1. NCBI lineage: Bacteria > Bacillati > Actinomycetota > Actinomycetes > Mycobacteriales > Corynebacteriaceae > Corynebacterium > Corynebacterium sp. MSK218. The sequence continues at coordinate 161,210 of NZ_JASPGN010000007.1, forward strand.
ATATCTGGCAGCAGCTGACGGGCCACACGGATGCCGTCCAGGTTGGCTGGGTTGTGCAGCGGAGCGAGCGGAATGAGGTCCTCAATCATGGACTCGATCTGGTCCACGATGAGCTGCGGTTCGCTAAACAGGCGGCCGCCGTGCACAACACGGTGGCCAACTGCAATGACCTCCACGTCCGTCGGGCCCACGCCGTGCTCATGCATGATGCTGAAAGCACGGTCGAGGCCGAAGGAGTGGGTAGGAATCTCCAGCTCTTCCTTGTACTCCTCGCCACCGGTCTTCACGGTGACGGCTCCCTGCGGCTCACCAACCTGCTCAACCAGGCCGGAGACCAGCGGAGTATCGGTAGCCGAGCTATTCGGATCCACCAACTGGAATTTAACGGAGGAGGAACCGGAGTTCAGAACGAGTACGTACGCCATTTACTTCACCCCTGCCTGGATAGCGGTGATCGCTACCGTGTTGATGATGTCCGGAACGGTCGCACCACGGGAGAGGTCGTTGACCGGCTTGTTGAGGCCCTGCAGAATCGGGCCCACAGCCAGGGCACCACCGGTGCGCTGCGCGGTCTTGTAACCAATGTTGCCGGCCTCCAGGTCCGGGAAGACAAAGACCGTAGCCTGACCAGCCACCGGGGACTCCGGTGCCTTCTTGGCAGCCACGCCCGGGTCACACGCAGCGTCGAACTGCAGCGGACCGTCCACGGCCACGGAGGAATCAATACCCTTGGCCACCTCGACTGCCTGCACCACCTTTTCCACGTCCGGGCCAGCACCAGAAGTACCGGTGGAGTAGGACAGCAGCGCCACGCGCGGATCAAGACCGAACTGCGCAGCGGTCTGCGCGGACACGATGGCGATCTCACCGAGCTGTTCTGGCGTCGGGTTCGGGTTCACGGCGCAGTCGCCGAAGGCCCACAGGCGTCCCGGCATGACCATGAGGAAGATGGAGGAAACTACAGAGGCCTCTGGCTTGGTCTTAATGATCTGGAAGGAAGGCTTGATGGTGTGTGCGGTGGTGTGCGCAGCACCGGAGACCATGCCGTCAGCCAGGCCCTTGTGCACCATCATCGTGGCGAAGTAGGACACGTCCTTCATGGTCTCGCGTGCCTGCTCCAGCGTCACGCCCTTCTTCTTACGCAGCTCCGCAAAGTCCGCGGCGAATTCCTCTGCCAGCGGGGACTCCAGGTGGTTGATGATGTCCACGCCGGACAGGTCGATCCCGAGTTCCTGGGCGCGCTTCTCGACGTTCCCATCACCCAAAATCGTCAGCTTCGCCACCTTGCCCTTGATGAGCTCACCAGCGGCTTCCAGAATGCGGTCATCCTCACCTTCCGGCAGGACGATGTGGGCGCCAACCTCACGGGCTTGGTCCAGGAGCTGTTTCTGGAAAAGCTCCGCACACATGTAGGGCTCGATTTCTTCCAGGGAAGAAATCGCACCAGGAACGGAGGACACATCAGTCAGCGCGCCCACGACAGTCGCACCGACAGAGCGCGCGTGATCAAGCGCCAGCTCAGCGGTACGGGCAGGGGCATCGGAAATGAGTACGAACGGCAGGCCCAGGGCAGCAGCAGCCTTGGCGTCGAAATCCATGACGCCAGTGCCCTGGAGGACCACGTCGCCCTCCGGGGCGTTTTCTAGGACTTGGCTGAGCTCTGTACCCAAGTCATCGACTTTGGCGAAGGTGGCGCCGAGTTCCTGCGCCACAGCCTCAACGCCCAAGCCATCGAAGCCGCGCCCGATGACGCTGATGAATGCGGATTTACGTGAGGACGTGATGGGCATATGAAACCTTTCTCTACAGGGAAGGCGTGTACCCCCGCTCACACACAGGGCACACAGTGACACCTTCACAGTACGGGAACATGACCATCCTCGCCGCACCCTGCCAACGCCCACAACGCATCTACCCTGTACAACAGCACACCCATTAGCAAAAAGTGTGCTATTACACAAAGACTTGTCCCCCGTGAGGTGCTCGGAGTAGTCTCCTAGACAGGATTGTTACTTCGGGCAAGACCTAGGCTCCCCACTCGTAGCCGCGTGGGGATGGTTCGCTATGAACCATTGTGGCCTAGGTCTTTTGTGGTTTTCACAGGCCCTTAACTTGCGAAAGGATTCTCATGTCGACCCAAACTCGCTCGGCAGCCGAGGCCATCCTGGATGGCATCGGCGGAGCGGAGAACATCACCTCTCTTACGCACTGCGCCACGCGCCTGCGCTTTGAGCTGGCTGATGCCTCCAAGGCAGATAAGGAAGCACTCGAGGCCATCCCCAAGGTTATGGGTGCCGTGCCGCAGGGTGGCCGCAATTACCAGGTGGTCATTGGTGGCGACGTAGCCACGGTCTACGACCAGATCAAGGCTCTTCCCCAAATGAAGAACCGTAGCCAGTCCAGCGGCCAGTCCAACGATGATGTCAAAGCCGCCGCCCGTGCCAAGTCCAAGGGCAAGCTGCCATGGATGGACACCTTCTTCGAGTACCTCTCGGATTCCTTCCGCCCGATTCTGGGCGTACTGCTGGGTGCATCCCTGGTTATTGCCTTCGCCGCAGTGCTGGATGCCATCGGCGTCGTTGACTTCCGCGCTGAGGATAAGCCCGCCTCGTGGATTTTTGTCGACGCCATGTGGCGCTCCGTCTTCTTCTTCCTGCCGGTAATGGTGGCCTACAACGCCGGCAAGAAGCTGCGCATCGATCCCTGGGTTCCGGCTGCAATCATGTTGGCGATGTTCACCCCGGAGTTCACCGGCCTGACCGACAACCCAGCTGTACAGTGTGTGACCAATGAAACCCTGTCCGCTGAGCAGTGCTCCATCGATATCTTCGGCCTGCCACTGCAGCTGCAAGACTACGGCGGAAACGTCTTCGTGCCACTCATCATGGCGGCCGTCGCGGCACTGTTCTACAAGGGCTTCCAGAAGATCATCCCGTCCGCGGTCCATATGGTCTTCGTCCCCTTCCTCACCTTGCTCTTCGTCATCCCGCTAACGGCCTTCATCATCGGCCCATTCGGCGTGTGGGCTGGTAACGGCATTGGCGCGGGCCTGTCCTGGATGAACGACCACGTCCCGTTCGTCTTCGCCCTGGCCATCCCGATGCTCTACCCGTTCCTCGTCCCTCTGGGTTTGCACTGGCCTCTCAACGCTCTCATGTTGGTCAACATCCAGACCTTGGGCTACGACTTCATCCAGGGCCCGATGGGCGCGTGGAACTTCGCCTGCTTCGGTGCCACCGCTGGTGTTCTGGCTCTATCTATCCGTGACCACGACACCGTGATGCGCCAGACCTCTGGCTCAGCCCTCCTGGCCGGCCTGCTCGGCGGTGTGTCTGAGCCTTCCCTCTACGGTATCCACCTGCGTTACAAGCGGATTTACCCGCGCATGCTCGTAGGCTGCTTCGCCGGTGGTCTCACCGTGGCTCTGCTGACCCTGGGCACGAACGGCATTACTACCGATGCCTTCGTCTTCACCTCCATCCTGACCATCCCGGTCTTTACCCCGATGGCCAAGTACGCCATCTCCATCGCCGTGGCCTTCATCGTGGCCTTCCTGCTCATCTTCTTCACCGACTACCGCACCCCGGAAGAGCGCGCTGAGGCCAAGGCCGCACGCGAGGCTGCCGAGCGCGGTGAGACCAACGCCAACACCGCTGATGACGCCGCGCTTGGCGACGCCTCCCCAAGCACCACTAGCGCACACGCTGCCGGCGCCGGTGCTGGTGCTGGTGCTGCAGGTGCTGCCACCGCAACTGCCACAAAGGCAGACACCCCGGCCGAAGCTGCTGAGCCTGCTGCTGGCACCACGACCGACATTGCTTCCCCGTCCACTGGTGAGGTTGTCCCGATGGCCGAAATCGATGACCCGGTCTTCTCGGCTGGCACCCTTGGCGATGGCGTCGGCATCGTCCCCGAAAACAACGACGTGTACTCCCCTGTGAGCGGCACCGTCATGAGCGCCATGAAGTCCGGCCACGCCTACGGCATTAAGACCGAAGACGGCGTAGAGGTCCTCGTCCACATCGGCATCAACACCGTGAAGATGAAGGGCGACGGTTTCACCCCAGCTGTCAAGAAGGGCGACACCATCCAGAAGGGTGAGCTGCTGGCTACTGTTGACTTCGACAAAATCCGTGAGGCCGGCTACGACACCACCGTTGTCCTCGCCGTAACCAACACCAAGACCCTGTCTGCGGTCACCCCAGCGGGTCTCAAGCACGCCTCTGCGGGCGATACGGTCATCACCACCACCCGCTAAGGCACCCCACGCATACCCACTGACTAAGCTGGCTCGATGTATCACCATCGTGGCCAGCTTTCGTCGTTTTAAAAGTCGTTGTGGCCCCAACTCGATATCGGTGAGGCCTCAACCAGAAAGGTGCCTTGTGCAACTGTTGCGCGTGTTCAACAACAACGTCGTGCTCGCACGTCGCGGCGAGGAGGAGGTCATCGTCACCGGCCGCGGCATTGGCTTCCAAGCCCAGCCCGGCACTCCTGTGGATCCGGACAAGGTGGTCAAGGTCTTTGTTCCGGATTCTGGCCGCGACCCGGACCACCTCGCCGCGATGATTGCCGGTATTCCCGGCGAATACGTGCAACTCGTCATTGACGCTATGCATTCAGTCGACATGCCGGAAGCACTGCGCAGCAAGCTCACACTCGTCGTTGCACTAGCGGATCACATCCACGGCGCAGTCTCCCGTGGTCATACCGTTTCCTACCCCTTAGAGGCAGAAGTCCGCCACCTCTACGCTGAGGACTTCACCCTCGCGCAACAGCTTCTATCCGCCATTAACGATGGCCTCCAGAAGCCACTAGACCACGACGAAGCCGTGGCGATTACTCTCCATCTGGTTAACGCCGGTTTCGCCGTCGGCGACTTGTCGGGAACGTACCGCATGACGGGCCTTATTCAGCAGATCCTGGCTGTCATTGGCTCCCACAACGGCACTGAGCTCAACAGCGAGGACATCTCCGTCGCGCGCTTCATCACGCACCTGCGCTACCTCTTCGTGCGCATGGCCGAGCACAAACAGCTCGATTCCGACGACCGCCAAGTCGCCACCGCCATTTCCGCCCGGTACCCCGATGCCGGCGAGACCGCCCAGATTGTCTCCAACCTCATTGAGCTCCGCCTCGACGACACCCTAACCCCCGATGAGGTCTCCTATTTGGCACTGCACATTGCGCGCTTGAAGGAGGCCTCCGTCTAAGCCATTCACCGGCTTAGACGGCTACGACAGCTAAGCCGCCGGCACTTCAGCGGGTGCCTCAGCTGGTGCTTCAACCGGCGCCTCGGCCGGTGCTTCAGCGCCCTCTTCGGCAGGCGCTGCTACGGGCTCTGCAACAGTAATGATGTTGTCCTCGTAGCCCAACTGACCACCAACAAACTTGCCGCCACAGGTGATCAGCACCAGACGGTTCTCGCCATCCGTGTCATTGATGACGTCCGGGAAACCAGAGCCCTTAGGCAAACGATACGGAGCCTCAGTTACGCGGAACTTGCGCTCTTCACCGTCGATGTAGACGGCAAATTCCTGGCCCTGCTCTAGGGTGGTGAACTTCTCTGCGAAGCCAGTTCCCTGGCCTTGGTAGTTAATGTGGCCGGTAATCACGCTGGATCCCACCGGGCCAGGCTCACCCGGTACTGCCGAGGCCGAGTACCAGCCCAGTCTCGACACATCACGCGGCGGAATGAGCATTCCGGTATCAGTGACCTGAATCGGATCGACCGCTGCAAAATCTTCATTGATGCCCAAGGACATCGCCCCGAAGTCGCGGAACTCACCTGGCGCAGCATCAATTTCCTGGTCCTGTTCACCGGAATCATCCACGAAAGGATCACTATTCGTGGTTGGTGCGGCTTCGTCTGACTGCTCAGCCACCGTGGACGACGCCGCCGAATCGCCAGCATCATCATCGTCGCCACCACGGCCGAAGTACACTACCAGCTGGACAACTACCAGGATGATGGCGATGAGCGCTAGGAGAGCGATGAGTGCTTTCTTGCCGCCCTTCTTCTCACCATCCTCCGGCTTCCAATGAGCGCCACCACTACTTCCTCCCGCCGATGCCGGTACGGACGCAGATTCTGTACCAGTGCCTGTATCAGCGTTCGAATCACTATTGGAGTCCTGCGACGGGTACTCCGGGATACCGTTGTTCTCTTCTGGATCGGCCATAACTTCTTACTCCTCTAAGCGCTAGCAGCCCGCCACACTGTGCAGCTGACCGCGGATTTCTAACGTTCTTAAGCATTAAATTTTCTAATTAAACAATAGATGACAAATCCCCTCCAGCGTTCACCATGAACCCTGGAGGGGACTGCCCTACACAAGTTCTGCCCCTACCAATCCCTGCCCATATGGGCTAGGGACTGGCGGATGAGGCGGACTACTTGATGAAGTCCTTCATGCCAGGCTCAAGCTTGGTCGCACCAGACGGTACGTGCTTGATCTCGACACGCTCAGCGTTGGACGGCAGCGGCATGCCAGCGTCCTCCGGCGGGGTAGCGTCCAGAACCGTGATCTCGCGGTCATCGTTGGACGGCAGCGGCATGCCAGCGTCCTCCGGCGGGGTAGCGTCCAGAACCGTGATCTCGCGGTCATCGCGACCGGTGTTGTCACCAGTGGACTCACCATGGTCACCACCACGGCCGTTGCCCTCGGTGACCTCCGGGGTGTCCTTACCACCATCGTGGTCGCCACCATTGCCACCGCTGCCACCATCGATGATGAGCTTGATAAGGCCCAGACCCGGGATGAGCAGCAGCCACCACGGCAGGTCAGACTTGTCCTTGCCATCTTCATCGTCGCCCTGGCCGCGACCATGGCCCTCATCCGGAACATCAGTCGTGGGCTCAGACGGCTCGTCGCCCGGCTGGTTCGGAGTGGTCTCCTCACCCGGCTTATTCGGGGTCGTCTCCTCACCCGGCTTATTCGGAGTGGTCTCCTCACCCGGCTTATTCGGAGTGGTCTCCTCACCCGGCTTATTCGGGGTCGTCTCCTCACCCGGCTTATTCGG
>NZ_JASPGN010000007.1:168332-168672 GCF_030232655.1 Corynebacterium sp. MSK218
GTCTCCTCACCCGGCTTATTCGGAGTGGTCTCCTCACCCGGCTTATTCGGGGTCGTCTCCTCACCCGGCTTATTCGGGGTCGTCTCCTCACCCGGCTTATTCGGGGTCGTCTCCTCACCCGGCTTATTCGGGGTCGTCTCCTCACCCGGCTTATTCGGGGTCGTCTCCTCACCCGGCTTATTCGGGGTCGTCTCCTCACCCGGCTTATTCGGAGTGGTCTCCTCACCCGGCTTATTCGGGGTCGTCTCCTCACCCGGCTTATTCGGGGTCGTCGACTCAGACGGCTCGCTCGGCTCCGTGGTCTCCGGAGTCGTTTCCTCACCCGGCTTATTCGGGGTCG
>NZ_JASPGN010000007.1:168772-171795 GCF_030232655.1 Corynebacterium sp. MSK218
ACCCGGAGTCTCCTCGCCCTTGTCGTTGACCTCAACAGAAGTCAACTCCTCAAACGCAACCGCAGCCTCAACCGGCTCCGTCACAGACTCATCAACGATGATCTCAACAACAACCTCACCGTCGGCAGCATCCGGAGTAAAGGTCGTCTTACCCTTACCCAGAACAGACTTACCGTCTTCCTTAGAAATCAGCTCAGCGAACAGGGTGTATTCCTTACCCGGAACCAGACCCTCATACGTCACCGTATCGTTAACCTGCGCACCAGCAACAACCTCAGTTGCACCGTTAGCAAAGTCAGCATTCGTCGAAATCTTCGGCTTATCAGACTCCTCACCCGGCTCACGCGGGGTCGTCGACTCAGACGGCTCGCTCGGCTCCGTGGTCTCCGGAGTCGTTTCCTCACCCGGCTTATTCGGGGTCGTCTCCTCACCCGGCTTCGGAACCGTCTGGTTCTCATCGTCGATGTCCTTGTGCTCAGCGATGTGGTTCGGCTTCTCCGAAGTAACACCCGGAGTCTCCTCGCCCTTGTCGTTGACCTCAACAGAAGTCAACTCCTCAAACGCAACCGCAGCCTCAACCGGCTTCTCGGCATTCTTAACCGTGATCTCAACCGTGGTGGAACCGCTACCGCCCTCAGCGGCAACGAAATCAGCAGAACCATCACCCAGAACAGTCTGACCATCCTTGGACATCAACTGCGCATCCAAGTGGTACTTCTTACCAGCAACCAGACCCTCATAGGTCACAGTGTCAATAACAGTCGCACCATTAACAACACGAGACGAACCCTCAGCAAACTCCGCCACAGTCTTAATAGACGGCGTCAAAGTCTCCTTCGAGGTCACAGTCTGAGCCTCATCCTTAAGATCCTTGTGCTCAGCGATCTTGTTCGGAGTCTCAACACCCGGAGTCTCATCACCATCAGCATTAACCTCAACAGAGGTCAACTCCTCAAACGCAACCGCAGCATCAACCGGCTTCTCGGCATTCTTAACCGTGATCTCAACCGTGGTGGAACCGCTACCGCCCTCAGCGGCAACGAAATCAGCAGAACCATCACCCAGAACAGTCTGACCATCCTTGGACATCAACTGCGCATCCAAGTGGTACTTCTTACCAGCAACCAGACCCTCATAGGTCACAGTGTCAATAACAGTCGCACCATTAACAACACGAGACGAACCCTCAGCAAACTCCGCCACAGTCTTAATAGACGGCGTCTGAGGCTCCGGTCGCTCGGAGCTCGATGGCGTCGGCTCTGGGACTACATCGGTGTTTGGAGTAGTAGAAGGCTCCTCAGTTTCCTCGGTCGTCGACTCGTCGGTGGCCTCAGACGGAGTTTCCTTAGAGGTGGTCTCTTCTGTGGTCTCCTCATCGGTCGTCGACGGCTCAGAAGGTTCGGTCGTCTCTTCCGTGGTCGGCTCCTCAGAAGTCGTCTCAGTCTCAGAGCTCTCAGACGGGGTTTCCTCGGGAGTGGTCTCTTCAGTCGTAGACGACTCGGGGGTTTCTTCCGTGCCCGGGTTGTCGCCGCCACCATCCGGCAGACCCGGCTGGTCCGGCGGAATAACGCGCTGCGCGCCCCGAGAAGCGCCACCCTTTGGAAGAACCACGGTGATGTAATAGTTGTCGGGCTGCTTCGGAATGTCAGCGACCTTTACAAACTTCGGGCCAGCGCCCGTTTTGTTCGTCCCAGGGTTCTCTGCGCTTTCAATCTTAAGCCCAGTAAGCTCGGTAAACTCCTCCATGGACCCCTTATAGGCTGGGAAGTTCACGTCACCATCTGGGTTGCTATACCTAGGCTGCTGCTCATTAATCGTGTATGCGGCAGTGGTTCGGTCAATAGGATCTCGACCAACCAATGCCGTCATGTACACAACGTAAGTCGCGGCCTTCGACTTATCTCCATTCCGAAGAGCTTCTTGCCATTTCAATGCAAGACGGATGACTGCGTCACGGTACTCCGGAGCAATGTCAAGCTTTGTGGCGTTATCCTTCGCGTAAAGCGTGGAGACAGAGGTCACGGGGTAGTGCTTCATCGGATCGATACACCAAGCCCACCCCACATTGTTGTTCGGGTTGGCTTTAACTCCGGAAATATTGGGCCCTGCCCATGTCAGGGATCCCCACTCCTTTGCGTTTGTAGTGTTTGGCGCACCGCCCAATTCAAAATCGGGCTTAAAGCTCGTGGGATCTCCTTCGACCGCTTCGGCTTTCATCCAGGGAACGGCAATCATGGCCGCAATTACCGCAATGGCAGTCAGCACTGCGGTAAAGACCATCCACCCCTCTCTGGAGATGTTTCGTAATCTACTCATTGTTTCCTCTTCGGATGTTGCAAACTCTTACGATTTATTCTGCGCAGCGTCCGGATGGATGCTGAGAATATCTGAAATCTTGACGTGGTATTTCCACCCTGACCGGCACAAACACCTTCAGACTCTCGATCAAATCTTAAAGTCCACTCAGCAGAATATCATCAGTCACAGGTCCCTGCAAGATTGATGATCCTTCCATAAATTTCGCTTATAGAGGTGGGGAGGTGGCAAACCTGCAGGTAAAACGGCATGATAACACCAACAAATGATGCCGTTAGCTAGAATGTTCGACATGTTGTTGACGTATCTATATTCTCAGCTTTTAGAAAACCTGATTAAGTTAGAGTTCTCTCGCCTTAGTTTCTCAACTCAGGTTTTCTAAGCTTTAGCAGGGGTTAGTATGTGCAAATTTCAACCAAATATGAACAGTATCGCGGACATTAGGGCGCTGAGTGAACATGAAGCCCAGTAAGAAAGGGGAAAAAGGTTTGTTGAACCTTCAACTTTAACTAGAACGCCCGTTCCCTTAGTTTTGCCAGCTTCCCCACCCCATGCAGCCCATGAGATAGACAAAAGCGGCCGCGCATACCGCGCAACCGCTTAAAAGATTCCTGCACGCACTTACACTTAAGGGGCTCTTCCGGTTTCGGGGTGCGTAGCGGGGTGAAGTAGAACACGATGGGTTCAGCGGGTCACCACAACATATA